>NZ_JBJGZO010000002.1:0-329540 GCF_054050575.1 Blastococcus sp. SYSU D00868
CCCCCCCCCCCCCCCCCCCCCCCCCCCCCCCCCCCCCCCCCCCCCCCCCCCCCCCCCGCCCGCCCCCCCCCCCCCCCCCCCGCTGCGGTGAGGGAGGAGGGCCCGCCGCGGCCGGCACGGTGCGCCGCCTGCCGGACCCGGGACGGGGGACACTAGCCTCGGCCGGGGAGTCCAGCGGGTCGGTCGGGGCGGGAGGATCGGTGACGTCGTCGCACGGGTCGCCTGTCCCCGTGCCGCCGTCCGCGTCGTCCCCGCTGTCCGTGGACCGGGTGACCGACCGCAACGAGCTGCCCGACCGGGTCTGGACGATCCCCAACGCGCTGTCGGTGCTGCGGCTGCTCGGCGTGCCGCTGTTCCTGTGGCTGCTGCTCGGCCCGGAGGCCGACGGGTGGGCGGTCGTCGTCCTCATGGTCTCCGGCGTCACCGACTGGGCCGACGGCGCCGTCGCCCGCCGGCTGCGGCAGTACAGCCGCCTCGGCGCGGTGCTCGACCCGGCCGCCGACCGGCTCTACATCGTCGCCACGCTCGTCGCGTTCGTGCTGCGCGACGTCGTCCCGTTCTGGGTGGTGGCGGTGCTGGTGGGCCGGGAGCTGGTGCTCGGGGTCATGCTGCTGGTGCTGCGCCGGTACGGCTACCCGCCCCTGCAGGTGCACTACCTGGGCAAGGCCGCGACCTTCATCCTGCTGTACGCCTTCCCGCTGCTGCTGCTCGCCGACGGCGACGGCCCGCTCGTCGCGGTCGCCCAGCCGGTCGCCTGGGCGCTGACCATCTGGGGCGGCGTGCTCTACGTGGCCGCCGGCGTGCTCTACGTCGTGCAGGTGCTGGGCATCGTCGCCGCCGAGCGCCGGGCCGCCGCGGCCCGGGCGGTGCCGTGACCGCCGCCCCCCGGGGCGGTCTGCGCGCGGCGGGCGCCTCCCTGCTGGACCAGGTGCTGGCCGAGACCCTCGACCCCGCCTACGTGGACGCCGCCCGCGCCCGCGCGGGCCGGCCGGAGCCCTCGCCCGCCCGCCGCGCCGGCCGCCGGGGCGCGGTGGCGCTGGTGATGGTCGTCGCCGGCCTGCTCGCCGCGGTGACCTACCACCTGACCGCCGCGGGCGCCGAGGGCCGGCAGGAGATCCGCGCCGCCCTGGTCGACGACATCGGCGACGCGCAGCAGGTCACCGACGGCCTGGCCGGCGAGCTCGAGCGGGTCCGCGCCGAGGTCGCCGACGCCCGCGAGGCGGCCCTGGCGGCCTCCGACGAGGGCCGGCAGGCGCTCGACGAGCTGGACGCGGCCGAGCAGATGGCCGGCACCGTGGCCGTCACCGGGCCCGGGCTGCTCATCACCCTCGCCGACGCCGAGGCCGCGGCGCAGGACGACCCGGTCGGCGGCGACGCCGAGGTCGACCCCCGCGGCCAGGTGCGCGACGACGACATCCAGATCGTGGTCAACGCGCTGTGGGCCGCCGGTGCCGAGGCGGTGAGCGTGGACGACCAGCGACTCGGGCCGACCACCGCGATCCGGTTCGCCGGCGAGGCGGTGCTCGTCGACTTCCGGCCGGTCACCAACCCCTACGAGATCCGGGCGATCGGCGACCCCGCCACGCTGCGCTCGGCCTTCCTGGGCAACGCCCAGGTCGTCGCCCTCGCCGGGGTCCTCGAGTCCTTCGGGCTGACCTTCGAGCTCGCCCAGCGCGACGATCTCGAGCTGCCCGCCGGCCACGGCGGCCAGCTGCGCTCCGCCGGCCCCGTCCCCCCGGACGACGCCGCGACGCCGTCCGGGGGATCGGCGCCACCCGGCGGCACCGACGCCGCCGACCCCGCCGATCCCGGCGACCCCGCCGGCCCCACCCCCGACCCGGACCCCGGAGGCTGATCCGTGATCCCCGTCCTCGGCCTGGCCGTCGGGGTGGTGCTCGGCCTCGTGCTCGACCCGACCGTCCCGCTGTGGCTGCAGCCCTACCTGCCGATCGCCGTCGTCGCCGCCCTCGACGCGGTGTTCGGTGGCGTCCGCGCGCGGCTCGACGGGATCTTCGACGCGAAGGTGTTCGTCATCTCGTTCGTGTCCAACGTCGTCGTCGCGGCGCTGATCGTCTTCCTCGGCGACCAGCTCGGGGTGGGCGCGCAGCTGTCCACCGCGGTGGTCGTGGTGCTCGGCATCCGCATCTTCGGCAACGCGGCGGCCATCCGCCGGCACGTCTTCCGGGCATGAGCGGCGACCCGCGCCCCGGGGGGACGCCGGACCCGGCCCCCGACGACGAGCGCCCCGCCGGGCCGGACCGCCCGCGCGCGGACGCCGCGGCCGCCGGGCCCGCCGCCGACCCCGAGCCCGCCGCCGACCCCGGACCGGAGCCCGCCGACCAGCCGGCGGACGGCGCCCCGCCGGCCGCCCGGCGCCGCCGCCGCGATCCGCTGGCGGCCGCCCTCATCGGCGTGCTGACCCTGCTGCTCGGCTTCGCCTTCGCCGTCCAGGTCCGCGCCACCGACACCGACCAGGCCCTGACCGGGGCCCGCGAGGAGGACCTCGTCCGCATCCTCGACGAGCTGGAGGCCGAGGAGGCCCGGCTGCGCTCGCAGCTGGCCGACCAGCGCGCCGCCCTGCGCGACCTCAACGACACCGACAGCCGCGCCGACGCCGCCCTCGAGGAGGCGCAGCAGCGCGCCGACGCGCTCGCCATCCTCAACGGCACCGTCGCCGCCGAGGGCCCCGGGCTGCTGATGAGCATCCGCGACCCCGAGGGCGAGGTGCGGGTCGCCGACGTGCTCGACGCCATCCAGGAGCTGCGCGGCGCCGGCGCCGAGACGATGCAGATCGACGGCGTCCGCATCGGGGCGAGCTCCGCGGTCACCGGCGAGCCCGGCGAGCTGCAGATCGACGGGCAGCCGATCAGCAGCCCCTACGAGATCGCCGTCATCGGCTCGCCGCAGGACCTCGAGACGGCGATGAACATCCCCGGCGGCGTCGTCGACAACGTCAGCCGGCGCGGCGGCACCGTCGTCATCGCACAGGCCGACTCGGTGCTGGTGGACGCGTTGCGACCGCTGGAGACGCCTCAATACGCTGAGCCGGACACCGACTGAGCCCGGCGACCACGGTCGCCGGGCCGGCCCCACCCTCCGTCCCGGGAGCCCTGCCGCATGACCGTGCCCGCCGACCGCCGCTACACCGACCAGCACGAGTGGACGCTCGTGCGGGACGGGGACGACGGGGCGACCGTCGTCCGCGTGGGCATCACCGACCACGCCCAGGACGCGCTCGGCGACATCGTCTTCGTGCAGCTGCCCGAGCTGGGCGCGGAGCTGGCCGCGGGCGACCCGATGGGCGAGGTGGAGTCGACCAAGTCCGTCTCCGACGTCTACGCGCCGGTGGCCGGCGTCGTCGTGGCCGTCAACGACGCGCTCTCCGACACCCCGGAGACGGTCAACGCCGACCCGTACGGGGCCGGCTGGCTGGTCGACCTCCGGGTGGACGACGCCGCCGGGGACCCCACGGCCGCGCTGCTGGACGCCGACGGGTACCAGGCGCTGGTCGACGCCGGCTGACCGGCGCCGCGCGCCCGGGCAGCGCCGGAACGCCCCGGCGCACGCCCCGCCGCACCGTGCGCCGGGCCTGCGCCTCCCGGCGCGGCGGCTCACTATGCTCGTCCGCACGACCGCAGCCCGGGGCCTCCCGGGACCGCGGTCGTGACCCTGGACCTTCGGTTGACCCTCGGGTCCGCCGCTGGTTCCATGACCAACGGCCCGCCGTGCCCCGCACGGCGGCCGACCCACGACGGCACCGACCGGTCCGTCGTCCGCCGGCCGCCCGCGGCGACCTCCCGAGGACCGCGGCGGTGCCCCCTGCACCGGAGGAGATCGACGTGCACTGCACTCGTTGTGGACACAACAACCCCGAGGGCAGTCGCTTCTGCGCGCAGTGCGGCTCGGCCCTCACCCCGGAGCGGATCGGCGAGTCGACCAGCGTGATCCCCAAGGTCGGCGGGGAGGACTCCGGCGAGGTCGCCGAGGTCGCCGCGGACACCGCCGCGGACGCGCACGCCGGGGCCGTGGAGTCGCTGCCGGCCGGCTCGGCCCTGCTGGTCGTCAAGCGCGGCCCCAACGCCGGCAGCCGGTTCCTGCTCGACCAGGACGTGACCACCGCCGGCCGCCACCCCGACAGCGACATCTTCCTCGACGACGTCACCGTCAGCCGCCGGCACGTGGAGTTCCACCGCGAGGGCGGCGGCTTCTCCGTGCACGACGTCGGCAGCCTCAACGGCACCTACGTCAACCGCGAGCCGGTCGACGTCGCCACCCTCGCCGGCGGCGACGAGGTGCAGATCGGCAAGTTCCGGCTGGTCTACCTCACCGGCCCGCGGACCGGCGAGCCCGCCGCCCGCTGACCCCGGTGCCCGGAGCGCGAGCCCGCGCGGCCGGGGACGGCGCCGACGAGCACACCCCCCGGCTCACGATCGGGGAGGTGCTGAGCGTCCTCCGCGACGACTTCCCCGACGTGACGATCAGCAAGATCCGTTACCTCGAGTCCGAGGACCTGGTGCACCCGGAGCGGACGGCGTCGGGGTACCGCAAGTTCTCCCCGGCCGACGTCGCGCGGCTGCGCTACGTGCTGGCCGCTCAACGCGACCAGTACCTGCCGCTGCGGGTCATCAAGGAGCACCTGGAGGCCCTCGACCGCGGGCTGCCGCTGCCCGGCAACGGCGGCTCCGCGGCCGAGGCGGCCGGGGTCGTCGCGGGGGCGATCGCCGACGCGGGCCAGGCCGACGGCGCGCTCACCCCGGAGGAGTTCGCCGCGGCCGCCGGGATGGACCGCGACCAGCTGGCCGACTGCGTGCAGTTCGGCCTGCTCGTCCCGGACGCCGACGGCCGGCACCCGGCCGCGGACCTGCCCGTCGCCCGGGCCGCCGCCGGGCTGTCCCGGCACGGCCTGGAGCCCCGGCACCTGCGCGTCTACCGCACCGGCGCCGAGCGGGAGGCCGGGCTGGTCGAGCAGCTGGTGACCCCGGTGCTGCGGGCCCGCTCGGACGACGCCCGGGCCCGCGCCACGGAGAAGCTGCGCGAGCTCGCCGGGCTCTCGGCCCAACTGCACAGCGCCCTGCTCGAGGCGCGACTCCGGGACCTCCTGCGCTCCTAGGTCGGGCGTACGGTGGACGCACCGGATCCCGGGCGCGCACCGCCCGATCGCGCCGACCCGGCGCACCCGCCCCGGGAGCCGCCGTCCAGCCGTAGCGCGCAGCCGAGGAGCCTCCCGTGCAGGAACTGCGAGTCGTCGGGGTCCGGGTGGAGCTGCCCGGCAACCAGCCGATCCTGCTGCTCAAGGAGACGCAGGGGGAGCGGTACCTCCCGATCTGGATCGGCGCGGTCGAGGCCGCCGCGATCGCGTTCGAGCAGCAGGGGGTGCGGCCGGCGCGGCCGATGACCCACGACCTGCTGCGCGACGTCGTCCGCGCGCTCGGGGCCACGCTCGAGGCCGTCAACATCACCGAGATGCGCGACGGCATCTACATCGCCGAGCTGGTGCTCGGCGAGGACCGCGTGGTCAGCGCCCGCCCCTCCGACGCCGTCGCGCTCGCCGTCCGCACGGGCGCGCCGATCTTCGGCGCGGAGGCCCTGCTCGACGAGGTGGGGATCGAGATCCCCGACGAGCAGGAGGACGAGGTCGAGAAGTTCCGCGAGTTCCTCGACCAGATCTCCCCGGAGGACTTCGGCGCGGGCTCCGGGTCCGGCGGCGCCTGAACGCCCGGGGCGGGTGTGACCCCACGGGCAACAGTCGTCACACGCGTCCCACCGGCCACCCGTCGACTACAGTCACGCACCGGTCTCGCCGATAGGCTCCCTTCGGGTGAGTGCAGCGACACGCCGCCCCGTTCAGTTGACCCACCCCAGGGCCCGGCTTACCGTTCGGCGAACAACACCGGTGTGACACCCGCGCTCCGTGGGTGCAGGACCGGGGTGGTCGCCCCGACCGGGGCGGGACGCGGAGGAGGGACGCCGACGTGAGCGACCAGAGCAACGGCTCCCAGGGTCAGCTCTTCAGCGACGCCGCCGTCGGCGCGCCCTCGTACGACGACGTCGACAGCGACCTCGTCGGCTACCGCGGCCCGACCGCCTGCGCCGCCGCCGGCATCACCTACCGGCAGCTGGACTACTGGGCCCGTACCGGGCTGGTCGCCCCCTCGGTGCGCAGCGCCACCGGCTCGGGCACGCAGCGGCTGTACTCCTTCCGCGACATCCTCGTGCTCAAGGTCGTCAAGCGGCTGCTCGACACCGGCGTCTCGCTGCAGAACATCCGCAAGGCCGTCGACCACCTGCGCAACCGCGGGATCAAGGACCTGGCCAACGTCACCCTGTTCTCCGACGGGGCCACCGTCTACGAGTGCACCTCCGCCGAGGAGGTCGTGGACCTGCTCGCCGGGGGCCAGGGCGTCTTCGGCATCGCCGTCTCCGGCGCCCTGCGCGAGCTGTCCGGCGACATCGCCGAGCTGCCCGCCGAGCGCCTCGACGGCGGGCCGGTGCACCACGGCGACGACGAGCTGTCGATGCGCCGCCGCCGCAAGGCGGTCTGAGGCTCTGCTGTCCGTCGTCCTCCGGACGACACCGCGGCCAGGTGCCGTGCCCCTGCTGCGCTGAGCCCTGCCGCCGGTACCGGCGGGGACCCTGCGGGCCGCCGCTCGGCGGGACCTCCCGCTGGTAGCGTTCCCTCAGTGATCGACCCTGGGTCTGCGTCCACCGAATCCCAGCCGCCGCTCTCCCCGTCGGCCCCGCTCCCGTCGCTGCGGTCGCTGAGCCCGGCCGGCTCGTTCGCCGCCCGGCACATCGGCCCGCGGCCGGCCGAGACCGCCGCGATGCTCGCCGCGGTCGGGTACGACTCGCTGCAGTCCCTGGTCGACGCGACCGTGCCCGAGGCGGTGCGCGACCGCCGCCCGCTCGACCTGCCCGCCGCGGCCGACGAGTCCGCCGTCCTCGCCGCGCTGCGCGAGCGGGCCGCGGCCAACGAGGTGTTCACCTCGATGATCGGCCTGGGCTACTCCGGCACGGTCACCCCGGCGGTCATCCAGCGGGTCATCCTCGAGAACCCGGCCTGGTACACCGCCTACACGCCCTACCAGCCCGAGATCAGCCAAGGCCGGCTCGAGGCGCTGCTGAACTTCCAGACGATGGTCGCCGACCTGACCGGCCTGCCGGTCGCCGGCGCCTCGATGCTCGACGAGGCCACCGCGGCCGCCGAGGCGATGACGCTGGTCCGCCGGGCCGGGCGCGCGAAGCCGGATGCGGTGTTCGTGGTGGACGCCGACACCCTGCCGCAGACCCTCGCGGTGCTCCGGACCCGCGCCGAGCCGCTGGGCATCCGGCTGCACGTCGCCGACCTCTCCGCCGGGTGGCCTCCCGACCTGCCCGAGGCCGGCGCGTTCGGCGTGCTGCTGTCCTTCCCGGGCGCGAGCGGCGCGGTCCGCGACCACCGGGCGCTGGCCGCCGCCGCGCACGAGGCCGGCGCCGCCGTCGTCGTCGCCGCGGACCTGCTCGCCCTGACCCTGCTGGAGGCGCCGGGGGAGTGGGGCGCCGACGTCGCGTGCGGCAGCAGCCAGCGCTTCGGCGTCCCGCTCGGCTTCGGCGGCCCGCACGCCGGCTACCTCTCCGTCCGCGAGGGCCTGGCCCGGCAGCTGCCCGGCCGGTTGGTCGGCGTCTCGGTGGACGCCGACGGCGCCGTGGCCTACCGGCTGGCGCTGCAGACCCGCGAGCAGCACATCCGCCGGGAGAAGGCGACCAGCAACATCTGCACCGCCCAGGTGCTGCTCGCCGTCATGGCCGGCGCCTACGCCGTCTACCACGGCCCGGAGGGGCTGGCCGCGATCGCGGCCCGGGTGCACCGCAGCGCCGTCGCCCTCGCCGGCTGGCTGCGCGCCGGAGGCCTGCAGGTCGTGCACGGCGAGTTCTTCGACACCGTCACCGTCGCCGTCCCCGGGCGGGCGGCCGAGGTGGTCCGCGCCGCCGCCGACCGGCGGGTCAACCTGCGCCTGGTGAACGCCGACACCGTCGCGGTCGCCTGCGACGAGACGACGACGCCGGAGGTGCTGCGGCTGGTCGCCGAGGCGTTCGGGGTGGCCGCCGACGACGCCCTGCTGGACGACGACGGCGCCGGCGCGCTCCCCGCCGACCTGCGCCGGCGCACGCCGTACCTCACCCACCCGGTCTTCTCCGCGCACCGCTCGGAGACGGCGCTGCTGCGCTACCTGCGGTCGCTGTCGGACAAGGACCTCGCGCTGGACCGCACGATGATCCCCCTGGGCTCGTGCACCATGAAGCTCAACTCGGCCGTCGAGATGGCGGCCATCACCTGGCCGGAGTTCGCCGGCATCCACCCGTTCGCCCCGGCCGGGCAGACCCGCGGCTACCGGCAGCTCATCGACGAGCTGTGCACCGGCCTGGCCGAGATCACCGGCTACGCGGCCGTGAGCGTGCAGCCCAACGCCGGCTCGCAGGGCGAGTTCGCCGGGCTGCTGGCGATCCGCGGCTACCACCGCTCCCGCGGCGAGGAGCACCGCGACGTCTGCCTCATCCCCAGCTCCGCGCACGGCACGAACGCCGCCAGCGCCGTCATGGCCGGCATGCGCGTCGTCGTCGTGGCCTGCGACGAGGCGGGCAACGTCGACCTGGCCGACCTCCGCGCCAAGGTCGAGAAGAACGCCGACCGGCTCGCCGCGATCATGATCACCTACCCGTCGACGCACGGGGTGTTCGAGACCGAGGTGCGCGACATCTGCGCCGCCGTCCACGACGCCGGCGGGCAGGTCTACGTCGACGGGGCCAACCTCAACGCGATGGTGGGGCTCGCCCGCCCCGGCCGGTTCGGCTCCGACGTCAGCCACCTCAACCTGCACAAGACGTTCTGCATCCCGCACGGCGGCGGCGGGCCCGGGGTCGGGCCGATCGGCGTCCGCGAGCACCTCGTCCCGTTCCTGCCGGGGCACCCGCTGGCCGACACCGGCGGGCAGGGGCCGACGGTGTCCGGGGCGCCCTGGGGCTCGGCCGGCATCCTGCCGATCTCGTGGGCCTACCTGCGGCTGATGGGCCCCGACGGGCTCCAGCGCGCCACCGAGCACGCGATCCTCGCCGCCAACTACCTCGCCGTCCGGCTGCGCGAGCACTACCCGGTGCTCTACACCGGCCGCGACGGGTTGGTCGCGCACGAGTGCATCCTGGACATCCGGCCGCTCACCAGGGCCACCGGGATCACCAACGACGACATCGCCAAGCGGCTGGTCGACTTTGGGTTCCACGCGCCGACGATGAGCTTCCCGGTGGCCGGGACGCTGATGGTCGAGCCGACCGAGAGCGAGGACCTGGGCGAGCTCGACCGGTTCGTCGAGGCGATGGTCGCCATCCGCGCCGAGATCGGGAAGGTGGCCGCCGGCGAGTACGACCGGGAGGACAACCCGCTGCGCAACGCCCCGCACACGCTCGCGATGGTGGCGGGGGAGTGGGGCCGGCCCTACCCGCGCTCCGCGGCGGTGTACCCGGTGCCCGGCCTGGTCGGCCGCGGCTACCTGAGCCCGGTGCGGCGGATCGACCAGGCCTACGGCGACCGCAACCTCGTCTGCTCCTGCCCGCCGCCCGAGGCGTTCGCCGAGCCGGAGCCGGCCGCGGCCCCCGTCGCCCGGGTGCCCGACCGCGGCGAGGGGGCGCCGGACGACCTCGGCACGGCGGGGGACGTCGTGGCGGCCGGGCAGGCCTGAGCCGCCGGGCAGCGAAGAGCTCCCCGGCGGCCATCGGGGCCCGTCAGGCGCTGACGAGCACCGGCGGGAAGTCGCGGTGGTGCGCCACGGCCCGCCCGTCGGGCAGCAGCTCGCCGTCGTCGTCGAACAGGACGACGCCGTTGCACAGCAGGCTCCACCCCTGCTCCGGGTGGCTGCTCACCACCGCGGCGAGGTCACGGTCGTCGCTGCTGGCGTCGGGGCAGGGGACTACGTGGGAGCACATGGGGGACCACTCCTGATCGGCGGCGGGCCGGCCGCCTGGTGACGGTTCGTGTCCGGTCGATCACCGGACGGGGAGAAGTGTGCCCCCGGTCACCTCGGCTGTCAGGCACGCGGGCGACGGAGTCACCCCTCCGGGTCGTCGAGACCTGCCATGGCGCGACCCCATCGGACCGGCGGACCATGCCGCGCGCCCGGTGCCCGCCGCCGCGCCTGATGGGTCGTCCGGCGCACCCCGCCCACGTCCCGGCTGCACCGACGACCGTTATCCCCAACAGCGCCGCCTGCGTGGCCGGCCCGGAGGGAGGGGGCGCCGGGGGAGGAGGTGCCCGGCGCAGGGGCGGAGCCCCCCGACGGATGCGCCCGCCCCGGCCCAGCTCGAGCCCGCGCGGGGGACGTCGGGACGGAGGGCCGGCGCGCCGCGGTCGGGCCGGGCGCCTCGGCACGGGCGGTGTGCGCCCCGGGCCCACTCCGGCGCCGGACCGGTCGCTCGGCGCACAGCGCCCGTGCCCTGCCGCACTGACGACCGTTATCCCCAACAGCGTTGCCGCGACGGCGGCCGCTGGTGACGTGGCGAAGGACGGAAGCACCGACGGGAGAGCGGCGGCCCGCGGGGGAGGAGGGCGTCAGATCTTGCGGAGGAGCACCCGGCGGACCGAGTGGTCGGCGGCCTTCTGCAGCACCGCCCGCGCCCGCGAGCGGGTGGGCACGATGTTCTCCCGCAGGTTGGGCAGGTTGACCGACCGCCAGATCTCCAGGGCGGTCTGCCGGGCCTGCTCGTCGCTGAGGTCGGCGAACCGGTGGAAGTAGGCGCCGGTGTCGGCGAACGCGGTCCGGCGCAGGGCGAGGAACCGCTCGACGTACCACTCCTGGATGTCGCCCTCGGCGGCGTCGACGTAGACGGAGAAGTCGAAGAAGTCGGAGAGGAACACCTCCGGCGCCCGGCCGTCGGCGCGGCGCCCGGCCTGGAGCACGTTGAGGCCCTCGAGCACGAGGACGTCGGGCCGGTCGACGTCCTGGGTGGCGCCGGGCACGACGTCGTAGGACTGGTGCGAGTACAGCGGCGCGCTGACCCGCCCGCGGCCGCTCTTGACCTCGGCGAGGAAGCGGACGAGCGCCCGCCGGTCGTAGCTCTCCGGGAACCCCTTCCGGCCGAGCAGGCCCCGGGCCTCCAGGACGCCGTTGGGCAGCAGGAACCCGTCGGTGGTCACCAGGTCCACCCGCGGCGACCCCGGGCCGGCGGCCAGCAGCGTCTGCAGCAGCCGGGCGGTGGTGCTCTTGCCGACCGCGACGCTGCCGGCCACGGCGATCACGTAGGGCACCTTGGCGCTGGCGTCGCCGAGGAAGCGGTTCCGCGCCGCCCACAGCCCGCGGCTGGCCTCCACGTGCAGGTCGAGCAGGCGGGCCAGCGGCAGGTAGACGGTGGCGACCTCGTCGAGGTCGATCCGGTCGCCGAGGCTCTTGAGGGCGGCGAGGTCCCCCTCGTCGAGCGGCAGCGCCGACCCGGCGGCCAGCGCCCGCCACGACGTGCGGTCGAACACCGCGTAGGGCGAGATGGCCCGCGTTCCTGCCGTCACGCCGCACATCGTGCCGTCCGCCGGCGGGCGCCCCGCGCCCCGGGTCACCCGACCGGGGTGCAGCGGCCCCGGTCGGGTGCGGGAGCCGCCGCCGTTCGGGCGGGCGGCGTCTACTGTCGGCCGCGTGGCGAACTCCGGCCTGCTCGACTGCATCGAGCGGTACCACGCCGCCGCCCCGCTGCCGGACGGGCGGATCGAGGCGGTCGGCGGTCTCGACGTCCCGATCGTGCCGCCGGCCTGGCCGTACCCGGCCCGCCCGCGGCCCGGCGCGCGGGTCACCGAGGACGACGTCCGCGCGGCCGTGGCCGTGCAGGACGACGCCGGACTGCCGGTCGCGCTGGAGTGGGTCTGGGAGCGCACCGCCGGCGTCGCGGCGGCCGCCCGCGCGGCCGGGCTCACCGTCGACTACATGCCGCTGCTGGTCCTGGACGCCCCGATCGAGCTGCTGCTGCCGCACGGCGTCCGGCTCTACCTGGTCGGCGCCGAGGACCCGCAGCTGCCGCGGTACCAGCGGCTGGTCGAGCTGGCCTTCGCGACCCCGTCCGGCAGTCCCGGCGGCGCGACGGCGGTCGAGGAGCGGGTCGAGGCCGGCCCGCGCACCGAGGTGCTCCGGGAGCGGATCGCCACCGGCCGCACGGTGATCATGGTGGCCGTCGAGGACGGCGAGCCGGTGGCCGTGGGCTCGCACCACCCGCTGGACGTCGACGGCCGCGAGGTCAGCGAGATCACCGGCGTGGCCACGCTGCCGCGGCTGCGCGGCCGCGGCCTCGGGGCGGGTCTGACCTCGGCGCTGGCCGAGCACGCCCGCGAGACCGCCGACCTGGTGTTCCTCACCGCCGGCGACGACGACGTCGCCCGGGTCTACGAGCGGGTCGGCTTCGCCTGGGTGGGGACCACGGGCGTCGCCGACCTGCCCGTCAGCTGACCGTCAGGGCTCCTCGTAGGTCGCCACCAGCACCGCCCGCGCCAGCGTGTGGCCGAACAGGTTGAACCCGTGGTAGGCCGGCGAGGCGTCGTCGGGCACCCCCATGTCCTCGGTGTCGAGGGCGTGCACCACGACGAAGTAGCGGTGCGGGCCGTGGCCCGACGGGGGAGCGGCGCCGACGTAGCCGGCGAACCCGGCGTCGTTGCGCAGCATGCGGGCGCCCTCGGGCAGGCCGGCGCCGCCCTCGGCGCCGGCGCCGGCGGGCAGCGAGGTCACCGACGCCGGGATGCCGGTGACGATCCAGTGCCAGAAGCCGCTGGCGGTGGGGGCGTCGGGGTCGTAGACGGTGACGGCGAACCCGCGGGTCTCCTCGGGGAAGCCCGACCAGGACAGCTGCGGCGACCGGTCCTCGCCGCCGGCGCCCATCACGCCGCTCACGTGCGGCATCGGCAGCGTGTCCCCGTCGCGGACGTCGCTGCTGGTGACCTCGAACGACGGGACGGGCGGCAGGAAGTCGTACGGGCTCGGCGGCACGGGACGGTCGGCCATGTCGGTCCTCTCCTCGCAGGTCGGGGCGGGGACGCCGGCGCGTCCCGGGCCGACCCTAGAAGGACCTCGTCCTCCTCACCCCTCGCAGGCCCGGGGCGAGCTCCGCGACGAGGCCGGTGCGCCGTCTCGAGCGGGCACTGGCACAGGAGCGTCGGTACCGTCGCAGCGTGCTCGGACTCCCCGACGGCATCAGGGCCTGTCTCTTCGACATGGACGGCGTGCTGACCCGGACCGCGACGGTCCACATGGCGGCGTGGAAGCGGACCTTCGACGAGTTCCTGCGCGCCCGCGACCCGGGGGCGGCCGAGTTCACCCAGCTCGACTACAACCGGTACGTCGACGGCAAGCAGCGGGCCGACGGCGTCCGGGACTTCCTCGCCAGCCGCTGCATCACCCTGCCCGAGGGCGGCCGCGACGACGGCCCGGACGCCGAGACCGTGCACGGCGTCGGCCAGCGCAAGAACGTGCTGCTGCTGCGCGAGCTCGAGGAGCACGGCGTGGAGGTGTACCCGGGCTCCGTGCGCTACCTGGAGGCGGCGCGTGCGGCGGGGCTGGCGACGGCGGTGGTCACCGCGTCGGCCAACGGCGAGCAGGTGATGGCCGCCGGCGGCTTCGCGCACCTGATCGACGCGCGGGTCGACGGGGTCGTCGCCGCGCGCGAGGGCCTGCGCGGCAAGCCGGCGCCGGACACCTTCCTGGCCGGGGCGCGGGCGCTGGGCGTCGAGCCGGCGCAGGCCGTCGTCTTCGAGGACGCGCTGGCCGGGGTGGCCGCGGGCCGGGCCGGCCACTTCGGGTTCGTCGTCGGCGTGGACCGGGTCGGGCAGGCCGACGGGCTGCGGGAGCACGGCGCCGACGTCGTCGTCGACGACCTCGCCGACCTGCTGGAGACGACGCCGGGGAGCCGGAAGTGATCGAGCTCGCGAGGTCACCCATGGGCACGGCACCGTCGGTCACGACGCCGACGAGCGCCAGCGAGGAGGTCTCGTGACCGAGGGGCGGGCCACCTTCCCGATCGAGCCGTGGTCGCTGACCGAGATCGGCCTGGACCACACCTCCCTGGGCGTGCACGAGTCGGTGTTCGCGCTGGCCAACGGCCACATCGGGATGCGCGGGTCGTTCGAGGAGGGCGAGCCGATCGTCGTCCCGGGCACCTACCTGAACGGCTTCTTCGAGGAGCGGCCGCTGCCCTACGCCGAGGCCGGTTACGGGTTCCCCGAGCAGGGGCAGACCGTCGTCAACGTCACCGACGGCAAGCTCATCCGCCTGCTGGTGGGCGACACCCCGCTGGACCTGGACTACGGGGAGATCGTCGAGCACCGGCGCACCCTGGACCTGCGCCGCGGGACGCTGCGCCGGGTCACCGAGTGGCGCTCGCCGGCCGGCCGCACCGTCACGGTCACCTCCACCCGGATGGTGTCGCTGAGCCGCCGGTCGATCGCCGCGATCGAGTACACCGTCGAGTGCACCGACGGCCGCGGCGACCTGTACGTGGCGCTGCAGTCGGACCTGCTGGCCAACGAGCCGGTCGACAGCGGCATGGAGGCCGACGACCCGCGGGCCGCGGCGGCGCTGCGCCGTCCGCTGGTCAACGAGCTCGCCGTCGGCCGCGGCCAGCGGGCGGTGCTGGTGCACCGGACCGCGCGCAGCGGGCTGCGGGTCGCCGCCGGCATGGACCACGTCGTCGACGTGCCCGACACCGCCACCGAGGACATGGAGGCGGGGGAGGACCTCGCCCGGTTCACCCTCGCGGCCCGGCTGCCGCAGGGCCGCGGCCTCAAGCTGGTCAAGTTCCTGGCCTACGGCTGGTCGTCGCGCCGGTCGGCCGCGGCGGTGCGCGACCAGGTCGAGGGCGCGCTGGCCACCGCCAAGCTGGCCGGCTTCGAGCGGCTGTGCAGCGAGCAGAAGTCGGTGCTCGACGAGTTCTGGGCCCAGGCCGACGTCCAGGTGGAGGGGGACGACGAGCTGCAGCAGGCGGTGCGCGTCGGGCTGTTCCACGTCCTGCAGGCCGGCCTGCGCGCCGAGCGGCAGCCGATCCCGGCCAAGGGCCTGACCGGCCCCGGCTACGACGGGCACACCTTCTGGGACACCGAGACCTACGTGCTGCCGGTGCTCACCTACACCGCCCCGCACGCGGCGCGGGACGCGCTGCGGTGGCGGCACTCGACGCTGGACCTGGCCAAGGACCGGGCCCGGGAGCTCGGTCGGCGCGGCGCGGCCTTCCCGTGGCGGACCATCCGCGGCGAGGAGACCTCGGGCTACTGGCCGGCCGGGACGGCGGCCTTCCACATCAACGCCGACATCGCCGACGCCGTCGTCCGGTACTGGCACGCCACCCAGGACGACGAGTTCGACCGCGACTTCGGCGCCGAGCTGCTGATCGAGACCGCCCGGCTGTGGGCCTCGCTGGGGCACTTCGACAGCGAGGACGGCTTCCGCATCGACGGGGTGACCGGCCCGGACGAGTACACCGCGGTCGTGGACAACAACGTGTACACGAACCTCATGGCGCAGCGGAACCTGCGCGAGGCGGCCCGGGCGGTGGGCCGGCAGCCCGACGTCGCCGGGCGGCTGCACGTCACGGAGGACGAGGTGGCGGTGTGGGAGCGGGCCGCGCGGCTGATGCGCGTGCCGTTCGACGCCCGCCTGGGCGTGCACATGCAGTCGGAGAACTTCACCCACCACGAGGAGTGGGACTTCGCCGCCACCCCGCCGGACTGCTACCCGCTGCTGCTGCACTTCCCGTACTTCGAGATCTACCGCAAGCAGGTCATCAAGCAGGCCGACCTGGTGATGGCGCTGCACCTGCGCGGGGACGCCTTCACCCAGGAGGAGAAGGCCGCCGACTTCGCCTACTACGAGGCGCGGACGGTGCGCGACTCGTCGCTGTCGGCGGCGCAGCAGGCGGTGGTGGCCGCGGAGACCGGGCACCTGGAGCTCGCCTACGACTACTGGGCCGAGGCCACGCTCACCGACATCCAGAACCTGCACGGCAACTCCGGGCACGGCCTGCACATCGCGTCGATGGCCGGTGGCTGGACCGTCGCCGTCGCCGGGTTCGGCGGCATGCGCGACCACGACGGGCGCCTGCTGTTCGCCCCCCGGCTGCCGGCGCGGCTGACCCGGCTGCGGTTCCGCGTGGTCTACCAGGGCCGGATCCTGGAGGTGGAGATCGGCAAGGAGCAGGCCACCTACCGGCTGGTCGAGGGGGAGCCGCTGGACGTGCACCACCACGGCCGGCGGATCACCGTGGACGACGGCGCGGTCTCCGTCGACATCCCGCCCGCGCCGCAGGTGGAGCCGGTGCGCCAGCCGCACGGCGCGGCCCCGCGCCGGCGCGCCCGCGCCTAGCACCCGGGGTCGAGGGGTCAGGCGCCGAGCAGCCACCAGCCGCCGAGGGCGAGGCAGCCCAGGTCCACCGCGAGCAGCACGCCGACCCACAGCAGCGCCGGCAGGCCGGTGAGGCGGGCCAGCTGGTCGGCGTCGGAGTCGCGCGCGGCGCGCCGCCGCCGGGCCCGCTGCAGCTCCACCACCGTCTTCGGCGCGGCCAGCAGCAGGAACCAGGTGAGGGCGGCGGCGAAGACGGCCTGCCCGGTCGGCGGCAGCCACCACGTCGCGGCGAACACCACCGCGCCCGTGGCGAGCACCGACCACAGCCCGTACCAGTTGCGGATCTGCACGAGCAGCAGCGCGAGCAGGGCCAGCAGCGCCCAGAGCAGCCCGACCGCGTGCCCGGCGGCGAACAGGGCGGCGGCGCCCAGCCCGAACAGCGCCGGGCCGGTGTAGCCGGCGGCGCAGGTCAGCACCATGCCGGGGCCGGTGGGGCGGCCGGCCGAGACGGTGAGCCCGGAGGTGTCCGAGTGCAGCCGGATGCCGGCCAGCCGCCGTCCGGCGGCCAGGGCGGCGAGCCCGTGCGCGCCCTCGTGCGCGATCGTCACCACGCTGCGGGCCGGGCGCCACAGGGCGGGGGAGAGGACGACGAGCAGCGCGGCCACCGCCGCGCCCAGCACCCACTCGGCGGGCAGGTCGGCGACCGGCGTGCTGACGCGGTCCCAGAACCGGCCGACGACGTCCACGGACGACCCCCCTCCCGGCCCGGCGGCGCTCGGCGGCCAGCCTCGCAGACGGACCTGGCAGCGGCGCCACGGTCCCCGTCCGGACGTTCGACCGTTATCCCCAACAAGTGTGCGCCCCTCGACCGTGGTCGCCCGACCAAGGAAACCGGAGCAACAACACTAGAGGACCGGCCGCCGGGGCGGCGGCCGCGGACGGTCCCGGCGGCGCGCGCGGTCACTACCCTCGGCGGCGATGTCCGCCGCCCGCTCGCCCGAGGGTCCGGCGGTGTCGCGCCGGTCCTTCCTCGCCGGGCTCGGCTCCGGCGCCGGCCTGCTGCTGGTCGGCTGCGACTCCGCCGGTGGGGGCACGGGCCGGTCGACCGGCGGCCCGGCGCCGTCCGCGGCGCCGGGGTACGGCTCGCTCGCCGCCGACCCCGACGGGCTGCTGTCGCTGCCCGAGGGCTTCCGGTACCGGGTGCTGGCCCGGGAGGGGAGCACCCGGCTGGACTCCGGCGAGCCAGCGCCGTCGGACCCGGACGGCGCCGCGGCGTTCGCCCGTCCCGACGGGCCGGGCGCCGTGCTGGTGGTCAACCACGAGGTCGGCGGGGACGAGCCGCACCCGGTCCCGCACGTCCCGGGCCTGGTCTACGACCCGGCCGCGCACGGGGGCACCACCACGCTGGTGGTCGGTGCGGAGGGCGAGGTCCTGTCGCACGCGGTGAGCCTGGCCGGCACCCTGGACAACTGCGCGGGCGGCCGGACGCCGTGGGGGACGTGGCTGACCTGCGAGGAGACCGAGGAGGTGCGGGAGCGCCGGCACGGCTACGTGTTCGAGGTGGACCCGCACGATCCGGCGGCCAACCGCGACCCGCGGCCGGTCACGGCGCTGGGGCGGTTCGCGCACGAGGCGGTCGCGGTGGACGCCGACGCCGGCGTCGTCTACCTGACCGAGGACGCCGTCGAGCCCAACGGCGGGCTGTACCGGTGGGTGGCCCCGCCCGGCGCCCGGCCGCTGGGCCGGGGGTCGCTGCGCGGGCTGGCCGCCGACGCCGGCGTGCTCGAGGCGCTGCGGGCCACCACCGCCGACGGGCGGCACGTGCCCGACCTCTCCGCGGCGACCGAGCCGGGCACCACCTACCGGGTGGAGTGGGTGCCGGTGCCCGACCGGGACGCGGCGACCACCCCCGTGCGCCGGCAGCTGCCCGACGACCGGGTCACCCGCGCCCGGAAGCTGGAGGGCGCGTGGCAGGCCGGCGGCGGCGCGTACGTCGTCTCGTCGTTCGCCCGCGCCGACGACGGCAGCGCCGTCGAGCACGACGGTCAGGTGTGGTTCCTCGACCCGCGGGCCGGGACGCTCACCCTGCGGCTGCGCCTGGCCGTCGCGGCCGACCCGGACGCGCCGGGGGAGGGGCCGGACAACATCACCGTCTCGCCGCACGGCGGGCTGATCGTGGCCGAGGACGGGCTGGGCGCGGTGCACCTGCTCGGCGTCACCGACGACGGCGCGGTGTACCCGCTGGCCCGCAGCGAGGCCGGGGGCGAGGACGCCGAGTTCTGCGGCCCGGTGTTCTCACCCGACGGCCGCTGGCTGTTCGCGAACCTGCAGGGCCCCGGCTGCACGTTCCTCGTCGAGGGCCCGTTCGGGTCGCTCGCCTGACCGCGCCGGCGGATAGTCGCTCGACGCGGCGGCCGGGCCGGGCCAGGCTGGCGGGGTGGACCTGATCGGCACCCTGCCCGCCTTCCTGGCCGCGGTGCTGCTCATCGCCGCCTCCCCGGGCCCGGCGATGGCGCTGATCGTCCGGCGGGCCGCGCTGCGCGGGCTGCCGGGCGCCGTCCCGACCGTCCTGGGCGTGGAGGCCGGGCTGTTCCTCTGGGCGCTGATGGCCGGCGCGGGCCTCGCCGCCCTGGTCGCCGCCTCCGAGGTCGCCTACCTGGTGCTGCGGGTCGCCGGGGCGCTGGTGCTGCTGTACCTCGGCGGCCGCGCGCTGCTGGGGGTGTGGCGGGAGCGGCGGACCGGGGTGCCGGCCGACCCGCCGGTCGTGGCCCCGCCCACGGGCCGCGGCTGGTGGACGGCGTTCGGGGAGGGCGTCGTCGTCCAGCTCGCCAACCCCAAGCTCGCCGTCTTCATGGTGGCCTTCTACCCGCAGTTCGTGCCCGCCTCCGGTTCCCCGTTCGCCGCCACGGCCGCCCTGGCGACGGTGCAGGTGGCGGTCGAGACCGCGCTGTACCTGGGGCTGGCCGCGGGAGTGGCGCGGGCGGGGGAGTGGTTCCGGCGGCCGCGGATCCGGCGCCGGCTGGAGGTGGCGAGCGGCACGGTGCTCGTCGCGCTGGGTCTGCGGGTCGCCGCGGCCGGCCGCTGACCCCCTCAGGGGCGCCAGTCCGGATCGCGGCCCGACAGCCGCAGCGCCCGCTCCAGCGGCGGGGCGCCGTCGTCCACGGGGAGCGCGTCGGCGAAGCCGTCGTACTGGCGCATCATCGCGGCGCACTGCTCGACCGCCGCCAGCACGCTGCGGGCGGTGGGCTCGGCGACCTCGATCGTCTGCCCGGTCGCGGCCGCGACGTCCCAGCCGTGCAGGACGAGCTCGGCCAGGTTCATGCCGGCGACCGCCTCGACCGGCATCACCATGCCGCCGAGGTCGATCTCGCCCCGCCAGGCGGCCGGGTCCCGCCAGGCGGCCAGCGCGCGGTCGAGCTGCTCGGCGTACCGCCGCGGCCAGCCGGGCTCCGCGGCGAAGTCGCGGTCGACCAGCTCCGCGGGCAGGTCCGTGCGGCGGGCGCGGTGCTCGAGGCCGTGGCCGGTGTGGAGCACCCAGTGGTCGACGAGGGTCCGCAGGTCCCAGCCGGTGGCCGGGGTGGGGGCGTCCAGCGGCGTGCCGGCGGCGCCGCGGGCGACGGCCGCGGCCGCGCGGGCGGCGTCGGCGAGGTCGGCGTACAGGGGCGGCAGGGTCGTCGCGGTGGTCATGCCCCCATGCTGGCGACGGCGCCGCCGCCGGTCTTGGAGAAAGACGACGCACCGCCCGCCTGGCGGGCGTACCGGCCCGGCGGGGTGCCGACGGCGGCGGTGAAGTCGCGCACCAGGTGGGCCTGGTCGGCGTAGCCGAGGTCCGTGGCGACGGCGGCCCAGTCGACGTCCCCGGTCAGCGCGCGCTCGGCGACCTCCCGCAGCCGGGCCATGCGGATGACCTGCTTGACCGGCAGCCCCACCGCGTCGGCGAAGGCCCGCTGCAGCCACCGCACGGACCGGCCGCAGCGGTCGGCCAGCTGGTCGACGCGGGTCAGCCCCCGGTCGCGCTCGACCAGGTCGACGGCGGCGTCGAGCTCGGCCTGCTCCGGCGTCGGCCGGCGAGGGAGCGCGCGCAGCCAGCCCTCGACCAGCGGGCGGGCGGCGGCGAGGTCGGGGGCCTCCCGGACGCGGCGGGCGAGGTCGTCGTCGAGAGGGAGCACCTCCCCGGCCGGCAGGACGCGGTCGCGGAGGCCGGCCAGGGGTCGGTCGACCAGCGAGCGGAAGGCCGCCGGGCGGAAGCGGACGGCGGCGACGGCGCACCGCCCGGTCAGCTGCCGCCGGTAGGTGCCCGAGACCGGCCCGGTGACCCAGGTGCCGTCGGGCTCGAAGGACACGTTGACGGCGGGGTAGGAGAGCACGAGCGACTCGTGCCGCCGCCCCGGCGGCAGGTCCCAGGCCACCCGCCAGTGGACGGCGACCAGGTCGGCCAGGTCCGGCGAGGGCTGCAGCCGGTCGAGCGCGAAGGCCTCGGGCAGGGCGGAGGGCCGCAGGATGCCCCGGGTCCCGCCGTCGCCCACGTCCGGACCATACGGCTCGACGGGTGGTCGTCAGGCCCACCCCGTAGCCGTCGAGCCCCATCCGCAACCGGTGGTTGCGCATTCCGTCGTCCCGGACTACCGTCCCGTGCAACCGGTGGTTGCGAGAGGAGCGGTCATGGAGTTCGGCACGATCGAGCGGCAGCTGCACGTCGACGCCTCGCCGGAGGTGGTCTTCGACGTGGTCAGCAGTCCGGAGCACCTGCGGCGGTGGTGGCCGGACGAGGCGGAGTACCCGGCCGTGCCCGGGGGAGCGGGGCGGATCGGCTTCGGCCCGGCCGAGGAGCGCACCTGGGTGCAGTTCACGGTCGTGGACGCCGTCCCGCCGCGGCTGTTCTCCTTCCGCTGGACCCACGAGGAGGGGCAGACCGCCGCCCCCGGCAACTCGTTCCTCGTCGTCTTCGAGCTGGAGCCGGCAGGGGAGGGGACCCTCCTGCGGATGACCGAGACCGGCTTCAGGGAGCGCGGCTGGGACGAGGCCCGGGTCGCCGCCCACCACGCCGACCACGTGACCGGCTGGGACCACTACCTGCCGCGGCTCCCGGCCTACGTCGCGGAGGTCGGGGCGCGGGCATGAGCGTCGCGGTGGACGACGCCCTCTGGTCGGCGGTCGGCGACCCGACCCGGCGCCGGCTGCTCGACCTGCTGCTCAGCCGGGGGAGCGCGACGGCGACCGCGCTCAGCGAGCACCTGCCCGTGACGCGGCAGGCCGTCGCCAAGCACCTCGCCGTCCTCGACCGGGTGGGTCTGGTGCACGCGGCCAGCACCGGCCGGGAGCGGCACTTCCGCGTGGACGAGACCCAGCTGGCCCGCGCCGTCGCCCAGCTGTCCGAGGTGGGCGCCGCGTGGGACGGGCGCCTGCGGCGGATCAAGGACATCGCCGAGGCGATCGAGCGCGGCGGCACCGAGAAGGACGACTAGGGAGGACGACGGAGATGGCCGACATCCTGCACCGCATCGGCGTGGCGGGCTCCTCGCCGGAGCGGGTGTACGACGCGCTCACCAGCATCGACGGCCTGTCGGGCTGGTGGGCGGAGCGGACCTCCGGGCAGCCGGAGCCCGGGGGCGTGCTCGAGTTCCGGTTCGGCCCCGGCGGGTTCGACATGCGCGTGGACGAGCTCGATCCCGGGCGGCTGGTGCGCTGGGAGGTCGTCGACGGGCCGGCCGAGTGGGTCGGCACCCGCATCCGGTGGGACATCCGTCAGGACCGCGACTGGACGATCGTGCTGTTCCGGCACGAGGGCTGGCGGGAGGAGGTCGAGTTCATGCACCACTGCAGCACGAAGTGGGCGACCTACCTGATGAGCCTCAAGGAGCTCGTGGAGACCGGCCGGGGCGCACCCGATCCGCGCGACGTCCGGATCAGCGACTGGCACTGATCGTGTCGGCCGGGCGCCGTCCCCGCCGCCGGTCCGCCGGCCGGGACGGCGCCCGGCGCAGCACGGCGAGGGCCGCGAGGACGGCGCCCGCGGCGACGGCGACCCAGGCCGCCCGCGGGCCCGCGGCCGCGGCGACCAGCAGGACGACGGCGGTCCCGACGGCGGTGCCGAGCTGGGCGGCGGTGTTGAGCAGCCCGGAGGCGGTGCCGACGAGCTGCTCGGGCACCGACGTCCCCATGTCGTTCGCGGCCACCGAGGCGATGCCGAGGCCCAGGCCGCACAGGGCCGCTGCGGCGCCGATGCCGGGTGCGGTGGGCGCGGCCACGAGCAGCGCGCAGGCCGCGGCGACGCCGCCCAGCCCGGTCGCGAGCGCCCCGGCCCAGCCGAGCCGGGCGACCACCGGGGGAGCGGCGGCGGAGCCGGCGACGACGAGCACGCTCGTGCCGAGCAGCAGCAGGCCGGCGCGCAGCGGCGACAGGCCCAGTGGCCCCTGCAGGTGCAGCGTCGCCACGGTGAGCGCCGAGCTCGTCGTCGCCGTGTTGGCCGCCGAGCCCAGCACGCCCCAGCGCAGCTCCCGGGTCGCCCACGCGCCCCGGGGGACCAGCGGGTGCGCGGCCCGCCGCTCCAGTCCGGCGAAGACCGCGCCGGCCAGCGCGCCGGTCGCGACGACCGCCGCCCCGGCGAGCACGGGGGCGGGCCCGCCGAGCAGCGCCGTCCCGGTGACCACCCCGCCGACGGCCACCGCCAGCGCGACCGCAGAGGGGGCGCCGATCCCGCCGGCCGGGGCCGGCAGCCGGGTGGCCGGCACCGCCGCGCGGACCGCCACCAGCAGCAGGCCCGCGGCCGCCAGCTGGAGCCAGAACACCGCGCGCCAGCTGACCAGCTCGATGGCCAGCCCGCCGACCAGGAAGCCCGCGCCGCCGGCCGCCGCCCCGGCGGCGCTCCAGGCGGCCAGGGCGCGGCGCCGGAGGTCCGCCCCGGGCGCCGCCGCCGTCAGCAGCCGCAGCGCCGCCGGCACCGAGGCGGCCGCGGCCACGCCCTGCAGGCCCCGCGCCGCGGCCAGCACCACCGGGCCGGCCGCTCCCGCGCCGACCGCGGAGGCGACGCCGAACAGCGCGAGCGCCGCGAGCAGCACCCGCCGGTGGCCGATCCGGTCGCCCAGGCGGGCGGCGACCAGCAGCAGCCCGCCGAAGGCCATGGCGTACGCGGTCACCACCGCGGTCTCCTCGGCCGCCGAGGCGGCCAGGTCGGCGCTCATCCGCGGCAGCGCCGTGACAACGACGGTCACGCCCAGCACGTCGACGAACTGGACCAGGCAGAGGGCGGCGACGGTGCGCCACGGCGCCCGGCTGTTACCGGTGTCAACGCTCATGGTGGGAACATGCCCATCCGGGGCGGGCGTGATGCCGGTATAAACGGTTTCGATGGGAACGGAACCGGTCGTGCCCCGGTCGCTGCCGGTCGTCGGCGGGCACCTGGCGCTCGACTTCGCCAACACCGTCGACGACCCGCTGGGCCCGGCGCGGCACGACCACGTCGCCGACCCGGCCGGCCTGGTGGCCTGGGCGCGCCGCGTCGGCGTCGTGGACGAGTCGCGAGCCGGCCGGCTGATGGCCGCGGCGGAGGAGCACCCGCGCGCCGCCGCCGCGGCCGTGCGCCGTGCGCACCGGCTCCGCGACGTCCTGAACGAGGTGTTCGGCGCCGCCGTCGAGGGGACGCCGCTCGACGAGCCGTGGCGCCGGCTGCGTCCCTTCGTGACGGAGGCGGTGGCCGCCGCCGGGCTGGCTCCCGGGCCCGGGGGAGCGGCGGCCTGGAGCTGGCCGGCTTCCGAGGACCTCGCCGAGCTGCTGCACCCGGTGGCCGCGGCCGCCGCCGACCTGCTCCGCAGCCCCGACCTGGCCCGGGTGAGCCGCTGCGCGCGGTGCCCCTGGCTGTTCCTCGACCGCTCCCGCAACCACAGCCGCCGGTGGTGCGACATGGGCGACTGCGGTCAGGCGCAGAAGATCGAGCGGATCACCGCGGCCCGGGCGGCGAGGCGGCGGCAGCGGGACGCGCCGGCGCGCTCGTGAGGACGACGAGCTGCTGGGTCGCCCGGGTCATCGCCACGTAGCGGTCGACCGCGCCGGCGACGCCGTCCCCGAGGTCCTGCGGCTCCACGAGGACGACCAGGTCGAACTCCAGCCCCTTGGCCAGCACGGGGGTCAGCGACCGCACCCGGGGCGAGCCGGCGAACCCGGGGGCGCCGATGACGCAGGCGACGCCCTCGGCGTGCGCGGCCTGCCAGGCCTCGAGCACGTCGGCCAGCTGCTCCGGCCGCCCGAACCGGACCGGGACGCCGCCGCGGCGGATCGAGGTCGGCACGTTGGCGTCGGGCAGCACCGCCCGGATGACGGGCTCGGCCACGGCCATGACCTCCTCCGGCGTCCGGTAGTTGACCGTCAGCGACGCCAGCCGCACCCGGGCCAGGCCGTTCCGGCCCAGCCGCTCCTGCCACGTCCCGGCGAACCCGTGCCGGGCCTGGGCGCGGTCGCCGACCACGGTGAGGCTGCCCGACGGGCAGCGGCGCAGCAGCATCTGCCACTCGGCGTCGGTGAGCTCCTGCGCCTCGTCCACGACGACGTGCGCGAACGGCCCGGCCAACCGGTCCGGGGTCGCGGCAGGCAGCGCCGCCCGGTCGACCAGGGCGTCGCGCAGGTCGCCGTGGCGCAGGCTGGTCATCAGCAGCAGCTCGGAGTCGTCGGCGGCGATCAGCTCGTCGATCACCAGGGACATGCGCTCGCGCTCGGCGGCCACGGCCGCGGCCTCCCGCTGCCGGCGCACCGCCGCCTCCCGGTCGCCCAGCCGCAGCCGGGCGGCGTCCAGCAGCGGCAGGTCCGGCGCCGTCCACGCCCGCGGCTCGGCCCGTTGCAGCCGCCGCACCTGCTCGGCGGTCAGCGAGGGGGCGCACCGGCGCAGGTAGGCGGGCACCGACCACAGGTCGGCCACGACGTCGGCGGCGTCCAGCAGCGGCCAGGCCCGCTCGAGGTCCCGGCGCAGCTCGCGGTCGCGCTGCAGGGCGGCGCGGACCGTCTCAGGGTCGGCGTCCCCGTCGTGCGCGTCGACCAGGACGTCCAGCAGTGCGTCCCACACCTGCTCGCGGGCCTCGTTGTGCGGCGTCCCCGGATCGGCGGCGGTGAAGGCCTCGGCCCAGTCGGCGGCGCGCAGCCGGACCTCACCCCACGGCGTGGCGACCGTCCGGCCCTCCTGTGGCGGCTCCTCGTAGAAGCGGACGGCGGCCTCGACCGCGTCGACGAGGTCGGTCGACGCCTTGAGGGCGGCGACCTCCGGGTCCGGCTCGTCGGTCGCCGCGGCGCCCTCGGGCACGAGGTCGCGCAGGGTGCAGGTCCGCACCCCCTCCTCGCCCAGGCTGGGCAGGACGTCGGCGACGTAGGCCAGGTAGGGCTCGTGCGGGCCGACGAACAGCACCCCGCCGCGGGAGGCCAGTTGGGGCTCGGAGTACAGCAGGTAGGCCGCGCGGTGCAGCGCGACGACGGTCTTGCCGGTGCCCGGGCCGCCGTCCACGACCAGGGCCCCGCCGGAGCCCGCGCGGATGATCGCGTCCTGGTCGGCCTGGATGGTGCCCAGGACGTCGCGCATCCGCGCCGACCGGTCGGCGCCCAGGCCGGCGATGAACGCGGACTGGTCGTCCAGCGCCGCGTGCCCCTCGAGCGCGCCGGGGGTGAACACCTCGTCCCAGTAGTCGGTGACCCGGCCGCGGGTCCAGCGGTACCGGCGGCGGCTGGCCAGCCCCATCGGCCGGGCGTGGGTGGCGCCGAAGAACGGCTCGGCGGCGGGGGAGCGCCAGTCGACGAGCAGCCGGCGGCCGGTGCCGTCGGTGAGGCCGAGCCGGCCGACGTAGACCGGCTCGCCGTCGTCGGCGCCGACCATGCGGCCCAGGCACAGGTCCAGGCCGAAGCGACGCAGGGTGCGCAGCCGGGAGGTCAGCCGGTGCACCTCGAGGTCGCGGTCCAGCGCCGCCTGGCCGGACCGGCCGGTGGCGCGGCGCTCGGCGTCGAGCCGGTCGGTCAGGTCGGCGATCGTCCGCTGCAGGCTCTCGGCGATCGCCGCGAAGTGCGCCTCGTCGCGGTCGATCAGCGCCGGATCGGCCTTGGGGGAGAGGTGCCCGGACAGGTCGAACACGCCGGTGGAGGTGGTCACGGGAGCGGCTCCGAGGTCTCGAGGGGCGTGGCGGGTCGCGGTGGTCGGGGAGCGGTCCGGGGGGCGCGCAGCGCGGTGGCAGCGACGACGCCGGCGGCGGCCATGAGGGCGACCGGGAGCCAGAACGCGGCACGGAACGCGTCGGCGACGGCCGGGGCCAGTGCGGCCAGCTCGCCGGGCGGCAGGGCGTTCAGCGTCCCGACGCCGCCGTCGGCCACGCCGGGCACGCGGGCGGACAGCGCCGAGGCGAGCAGCACCGAGAAGGCGGCGGTGCCGATCGCGGCCGAGACCTGGCTGAGGACGCCGATGATCGTCGTCCCGGCGGGGATGGCCGGGCCCTCGAGCGACCGGGTCGCCACGGTCATCGTCGGCAGGATCGTGCACCCGGCGCCGACGGTGCCGAGCACCGTGGTGAGCACGAGCCGCCAGGCGGGGACGTCGGCGCTGAGCTGCAGGGCCAGGGCCGTGTAGGCGAGCACCGCGACCGTGATCCCCGTGGCGATCACCCGGGCGGGCGGCAGCCGGTCGACAAGCCGGCCGACGACCTGCACGGTGAGCCCGGCGGCGAGGCCGGCCGGGGCGACGAGCAGCCCCGCGGCGGTGGCGCTCTCGCCGCGCACCACCTGCCAGTACAGCGGGACGAGGACCATCACGACGCCGAAGCCGCTGCCGAACAGCAGGAGCACCGCGGCGCCGGCACCGGTGGCCCGCCGGCCCAGGAGCCGGAGATCGAGCAGGGGAGCGGTCGACCGCAGCGCGTGCCGGACGAAGGCCGCCGCGAGCACCAGCCCGGCCGCCGCCGGCAGCAGCACCCCGGCCGACACGAGCGTCTGCTCGGCCGACGACGCCCCCAGCACGAGCAGCGCCGTCGCCGGCGGCAGCAACAGGAGCCCCCGCACGTCGAGGCGCCGGCGCGGGCCGGACGCCGTCCGGGGGAGGTTGCGCCGGCCGACCGCGACGGCGAGGACGCCCAGCGGCAGGTTGACCAGGAACATCCAGCGCCAGGACAGCGTGTCGAGCAGCCAGCCGCCCAGGACCGGCCCCAGGACCGGGCCGACGAGGACGGGGAGCGCCATCAGCGCCATGAGGCGGCCGCGGCGCTCCGGCGGCGCGGAGGTCAG
Source organism: Blastococcus sp. SYSU D00868 (assembly GCF_054050575.1). Taxonomy (NCBI): domain Bacteria; kingdom Bacillati; phylum Actinomycetota; class Actinomycetes; order Geodermatophilales; family Geodermatophilaceae; genus Blastococcus; species Blastococcus sp. SYSU D00868. The sequence continues at coordinate 27,570 of NZ_JBJGZO010000002.1, forward strand.
GACCAGGGCCAGGGCCGCCGGGTGCACGAACCCGCCGGCGAGGCCCTGCAGCACGCGCGAGCCGATGAGCGAGGGGACGTCCCAGGAGGCGGCGACCAGCGCCGACCCCAGGGTGAACAGGACGATGGCGCCGAGGAAGACCGTGCGGGCGCCGAACCGGCCGATGGTCCAGGCGGCCGCCGGGATCACCGTGGCGAGGCCGAGGACGTAGCCGGTCGTCACCCACTGGATGACCGGGAGCGAGGCGCCCGTCTCCTCGGAGAGCTGGGCCAGGGCGACGGCCACGATGGTCAGGTCGATCGAGATCACCAGCGTGCCGGCGACGACGGTGAGGACGACGGTGAGGGGACTGGGGCGGGTGTGCGGCGAGGACACGCGTCTCCCGGGGGTGCGGGGCGGGTGGGTGCAGGCCGAGCCGTCGGGTCCGGGACCGCGGTGTTTCCGCAGGTCAGCGGCTCGGCCGGGCGAGTGTCCGGCATGGACGGGGTCTTGCCGCAAGCCCCCCGCTGCGCTATACGTTGAAGTGGGAGGGGACAGGGGCGACGCCCCGCCGTCCGCGAGCGCACCGGCCGCGTCCCGTCAGCGGTCCCGTCGTGAGGCCCCGGAGCGGCGTGCACCCGGCCGCGGGATCCGACGGCCTCGGCCGCCGGGCCGTCGGGGGCGCCGAGTTCCGTCCATGTTCCTCGGTCAGTGCCCACCGGGACGGGGCAATGGCAGAGGATGGTCAGTGCCCACCGGGACGGGGCAATGGCAGAGGACCCGCGGGGGGTTGTGGTCGGCGTCGGCACCGGCCGGTTCCACGTCGCCCTCGATGCGGTCCGTCAGTGCCGGAGGAGGCCGTCAGTCCCGCGGAGCTCTGCACTACTTGACATAATGTGCATTATCGGCGATAGCCGGATGAGCTCCAGAAGGGGCGACGACGCCCGTCTCGCCCGGCTTCCGGGTCCTCGAGGACCCCCGTCCGTCGAATGTCCGTCCGACGCGGCCAACCACCTCGACGCAAGCCAACCGCCGCGAATCGACAGACACCGCGCCGACCGATGCAGCGACGTCCACGCCGGCGACCCTTGGGTGCGACGTCGTGGAGGCTCTGCGACCACTGGGCTTCGGGCGCCTCACCCGGCCACGACTCTCTCTGAGTCGATCGTGATCCGCCGACCCCGCTCGGCCACCCCGGCCCACCGCGTCCAGGCCCACCCGGCCGACCAAACAGCCGCCGGTCGCCTCGCGGACCACTTCCCCGGCACCCGGCCACACCACCCGAGTTCCGTCACTGTGACGCAATGACGCCGGCATCGGTGGACCCGACGGGCGGCTCGGCGCCGATCTCTCTAGGGTCGGGGTATGCACCTCCGCCGACCCGTCGCCGCCGTCCTGACCGCCCTCGCGCTGTTCGGCGGGAGCGCCACCCTGACCGCCTGCGCCGACCCGTCCGGCGGTTCCTCGAGCGACAACCGCGACGACGGGACGACCGACGACGAGGTCAACCAGGGCCCCGGGCCCGGCCCGAACTACTCCGACCCCGAGCGCGAGGTCGAGGAGGGCGAGGACAACCAGGACCCGGACTGACCGCGCGTCAGTTGGAGCGCTCGGAGACCCAGAGCCGGTCGAGGCGGCCGGTCGAGCGCAGCAGCTCGGCGAGCGAGCGCTCCAGCTCGGCCTTCGTCGGCCGCTCGGTCAGCAGCGTCTGCACGTCCTCGAGCGCGCAGCGGAGCTGGTACAGCCGGTCCTGCAGCCCGTCGAGCTCCGAGCGGGTCACCAGGACGACGTCGCCGGACAGGCCCGCCTTGGCGGTGGCGGTGCGCTGCTCGTAGGCCCGCTGGCGGCAGGCCTGACCGCAGTACAGCCGCGGACGGCCGACCGACCCCTGCTGCGGCAGCACCCGGCGGCACCAGCCGCACCGCCGCTCCGCCCCGCTCCCCCGGCGCCCGCCGGGGCGCTGGTCCCCGTCGTCCAGGACGACGGCGGACCCCTGCTGCTCTGCCACGGGAGGCACCGTAATCGCCGCGGACGACAGGTTCCGGGGACACGCCCGACACACCGGCCGTCCCCGTGCCCGCCCCCGCGCCGGGCGCCGGACTCACCCCTGCCGAGGGCCTGACCAGCGTGTCCGCGCCCGCCGCTAGCGTGTCGCTCGTGTCCCCGGCCCGTTTCGCGTTCCTGGACGCGCCGACACCGCTGGCGATGGCCCACCGGGGCGGGGCGATCGAGCACGTGGAGAACACCATGCCGGCGTTCCAGGCGTGCGTGGACCTGGGCTACCGGTACCTGGAGACGGACGTGCAGGTGACCGCGGACGGCGTCCTGGTGGTCTTCCACGACCCCACGCTGGACCGCGTCACCGACCGCAGCGGGCGGCTGGACCAGCTGCCCTGGTCGGAGGTCTCCTCGGCGCTCATCGGGGGCCGCGACCCGATCCTGCGGCTGGAGGACCTGCTGGACGCCTGGCCCGACGTGCGTTTCAACCTCGACATCAAGGCCGCCGGGGTCCTGGCCCCGCTGGTGCGGCTGGTCCGCCGGATGCGGATGACCGACCGGATCTGCCTGGGTTCCTTCTCCGACGCCCGCATCGCCGCCGCGCGGCGGCTGTTCGGGCCGTCGGTGTGCACGTCGCTGGGGCCGCGCGGGGTGGCCGCGCTGCGGCTGTCCTCCTACTCGCCGCGGGCGGCCGGCCTGGTGCGCATCGACGCCGGCTGCGCGCAGGTGCCGCTGCGGCTGGGCGGCCGCGCGCTGGTCGACGAGCGGTTCATCGCGGCGGCGCACGACCGGGGCCTGCAGGTGCACGTCTGGACCGTGGACACCGAGGACGAGGCCGACGCCATGCTCGACCTCGGCGTGGACGGCATCATGACCGACCGACCGGCGATGCTGCGCGACGTGCTGCAGCGCCGCGGGCAGTGGGTGGCGCCGTGAGCCTGCGCGACTGGCGGCCGGAGACCCCGCCGCTGCCGGACCACCTGCAGGCGGTGCTCAAGCCCGACGACCCCGACTGGTTCGCCCGGGAGCTCGCGATCGCCGCGGCCCCGCCGTGGTGGTTCTGGCGGTTCGTGCTGCGCCGGTTCTCCTGGCTGGTGAGCCTCTTCGGGCGGGTGGAGGTCACCGGCGGCGTCCCCGACGAGCTGCGCGGCGGGCCGCTGCTGCTGGCCGCCAACCACATCGGCGACTTCGACCCCTTCGTCATCGCCGTCGCGCTGCACCGCATCGGTGTGACGCCGCGGATCATGGCCACCGGCGGCATCCTCCGCGCGCCGGTGGCCGGGCCGCTGCTCGAGCGGACCGGCGCCATCCGGGTGGAGCGCGGCACCGAGCTGGCCCGGCACGCCGTCCGGGTCACCGAGGTCGCCCTGGTGCACGGCGGACACGTCGTGGCCTATCCCGAGGGCCGGGTCGGCCTGGCTGCCGACGGCTGGCCGGAGCGCGGGCGCACCGGCATGGCCCGCATGGCGCTGGGCATGGGCGTCCCGGTGATCCCCGTCAGCCAGTGGGGCGCGCACGAGGTCCTGCAGTACGCCAACAACTGGGGCAAGCTGCGCACCCTCGCCCGCGCGGCCGTGCGCCGGCCCGCGCTGCGGGTGCACGTCGGGCCGCCGGTGAAGCTGGACGACCTGCGGATGGGCCGGACCGGGGACGCGAACCGGGCCCGCTACCGGATCGCCGCGGCCATCACCCGCGGCCTGGTGCCGCTCCGCGCGGCCGAGCCCGACCGGCCGGCCTTCGTCGACCCCACCCGGCCCACGACCGCCGTCGCCGCCTTCCCGGGAGGCGTCGTCCCGGACGACATCCCGTGAGCAGGCGTCCCGTGGGCACCGCCCCGTGAGCGCCCCCGCGGCCGCCGGCCCGGGGGTCGACCCGGCGCTGCGGCGCGAGCGCGTCGGCTGGTACTCCTACGACTGGGCGATGTCGGTCTTCAACACCTCGGTGACGACCGTCTTCCTCGGGCCCTACCTCAAGGAGATCGCCGACGAGGCGGTCGGCGAGGACGGCGACCTGCGGCTGCTCGGCCTGACCGTCCCCACCGGCAGCTGGTTCTCCTACGTGCTGTCGGCGTCGGTGCTGCTGCAGGTCCTGGTGCTGCCGCTGACCGGGGCCGTCGCCGACCGCACCGGCCGCAAGAAGGAGCTGCTCGGCGGGTTCGCGCTGCTCGGGGCGCTGGCCACCACCGGGCTGTTCTTCGTCGCCGACGGGCGGTGGCTGCTGGGCGGGGTGCTGTTCGTCGTCGCCAACATCAGCTTCGGCGCGGCGACGGTCGTCTACTACTCCTGGCTGCCCGACCTCGGCGGGCCCGACGAGCGGGACGCCGTCTCCAGCCGCGGGTGGGCGGTCGGGTACGTCGGCGGGGCGCTGCTGCTCGCCGTCCACCTGGGGCTGTTCCTCAGCGCGGAGTCGCTCGGGCTCACCGAGGGCGAGGCGGTCCGCATCTGCCTGGCCAGCGCCGGGCTGTGGTGGGGCACGTTCGCCCTGTTCGCGGTGACCCGGCTGCGCAACCGCCCGGTCCGCGCCGAGGTCCGCACGGGCGCCGCCGGCGCGGGCGGCGGCTTCCGCCAGCTCGCCGCCACGCTGCGCGGCCTGCGGGCGTTCCCGCTGACCCTGTGGTTCCTCGGCGCCTACCTGCTGTTCAACGACGGTGTGCAGACCGTGATCTCGCTGTCGGCCACCTACGCCAGCGAGGAGCTCGACCTCGGCCAGGACGTGCTCACCGGCGCGATCCTCATGGTGCAGGTGGTGGCGATCGCCGGCGCGCTCGGCCTGGGCCGGCTCGCCGCCCGGTACGGCGCCAAGCGCGTCGTCCTGGGGGCGCTGGTGGCCTGGATCGGCGTGCTGCTCGCCGCCTTCCGGCTGCAGACCGGAGCGGTCGCGCAGTTCTACGCGCTGGCCGCGGTCATCGGGCTGGTCCAGGGCGGCACGCAGGCGCTGTCCCGGTCGCTGTTCAGCCAGCTGATCCCCGCCGGCCGGGAGGCGGAGTACTTCGGCTTCTACGAGATCTCCGACCGCGGCACGAGCTGGCTGGGGCCCCTGGCGTTCGGGCTGACCTACCAGCTCACCGACTCCTACCGGTACGCCATCGTGAGCCTCGTGGTCTTCTTCGTGGCCGGCTTCGCGCTGCTGGCCCTCCTGCCGATGCGCCGCGCCGTCCTGGCCGCGGGCAACACCCCACCGGAGCGGCTGTGAGCCCCACCGACGACGCGGTCGCGATGACCGTGCCCGACCCCGACCCGCGCCGCCGGCAGCGGCCCACCGCCGTCCCGGCCGCGGGCAACCGGCGCAGCCACCCGGCGCCGGCGCACCTGCGGTTCTTCCACGGCCCCATGGACTGCGGGAAGTCCACGCTGGCGCTGCAGGTCGACCACAACCAGGCCCGGCAGGGCCGGTCGGGGCTGCTGCTGACCCAGGGCGACCGGTCGGGCCGGCCGCGGATCAGCTCCCGCGTCGGGCTGACCCGCGACGCCGTCGAGGTCGACGCGGGGACCGACCTGCGGTTGCTGGTGCGCAGCCACTGGGCCGACGGCCGGCGGGTGGACTACCTGATCGTCGACGAGGCCCAGTTCCTCACGCCGGCGCAGGTCGACCAGCTGGCCGAGCTCGTGGACGAGTCGCACGTCGACGTCTGGGCGTTCGGCCTGACCACCGACTTCCGCACCCGGCTGTTCCCGGGCACCCAGCGGCTGCTAGAGGTCGCCGACGACGTGCAGCGGGTGCAGGTCGAGGTGCTGTGCTGGTGCGGACTGCCGGGGCTGCTCAACGCCCGCGTCGTCGACGGCGCGATGGTCCGGCACGGCGCGACCGTCGTCGTCGCCGACACCGCCCCCACGCCGGCCCCGGGCGAGCCCACCAGCGAGGCCGACGTGCACTACCAGGTGCTGTGCCGGCGGCACCACGTGCTGGGCCAGCTGGGGCCGACGGCGGCCGGTCCCGGGCAGCTCGCCCTCCCCTGATCCCCCGTCCGAGGGGCCGCCGGTGCCCGCCGGGTCACTCCATGCGATGATTAACGGCCGACGACGCGGAATCTCATCAAGAGTTCTGTCGTTGGTCCTTTCGACTCCCCCGTCCAGTGGGTACAGCCCTGGCTGCGACGGACCGAGTCAGACCGACACCACCAGCACGAGAGGACGGTGTGCCATGGGCGAGCGTTCCCTGCGGGGCAGCCGACTGGGCAGCGTGAGCTACGAGACCGAGCGGAACACCGCGCCGATCGAGCGTCAGTACGTCGAGTACAAGTGCGCCTCCGGCCACCTGTTCTCCGTCCCCTTCGCGGACGACGCCGAGGTCCCCGAGACCTGGGAGTGCAAGTTCGACGGCTCCGCCGCGAAGCTGGTCGGTGGCGCCGAGCCGGCCCCCAAGAAGGTCAAGCCGCCGCGGACCCACTGGGACATGCTGCTCGAGCGCCGCTCCGTCGAGGACCTCGAGGAGGTGCTCGCCGAGCGCCTCGAGGTGCTCCGTGGGCGCCGCACCCGCGCCAGCTGAGCGCACCCCGTACGCAGGAACGGCCCCGGTGGGATCCCCACCGGGGCCGTTCCGCGTCTTGGCCCTGCCAGTCTCCCGGCGGACCGGACGGCGTCAGCGCTGCGGGTCCTCCCGCAGCACCTCGCCCTCGATGACCAGCGGCCGCTGGCGGCGCTCGGCCGGGCCCCAGGCCGGGCCGGGCACGCTCTCGGCGCGGGCGCTGCGGACGTGCACCGGGCCCCGCAGGTGCGCCGGCAGCCGCGACACGAACAGCCGGCCGAGCAGGCCCCGCACCAGCGGCCGGGTGGGCGGCAGCAGGCAGAGCAGCCCCACCAGGTCGCCCAGGAACCCGGGCAGCAGCATGAGCAGGCCGCCGACGGCGACCAGCCCGGCGTCCCCCAGCGCGCGGCCGGCCGGACGGCGCTCCTCGGCCCGCTCCCGCAGCTCGGCCAGGGCGCGGGTGCCCTGCCGGCCCAGCAGCAGCAGACCCAGCGCGCTGGTCGCCAGCGTCAGCAGGATCGTGGCCCCCAGGCCGATCCAGTTGGCGACGAGCACGAAGACGACGACCTCGACCAGCGCCAGCACGCCGGCCGCGGTGCGCACACGACGACCCACGACACTCCTCCTCGGTGCGGACCTCCGAGGGCCCGCATGAGGTGCAACGCGCGAGCGGCCCGAGATGCTCCTGGGCGTCAGGAGCGCCGGGCGCGGCGGCGCCGCGCGACGCCCGGGACGGCCACCGCGAGGAAGGCGCCCACGCCCAGCGCGGTCAGCACCCACTCCGGCCCCGCGCCCAGGCGCTCGGCAACGGTCGCCGAGTCCCGCTGGGCGATGTCCTCGACGAAGGTCGCCGGGGTGAACAGCTGCGAGCGGCGCACCAGCGACCCGTCGGGCGCGACGATCGCGGAGATCCCGCTGGTGGCCGAGACCACGACGGTGCGGCCGTACTCCACCGCCCGCAGCCGGCTGGCGGCCAGCTGCTGCTCGCTCTCGTCGGTGAACCCGAAGGTGGCGTTGTTGGTCTGGACGACGAGCATCCCCGCGCCGGCCTCGACGGTGTCGTGGACCAGCCCGTCGTAGACGACCTCGAAGCAGATGACGTCGCCGATCCGCGCGCCGGCCATGTCCAGCACGCCGACCTCGTCGCCGGCGCGGAAGTCGCGGCGCACGAGGTCGACCTTGTCGGTGAAGAACCGGAAGAACGACCGGGCGGGCACGTACTCGGCCAGGGGCACCGGGTGCCGCTTGACGTAGGTCTCCCCCGGACCGGTCTCCGGGTCCCACACGATCGCCGTGTTGCTCAGGTAGCGGCCGGGCCCGTCCACCACCGCGCCGACCAGGACGGGCGCGTCGATGGCCTCCGCGGCCCGGCTGATGGCGCGGGCGGCGTCGGCGTTGGTGTAGGGGTCGATGTCGGAGCTGTTCTCCGGCCACACGACCAGGTCCGGCTGCGGCTCGTCGCCCCGCTCCACGGCCGCGGCGAGCTCCAGGGTCTGCGCGACGTGGTTGTCCAGCACCGCGCGCCGCTGGGCGTTGAAGTCCAGGCCCGCCCGCGGCACGTTGCCCTGGATCACCGCCACGGTCCGGGTCGGGCCGCCCTCGGTCAGCGACGGGCCGGCCAGCGGGAGCCAGGCCACCGCGCCGGTCAGCGGGACGGCCAGCACCCCGGCGACGGCGAGCACCCCAGCCCGCAGCGCGGCCGGCCGCTCCCCCGCGGCCGCCCCGGCGGCGGAGGCGCGCCAGGCCCGGGTCAGCGCGAGCACGGCGGCGGCGAGCAGCGTCCCGGTGAGCGCGACGGCGAAGCCGACCAGCGGCACCCCGCCGTAGGCCGCCAGGGACAGGAACGGCCCGTCGGTCTGGCTCAGCCCCAGCCGCCCCCAGGGGAAGCCGCCGAGGAACCAGCGGCCGCGCAGCGCCTCGTCGGCGACCCACAGCGCCGCGGTCCACAGCGGCCAGAACCGCAGGCCGGAGACCACCGCCGTCGCGGCGCCGAGCAGCGCCAGGTAGGTGGCCTGGAAGACGGCGAGCGCCAGCCACGGGAACGCGCCGACGTAGGTGCCGGTCCACGACAGCAGCGGCGCGAGGAAGGCCAGGCCGAACACCAGCCCGAGCCAGGCCCCGGACCGGGCGCGCTCCCCGCGCACGGCGAGCGCCAGCGCCATCGGGCCGAGGACGGCGAGGCCGTGCAGCGAGTAGCCGGGGAACGCGAGCAGCAGCGCCAGCCCACCCGCGGCGGCCAGCGCGGTGCGCCACGGCCACCGGCGGGCCCGTCCGCGCGGAGGCGAGCCTTCGGACCGTCCGGCGGGGGTCGCCACGGTGCCGGTCGCGGTTGCCGACACCGTCGCCTCCGGGGGTGCTGGGCCCGGGGATCCGGGCGGTGGGCGCCGGCGGGGGCGCCGGCCCGGACCGGCGGGGGTTCCCGCGGTCCGGGGCCAGCATCCCACTCCGCGCCGGGCGACCGCCGCCGTCGTGGCCCGCCGTCCCGGGTGCGCCGGCGGGACGGGCGGGCGGCGCGCGCACCCCGGGGCCGATCCGGCCGGCCGCGGGGTGCGGTCGTCGGGTCGTTGTCCGGGTCGTGCGGGGCCGTGCCGGTCCTCGCCGGGGAGCCGGTCCGCGATCCCCGCCGGCCGGGCACGCCTCCTCCGTCGGCCCGGCTGGGCGCGGGACGGGCCCGCGCGACCGGGAGGGTGCGCGCCGTCGGCGAGGAGCACGAGCGGTGCCTCGGGACGGAACTGCAGGGACTGTAGGAAGGCGCACAGGGTCCGCGGGCTGCTGGGAGCTTCCCGTGTCGGACCGTGACGGGATCGTTACCGGGGCTGAGCCGCCGGCAGCGGCTCCCCCGCGACGACGAGCCCCCGGCAGGACGGCCGCACCCGGTCGGTGAGCACCCGCGACAGGGTGGCGTCGGTCGCCCAGAGCGCCAGGTCGGCGGGGGCGCCGACGGCCAGCGGCCCTCCGGGGTGCTCGGCGCGGACGGCGTACCAGCCGCCGTGGGTGGCGGCATCGAACGCGTCGAACGGGCGCAGCCCGGAGCCGGGGGTGCGGTGGTCGACCGCCGCGTGCACACCGCCCCACGGGTCCAGCGGGGTCACCGGCGCGTCGCTGCCCAGCGCGAGGACCACCCCGGCGTCGGCCAGGTCGGCGAACGGGTTGCAGGCCAGCGCCCGCTCGGGCCCGAGCCGCTCGGCGTACATGCCCGCCGGCCCGCCCCAGGCCGCGTCGAAGGCCGGCTGCACGCTGGCCACGACGTCCCAGGCGCGCATCCGCTCCACCACCGCGGGGTCGGCCATCTCCACGTGCTCGAGGCGGTGCCGGCAGGCGCGGACGGCGGCGGCGCCCAGTTCCTCGACGACCACGCCGATCGCGTCGAGCACCTGGCCCACGGCGGCGTCCCCGATGCAGTGGAACCCGGCCTGCACGCCGGCCAGGGTGCAGGCGCGGACGTGCTCGACCAGCGACGCGGTCTCGAACCGCAGCGCCCCGGCGGTGTCCGGCCGGTCGGTGTAGGGCGCGCCGAGCGCCGCGGTGTGCGAGCCGAACGCGCCGTCGCAGAACAGGTCGCCCCCCGCGCCGGCCAGCCCCAGCTCCGCCACCGGCGCGAGGCCGCCGCGCTCGGACAGCTCGCCCCAGTAGCCGAGCACCCGCGGGCCGGCGTCCTCCCGGGCCAGCGTGAGCAGGTCGGCGAGGTCCTCGGCGCTGGACACCTCGGGGCCGGCCATCTCGTGCAGGCTGCCGATGCCCAGGGCCGCCGCGGCCGCCAGCGTCGCCCGCTGGGCCGCCCGCCGCTGCGCGGCGGTCACGGCGCCGAAGGCGGCCTGCCGGGCGGCGTGGTGCGCGTCGAGCCGCAGCCGCCCGTCCGCGCCGAAGCCCGGCAGCCCGGCGATGCCGGGGACCAGGTCCAGCAGCGCGGTGGAGACGGTGGCCGAGTGCACGTCGACGCGGGCCAGGTAGACCGGCCGGCCGCCGGCGACCGCGTCGAGGTCGGCCCGGGTGAGGGCGCGGCCCTCGGGCCAGCCGGTCTCGTCCCAGCCGGTGCCGAGCACGACGCCGTCCGCGCTGCGCCGCACGTGCTCCGCCACGGACGCCACCGCCTCGGCGAGGCTCGACCTCCCGTGGAGGTCGAGACCGGTCAGCGCCAGCCCGGTGGCCGTGGCGTGCACGTGGGCGTCGACGAACGCCGGGGTCAGCAGCGCCCCCTCCTCCGTGACCGTCCGAGCGGCCCGCGGGGCGTCGGCGGCGGCGCCCAGCCAGGCGATCCGGCCGTCGACGACGTGCACCGCACGGCCCGGCCGGTCGCCGACGGTCACGTCGGTCAGCAGGAGGCTCATGCCGACGAGCATGACCGCCCGGTCCGGGTGGCCGCCGAGGACCCCTGCCGGTAGGCATCGGGGATGACGTCTCCCGAGCCGCTGCCGTGCACCGAGCGGCTCCGGGTGCGGCCGTGGACCACCCGGCGCGACGACCTCGCCCGGCTGACCGACCTCTACGCCCGCCCGGAGGTGACCCGCTGGCTGGGCGGCGGGCCGTCGGTCACCCCGGTCGAGCTCGTCGCCCGCTGGCACCGGGTGAGCGACGCCGACCCGCGGTACGGCTGCTGGGCGATCGAGACGGGCCGGCCAGCGGGGATCGCCGGCACGGTGCTGCTCAAGCCGCTGCCCGACGGGGTGGGTGAGGTGGAGGTCGGCTGGCACCTGCACCCCGACTCGTGGGGGCACGGGTACGCCACGGAGGCGGCCGGCGCCGTGATCGGGCGGGCGTTCCGGGCCGGGGTGCCGGAGGTCTACGCCGTCGTCCGGCCCGGGAACGACGCGTCCGTGGCCGTGTGCCGGCGGCTGGGCATGACGCCGCTGGGCCGGCTGCGCCGGTGGTACGACGTCGAGCTGGACGCCTTCCGGCTGATGGCGCCGGTCGTGGTCGAGTGAGCGCTCAGCGCCGGCGCACCAGCCGGCGCAGCCGCGCGAGCGGGTGCGGCGGCCGCACCTTCTTCCGCGTGCCGGTGTAGTCGGCGAGGTCGAGCGCCTTCGCCTCCTCCGGCGTCGGCGCCCTGCCGCCCAGGTGGGCCGGCTGCCACCACAGGTCCTCGGGGCCGGCCGGCTGCTGCGGGTACTCGCGCTGCGCGCGGTCCAGCAGCTGCTCCATCGCCGCGCGGGTGCGGGCCAGCAGCGCGTCGACCGCCTCGCCCGGCGCCGGCAGGATCGGCTCGCCGAGCAGGACGGTGACCGCGACGCCGCGGCGCAGCTGGGGCTTGTGGTGCTTGGTGGTGATCCGCTGCCCGCCCCACACCGCGGCCGGGACGATCGGCACGCCGGCGTCGATCGCCATCCGCGCGGCGCCGGCCTTGAGCTCCTTGACCGTGAAGCTGCTGCTGATGGTGGCCTCGGGGAAGATCCCGACCACCTCGCCGTCCTTGAGCGCCCGCACCGCCGCCTCGAACGCGGCGGCCCCGGCCCGGCGGTCCACCGGGATGTGGCCCATCGCCCGCATGAACGGCCCGGCGAACCAGTGCCCGAACACCGACGCCTTGGCCATGAACCGCACCAGCCGCCCGGCCGGGAGCGCGCCGAGGCCGAGGAAGGTGAAGTCCAGGTAGCTGACGTGGTTGCTGCAGATGATCGCTCCGCCGGAGGCCGGCACGTGCTCGGCGCCGCGGACGTCGAAGCGGAAGCCGAACAGCCGGAAGACGACCAGCGCGAGGCGGACGACGAACCGGTACGGCCGGTCGCGCCGATCCGGGTGCGACCCGTACAGGTCGGGCCGGACGACGTCGCGCCAGCGAGCGATCTGCATGTGCCGGACCCTAACCGGGCTGACCGGACGCCGCCTGGGACCGGTCAGTCCGCGGTCGTGACCTCGACCGCGGCCCGGACGACGGCGGCGAGGTCGCCGGTCTCCCGGTACACGGCGCGCTGCCGGGCGGCGCCGGTGCCGCGGTCGAGGACCGCCGCGACGCCCGCGGCGACCCGTTCCTCGTCCCCCGTGTCGGCGAGCGCGGGGCGCACGTGCTCCAGCAGCGCGGCGACGACGTCGGCCGCGGGGGCCGGGCGGCCGTCCAGCGGGGACACCAGCTCACCGCCCAGCCCCGAGCGGGCCGCGCGCCACCCGGCCACCCGGACGAGCTCCGTGCGCACCTGCGGAGCCGGTACCCCGTCCCGCCACTCCCGCGCCGCGGTCTCCACCAGGCCGCGGACCAGCCCGGCGTGGGTGACGGCGTCCTCCACGCGCAGGGCGACGTCGGCGGTGCGCACCTCGACGGTGGGCCAGGTCTCGGACAGGCGGGCGTCGAAGTAGACCATCCCCGCGTCGACGATCGTCCGGGTCGCGACCAGGCCGGCCACCACCCGGTCGTAGTCCGCGGCGTCGGCGAACAGCTCCGTCGGCCCCGACGAGGGCCACCGGTTCCAGGCCTGCGAGCGGAAGCTGGCGTAGCCGCTGTCGCGGCCCAGCCAGAACGGCGAGTTGCTGGTCAGCGCGGTGAGCACCGGCAGCCAGACCCGGATGCGGTTGAGGACGGCGACGCCCTCCTCCCGGTCGGCGACCGAGACGTGCACGTGGCAGCCGCAGGTGAGCTGCTCGAGCGCGGTCAGCCCGAAGGTCTCGGTCATGTCGGCGTACCGCTCCCCCGGCGTGGTGACCGGCTCGACCCGCACCGGCGAGCTGGCCAGGGCCGCGACCCGGGCGCCGACGGCCCGCGCGGCGGCGTCGGCCCGCCCCCGCCAGTGCCGCAGCTCCTCGGTGACACCCGCCAGATCGCGGCACACCCGGGTGCCCAGCTCGATCTGCTGGGCCTTCAGCTCGGGGACCAGGTGGCCGACGGGGTCGTCGCCCCCGTCGTCCCCTCCCCCGCCCTCGCCGCGGGTCTCCCGGTCGTGCTCACCGACCGTCTCGGCTTCGCCCCACCGGGCGGCGGCCTCCAGCGCCTGCGGTCCGAGCGGGACCGGGACCCCCGACGGGTCCACGACCAGCAGTTCCTCCTCGACGCCCAGGGTCCGCACGCGCCCATCGTCCCCAGCCGGGCGCCGGGCCATGCCGGGGTCGCCCGATCGGTGCACCGGCGCCGGAGGCGCCGTACCTGTCAACGGCGGTCCCTGCCGGGAAAATCGTGCGATGTTGTTGGGGATAACGGTAGACTTCCGCAATGGCTCGTGAGTGGCAGCTCCCCCTGCCCGAGATGCCGGCGCCACCGCCCGAGCGGGCCTGGCGGCGGCTGACGGCGCCCGAGGGGTACGAACCGCAGTGGCGGCGGCTGGTCGACGCCGCCCTGGAGCTGGGGCTGGGCCCCGACGACCTCGCCGAGGACGGGCTGGAACCGGTGGCGGTGGCCCGCGGCTGGCGGCCGGCGACGGTGACGCTGTACAGCAAGGTCGCCCGGTACGGCGGCGTCGCGCTGCCCGTGCCCAAGACGCCGGAGCCCGATCCCCCGACGCTGGACCTGCGGCCGCTGACCGAGATCCGCAGCGAGGACCCGGAGCACCTGCGCGCCGTCGTCTGGTGCGCGCTGGCGCTGGGCTGGCCGGCGGCCGTGGGGCAGTTCCGGTCGCTGCGCCGCGAGCAGGTCTCCCCGTCCGCGGGCCGGCTGGTGGTGCGGACCGACGACGGCGAGTGGTCGGTGCCGGGGGCCACGACGGCCTGGCACGCCTGGGAGACCGTGCGCGGCCGCTTCCCGGCCCTGGCGTCCAGCCCCTGGGTGCTGCCGGCGCTGCGGCGCGGGCCCGGCCTGGACTCGCGGATCGGGGGCCGGCTGTCCAACCAGGCGCTGCAGGTGACGTTCACCAAGCACGCCGTCGGCACCGGCCACCACCTGCGGGCGACCGCGGCCCCGCGCGGGCGGGACCGGGCCGCGGCGCTGGCGGAGGCCTACCGGGAGCTGTCCTACGACTCCTACCGGCGCCTCGCGCTGGCCGCCGGGGCGCCCCCGGTCAGCAGCCGCGGCGTGGTGCGGGCCGAGCGTGCCGTGGCCCGCGAGGCCCGCCGGGCCGGCTGATCACAGCAGCGACAGCTGCTCCGGCGCCGCCGCCGGCCGGTCGGTCGGCCCGGCGGCGGCGCCGGGCAGAGCGGCCGCGGGGTCCTCGCGCCGCTCGGGGAGGCTGCCGGCCGGGAAGGACGCCTCGTCGTCGTCGGGGACGCCGATCCCGCGCGCCGCTCCCCCGGCCTGCCGGTCCAGCCCGTGCGCGGCGAGCAGCGGGCCGACCCGGCCGGCCAGCCAGCGGCGGTACTCGGCCGGCACGTACGCGCCGCGGCCGTACAGCTGCCGGTAGCGCGGCACCAGCTGCGGGTGCTCGCGGGCCAGCCAGGCCGTGAACCACTCCCGCGCGCCGGGGCGCAGGTGCAGCGGCACCACGGTCACACCCGTGGCGCCGGCGGCGGCGATCGCGCCGATCGCGGCGTCCAGGTCGGCCAGCCGGTCGGTCAGCCCCGGCAGCACCGGCGCGAGGAACACCCCGCACGGCAGCCCCGCGTCGGCCAGCGCGCGGACCAGGTCGAGCCGGGCCCGCGGGGAGGGCACGCCGGGCTCGAGCGCGGCGTGCAGCTCCTCGTCCCAGATGGCCATGGAGACGCCCAGGCCGACCGGCACGTCCCGCGCGGCCGCGGCCAGCTGCCGGACGTCGCGGCGCAGCAGCGTGCCCTTGGTGAGGATCGAGAACGGCGTGCCGGAGCCGGCCAGCGCGCCGATCACCCCGGGCATCAGCCGGTACCGGCCCTCGGCCCGCTGGTACGGGTCGGTGTTGGTGCCCAGCGCGACGTGCTCGCGCCGCCACGAGGGCCGCGACAGCTCCTTGCGCAGGACGTCGACGAGGTTGGTCTTGACGACGACCTGCGTGTCGAAGTCGCGCCCGCTGTCGAACCCGAGCCACTCGTGCGAGCCGCGGGCGAAGCAGTTGTGACTGATCACCCCGTTGGCGACGAAGTCGCCGGTCCCCGTCGTGATGTCGAACATCGGCAGCTCGAGACCGAGCGGTTCGATGCCCACCACACGGAGGTCGGCGTCGCTCTTGACCGCGATCCCCTCGACACCGCACGTGCGCCGGATCGCGGGGTCGACCGCGTGGAGGAAGCGGAGGTGCTCCCGCAGCCCGCCGCGGACGCGCACGTTCTTGACCCCGTTGGGTAGCCGGCGGTCCTCCAGCACGCAGTCGAAACCGAGCGCGGCCAGGGCGGCCTGGGTGTGGGCCAGCATGGCGGTGTCGGTGTTGCAGATCCGCAGCACGTGCCCGCTCCGGCTGCCCTCCGCGTCGAAGATCCCGGCCAGGAAGCCTCGCTGCCAGGCCGGCGACGGCGCACCCGGCCACTCGACGAGCTCCTGGATGGCGGTGACCGAGGCCGCGGCCGACGTCCGGATCGCGGTCATCGCCCGTCGGGTCTCCGAGGCGGCGGAGAAGACGAACGTGTCCGTGCGGATGCCGACCTGTGCCAGGTACTCACGGGTCCGGTCGAGTCCCTCGACGTCCGCGAGAGCGAGCCGGAAGCGGTACTGGTCCGCGTGGCGGCGCCCCGGCCTGCTGTAGCGGTACACCTTCAGGTGCGCGTCGCCCCGGATCATCCCGGTGAGGTACCCCCGTCGGTAGTCCGCACCGGCCGCCACCGGGTCCGCCGACCGGCCGAAGCCGAGCAACTCGTCGTTCGTCGTCAGGTGCGGGCGCTGGGCGGATCCGCCCATCGCTCCGGTGACGTGCTTCCACCCGCGGCCGCTCAGGAAGCGGTGGTCGCCGCTCGCGACGATCTCCGTCCCGTCCGCCAGGGTGATCCGATGGCCCGGCTTGACCGTGGACCAGTGCGCGAGCACCTCTGTGGTGACGTAGTGCCGGTAGGTGCCGCGCCGCTCCGTGCCCACGATCCGGTCCCCGATCCTGAGGTCCGCGATGGGCTTCTGGCGCCCGTCTGCCATGAGCACCAGCGTGTCCCCAGCCAGGCAGTAGGCACAGGCATGGCTGCAGCCGCGGTACGGGTTGATCGTGTGCCGGAACGGCATCGCCGAGTCGGCCGGGACGGCGTTGAGCGCCGACCGGGCGCGCACCTCGTGGAACGTCAGCCCGGGGAACTCCGCGGCCTGCACGCTGCGCAGCAGGCCGCGGATCGAGGGCATGCCGGGCAGCGTCGTCGGCTCCTCGAGGTCTAGCCGCTGGGCGTCCCACCGCACGGACACATGCGAACACACGTTCGAGGGCCTGTCCAGCGGGACACGGCGTCAGGGGACGACGTCGGCCCGCACCATCACCACGCCGGCCGGGTCCGCCGGCGCCGAGGGCAGCACCCGGCGGTAGACGGCCAGGCCGGCCGCGCACGCCTGCGGGTCCGTGTCGCCGGCGACCACCCCGGCGCGCGCCCGGCGGTGCTCCCCGCCCAGCCACAGCTCCACCTCGGCCGGCTCGGTGAGGTTGCGCCACCAGGTCTTGCGCTCCGCCGCGCCGACGAGCACCCACACGGCCGATTCGGCCCGCGCGTACTGGACCACGACCTCGTGCGGGCGGCCCGTGCGCCGTCCGCGGTAGCGCAGCACCGCCAGCCGCCGGCCAGGCCCGGCGCCCAGCGGGGACCGCAGCAGCCGCCGCAGCACCGGGTTGGCCAGCCGGTTGGTCGCCGCGAAGCCCCTGGACACGGACGGCAGGCTAGCGCCGCGACCGCGGCCCGCGCCCCGTTCGGCGGCGGGCCGAAGGGCCGTTGCCGGAGGCATCGTCCCGGAGGCACCGTGGCGCTCCCAGCCGTTCGGCAGGAGGCTTCCCATGCCCGACGACACCCCGATCGTGTACTACACGCCGGGCTGCCCGTACTCGGCCGCGCTGCGCGGCCGGCTGACCCTCCTGCGGATCCCGCACCGTGCGGTGCGCTTCCGCGACGACGAGGACGCGGCGGCGGCCGTCCGCGCCCACCACGAGCGTGGCCACGAGATCTCCCCGACCGTGCTCGTGGGGGGCCGGTACCTGACGAACCCGTCGGTGCGGCAGGTGCGCGAGGCGATGGCCTCCCGCTGACCGGCGGGACCGCCGCGGCCCTAGATCGGGGGCCGGTCCTCGAACACGGTGGACAGCACCACGGTCGTCCGCGTGCTCACGTTGGCCTGCGAGCGGATCTCGCGGAGCAGGTCCTCCAGCGCCTCGGTCGAGGCGACGCGGACCTTGAGCACGTAGCTCTCCTCCCCCGCGACCGAGTGGCAGGCCTCGATCGCGGCGAGGTGGGCCAGATTGCCCGGCGCCTCCTCCGCCCGGGCCACGTCGATGGGCGTGATCGCGACGAACGCGGTCAGGCCCAGCCCCAGCGCGGACGCGTCCAGGGTCGCCCGGTACCCCGTGATCAGCCCGCGCTGCTCCAGCCGCCGCACCCGCTGGTGCACCGCCGACACCGACAACCCGACCCGCTCCGCCAGGTCGGTGTAGCTGGCGCGGCCGTCGCGGGCCAGCGCGGCGAGCAGGGCCCGGTCGACGTCGGCCGGCTCAGCCGGGGAGTCGGACGAGTTCACGGGGACCGGAGTTGACCGACCGGACGCCGTCGGCGGTGCAGACGACGATGTCCTCGATCCGCGCGCCGCAGCGCCCGGCGAGGTAGATGCCCGGCTCGACGGAGAAGGCCATCCCCGGCACCAGGGTCAGCTCGTTGCCGGCCACGATGTAGGGCGCCTCGTGGGTGTCGAGCCCGATGCCGTGCCCGGTGCGGTGGATGAAGTGCTCGCCCCAGCCGGCCTCGGTGATGACGCGGCGGGCGACCGCGTCCACCTCCTCGGCCGCGATGCCGGGCCGGACGGCGGCGCAGGCGGCCCGCTGGGCCTCCTGCAGCACCGCGTACCACTCCGCCGTCTCCGCGTCGGGCTCGCCGCCGACCACGTAGGTGCGGGTGCAGTCCGAGCGGTACCCGCTGGGCAGCTCGCCGCCGATGTCGACGACGACCAGGTCGCCGGCCTGCACGGTGCGGCCGGAGAGCTCGTGGTGCGGGCTGGCGCCGTTGGGCCCGGAGCCGACGATGGTGAAGTCGACGGCGACGTGCCCCTCGGCCAGGATCGCCGCGGCGATGTCGGCGCCCGCCTCGGCCTCGGTGCGCCCCACCCGGAGGAACTCGCCCATCCGGGCGTGCACCCGGTCGATCGCGGCGCCGGCGGCGGCCAGCTCCTCGACCTCGGCCGGCGTCTTGACCATCCGCAGCCGGTCCAGCACCGGCCCGGCCAGCTCCAGCGCAGAGCCCGGCAGCGCCCGCTGCACGCCGAGCGCGTGCTCGGCCCAGGTGCGGGCCCCGACGGCGACGCGCACCGGGGCGGCGCCGAGCCGGTCGATCGCCGCCCGCGCCAGCAGGGCGAACGCGTCGTCGGTCTCGTCCCAGGCGAGCACGTCGAGGCCCAGCGCGCCGGCCGGGCTGGCGTCGACCATGGGCGCCTCCAGCCGCGGCACGACCAGGAAGGGTTCGCCGCGCCGCGGCACGGCCAGGGCGGTGAGCCGCTCCATCGCGTGGGCGTCGTAGCCGCTGAGGTAGCGCAGGTCCGACCCCGGCGTCACCACCAGCAGGTCCAGGCCCACCTCCCCGGCCACGTCCCGCGCGGCGTGCACCCGCTCGATGGTCACCAGAGCCCCCGCGTCACCCGTCACCCCCGGAGGATATCGGCGGCGCACTACCGATCTCGCCCGGATTCCGCCCGCCGTCGGCGCGGGCCGTTACCGTGCCCGGTCGTGACGACGATGCTGCTGGACGCGGCCAGCCTGTACTTCCGGGCCTTCTACGGAGTACCGACGAGCGTGACCTCCCCGGACGGCCGCCCCGTCAACGCCGTCCGCGGGTTCCTGGACATGACCGCCCGGCTGATCACCACGCACGGCCCGGACCGCTGGGTGGCCTGCTGGGACGACGACTGGCGGCCGGCGTTCCGCGTCGAGGCGCTCCCGTCGTACAAGGCGCACCGGCTCTCCCCCGGCGGCGGCGAGGAGGTGCCCGACGAGCTGAGCCCGCAGGTGCCGGTGCTCGTGGAGGTCCTCGCGGCCGCCGGCCTGGCCCGGGTGGGCGCCCCCGGCTACGAGGCCGACGACGTGATCGGCACGCTGGCCACCCGGGCGCGCGGCCCGGTCGACGTCGTCACCGGCGACCGGGACCTGTTCCAGCTGGTCGACGACGCGCGCGGGGTGCGGGTGCTGTACACCGCCCGCGGGATCATGGACATCGAGGTCGTCGACGAGGCCGCCGTCGCGGCGAAGTACGCGATCCCGGGCCGCGCCTACGCGGACTTCGCCGTCCTGCGGGGCGACCCCAGCGACGGCCTGCCCGGCGTCGCCGGGATCGGGGCGAAGACGGCGGCGGCGCTGATCACCGAGTTCGGCGACCTCGCCGGCATCCGGGCCGCGGCGGCGCGCACCGTCGTCCCGAAGCCGCCGCTGACCGCCGCGGTGCTGAAGAAGCTGCACGCCGGCGCGGAGTACCTGGACGCGGCGCCGGTGGTGGTGGCGGTGGCCCGGGACATCGACCTGCCGCCCGTGGAGGGCGACCTCCCCCGCCGCCCGGCGGACCCGGCGGCGCTGGCCGCGCTGGCCGAGGCGCACGGGATCGGGTCGTCGCTGCGCCGGCTGGGCGCGGCGCTGGGCTGGCCGGCCGACGCGCTCGACTGAGCCGCGCCGGCCGGCCGGGCCTCACTCGCCGGACGGGCTCCAGGTGTAGGCGCCGTCGTCGCTGGTGATCTCGAGGGTGATCGTCACGTCGCCCTGCCCCTCCTCGGTGCCCGTGCACTCGTAGGTGGCGCCGACCTCGACCTCCATGTCGTCGGGGCAGCTGAGGTCGCTGAGCGTCGTCGCGTACTGCTCGCCGTACTGCTGGCTGACCGCCGACTGCACCGCGGCGGTGTCGAGCACCGTCTTGTCGAGCACGAACAGCGGCAGGATGATCGCCGCGGCGACGATCACCAGGCCGAGCACGACCAGGCCGACGATCAGGCCCGTCTTCGACTTCTTCGGCGGCTGGCCGTACTGGCCCTGCTGCCCGTAGCCCGGCCCGTACTGGCCCTGCTGGCCGTACTGGCCCTGCCCGTACTGGCCCTGCTGCCCGTAGCCGGGCTGCCCGCCCTGCTGGCCGTAGCCCGGCTGGCCACCCTGGCCGTAGCCGGGCTGGCCGTACTGCTGCCCGGGCTGGCCGTACGGCTGGCCCTGCGGCTGACCGGGCTGCTGGCCGTAGCCGGGCTGCCCGCCCTGCTGACCGCCGTACCCGCCGGGCGCCGGCTGGCCGTACTGGGGCTGCCCGTACTGCTGGCCCGGCTGCCCGTACTGGCCCGGCTGGTTGCCACCCTGCGGTGGGTTGGTCATCGTCTCTCCCGGTCGGGGTCGATTCGCTGCGGAGGGCCCCACGGAACGGGGCGGGGGCATTGTGCACCACTGCCGTGCCGCAGGCGGGCAGGCAGCGCGCAGGTCATCCGGCCGGGTTCCCGGGCGGTCACCCGTCGACGGCGACGGCCACCACCCCGCGGCGGACCCGGGTCACCGCCGCCCGCGCGGTCGCCGCCACCGCGTCGTCGGCCACCTTCGCCAGCTGGTCGAGCAGGTCGAGCAGCTGCCGCGCCCAGCGCACGAAGTCGCCGCCGGACAGCTCGGTGCCGGCCTGCTCGGCGCCGGCCAGCACCCGGTCCAGGTCCTGCCCGTCGGCCCAGCGGTAGGCCGCCCAGGCGAACCCGAGGTCCAGGTCCCGGCTGTGCGGGACCCCGTGGTCGGCCTCGACGTCGGCCAGCCGGACACGGATCCGGCGCATCTCGGCGATCGCGGCGGCCACCTTGCCGGCGGGGACGGCGGGCTGCACCGGCGTCTCCCGGCGGGCCTCGAACACCAGCGTGGAGACGACGGCGGCGAGCTCGGCCGGGGTCAGGCCGCGCCAGGCGCCCGAGCGCAGGCACTCGGCCACGAGCAGGTCGGCCTCCGACCAGATGCGGGCCAGGCGGCGGCCCTCGTCGGTCACCACGGGGACGTCGTCCACCGCGGGGACGACGGTCGTGTCGGCCGGCACCAGCGGGGCGGCCTCGGGGACCAGGTAGCCCAGCTCCTCCAGGACGTCGCAGGTCCGGTCGAACTGCCGGGTGAGCGAGCCGGTGCGGTCGGCCATCCGCCGCTGCAGGGCGTCGGCCTCCGACACCGCCCGCAGCCAGCGCTCGGCGGCGCGGACCCGCTCCTCGCGGTCGGGCAGCCCGTGCACCGGGTGCGCCTTGAGCGCGCGGCGCAGGTCGTGCAGCACGGG
The DNA here is from genome assembly GCF_054050575.1 of Blastococcus sp. SYSU D00868. Lineage (NCBI taxonomy): Bacteria > Bacillati > Actinomycetota > Actinomycetes > Geodermatophilales > Geodermatophilaceae > Blastococcus > Blastococcus sp. SYSU D00868. The sequence continues at coordinate 49,191 of NZ_JBJGZO010000002.1, forward strand.
GTCGTCGGCGGCGGCGGAGCGGTGCTTGACCCGGCGCGCGCCGAGGTCGTGCTCCAGGCGGGCGTTGCGCAGGGTGGCGGCCAGGTCGCGGCGGGCGTGCGGGCTGCGGTGGTTGAAGTTGCGCGGCACCCGGACGCGGGCCAGCGCGGTCACCGGCGTCGGGAAGTCGATGGGCCCGAGCCGGCCGGCCCACTTGTCCTCGGTGACCACCAGCGGCCGCGGCTCGCCGTCGCCGGACAGCCCCGCGTCGGGCACCCCGGGGTCCAGGACGACGGCCAGGCCCTGGCGCCGGCCCGACGGCACCCGGATCACGTCGCCCGGCCGCAGCGCCGCCAGCGCCTCGGCCGCCTCGAGCCGGCGCTTGGCCTGCGAGTCGCGGGACAGCTCCTTCTCCCGGTCGGAGATCTGCCGCCGCAGCTGCACGTACTCCGCGACGTCCCCGCCCGCGCTGGCCATCTCCGCGGCGAACCGCTCGGCGTCGCGCTCGTGCCGCGCCGCCGACCGGGCCAGGCCGACCACCGAGCGGTCGGCCTGGAACTGCGCGAACGAGGAGGCCAGCAGCTCGCGGGCGCGGGCGCGGCCGTGGCTGCCGACCAGGTTGACGGCCATGTTGTAGCTGGGCCGGAACGACGACCGCAGCGGGTAGGTGCGGGTGCTGGCCAGCCCGGCGACCACCGAGGGGTCCATGCCCGGCGCCCAGACGACGACCGCGTGCCCCTCGACGTCGATCCCGCGGCGCCCGGCCCGGCCGGTCAGCTGCGTGTACTCCCCCGGCGTGACGTCGACGTGCGCCTCGCCGTTCCACTTGACCAGCCGCTCGAGCACCACGGTGCGGGCGGGCATGTTGATGCCCAGGGCGAGCGTCTCGGTGGCGAACACCGCCTTCACCAGGCCGCGGACGAAGCACTCCTCGACCGTCTCCTTGAACGCCGGCACCAGCCCGGCGTGGTGCGCGGCGATCCCGGCGAGCAGGCCCTCGCGCCACTCCCAGAAGCCCAGCACGTGCAGGTCCTGCTCCGGCAGGCTGCCGGTGCGCTCGTCGACGATCGCGGCGATCTCGGCCCGCTCGGCCTCGTCGGTCAGCCGCAGCCCGGCCCGCAGGCACTGGTCGACGGCGGCGTCGCAGCCGTTGCGGCTGAACACGAAGGTGATCGCCGGCAGCAGCGCGGCCCGGTCCAGCCGCTCGATCACGTCGGGGCGGGCCGGCGGCCGGAACCGCGGGCGGAACTCGCCGCCCTCCCGGCGGCGGCCGTTGCCGCCGCCCCCGCCGCCCCAGGTGTCCAGCCGCCGCTCGTACTCCCGGACGTACCGGACCAGCTCCGGGTCGACGACGGAGGCGCCGCGCTCGCGGGTGGACTGCTCGCGCGGCAGCGCCCCCTGCTCGGCGGCGTGCGCGGCCGGGCGCAGCGAGAACAGGTCGAACACCCGGTTGCCGACCAGCATGTGCTGCCACAGCGGGATCGGCCGGACCTCGCTGACCACGACCGAGGTGTGGCCGCGGACGGTGACCAGCCAGTCGGCGAACTCCTCGGCGTTGCTCACCGTCGCCGACAGCGACACGAGGGTCACCGACTGCGGGAGGTGGATGATCACCTCCTCCCAGACCGCGCCGCGGAACCGGTCGGCGAGGTAGTGCACCTCGTCCATGACGACGTAGCCGAGCCCGCTCAGTGCCGGGGACTCGGCGTAGAGCATGTTCCGCAGGACCTCGGTGGTCATGACGACGACCGGGGCGTCGCCGTTGACCGCGTTGTCCCCGGTGAGCAGCCCCACCCGGTCGGCCCCGTACCGCTGGACGAGGTCGGCGTACTTCTGGTTCGACAGCGCCTTGATCGGCGTCGTGTAGAACGCCTTCCGGCCCTCGGTCAGCGCCTTGTGCACGGCGAACTCGCCGACGACCGTCTTGCCGGCGCCCGTCGGCGCGCAGACCAGCACGCCGGCGCCCGCGTCGAGCGCCTCGCACGCCTCCACCTGGAACGGGTCGAGGGAGAACCCGAGCTCGGCCGTGAAGTCGGCGAGCGCCGGGTGCGCGTTCCGCCGCCGGGCAGCCGCGTACCGCTCAGCGGGGCTGGACATGCCTCCCACGGTAGGCGTTCGCGGCGCCGTCCTCAGCGGGACCGGGCCGGGGGTGCCTCCCGCGTCGGCGCCCCTCCCCCGCGGCCCGACGTGCCGGGCCGCCATGGGCGGCGACAGTGTTGGGGATAACGGTTGTCGTCTCAGCCGCTGGACCGAGGACGTCGAGCGCTGTGCGGCCGCTGACCGTCCCGGTCCCGGAGTGGTCGCGCACCGCACAGCGCCCGTGGTCGGCGAGCGAGCCCGCCGCCGGTCGGGCCGGGCCGGCTCAGTCCTGCCGCGGGCCGCCGAGGCCCGGGCCGCCGTCCACGTCCCGGCCCCACTCGGCGGCGGCGGTCACGCCGCGCCGGCGGCGGCAGCGCGCCGCCCGGCCCCGAGCACGCGCAGCGCCCCGGGGACGCACTCGGCGACCACGGGCAGCGCGGCCACCCGCTCGCCGTCGGCGTAGGTGGTGAGGCCCGGGCCCCCCGGGGCGACGGCGAGCTCGACCCGGGCGGCGCGGTGCACCGCGACCGCCGGGTGCTCGACGTGGGTGCCGGCGGTGAGCCGCGGCCGGGTGCGCACCAGCTCCCGGCGGCTGACCGGGCCGACGACGGTGACGTCGAAGCGGCCGTCGGCCGGGTCGGCCGCCGGGCAGACGCGCATCCCCCCGCCGTACCAGGCGGTGTTGCCGACGGCGACCAGCGTGACCGGCACCGTCCGGGCCTCGCCGTCCAGCGTGAGCACCAGCTCCCGCGGCCGCAGCCGGGCGAGCTCGGCGAGGATCGCGACGTCGTAGCGCCGCGGCCCGCGCGGCCAGCGCAGCCGGTTGGCCCGGTCGGTGACGGCGGAGTCGAAGCCGCAGCACAGCACGGTGGCCCACCACCGCTCCCCCGTGCGACCCGCGTCGACGGTCACCGCCGCCCCGGCCCGCAGGTCCTCGGCCGCGGCCCGCGCGGCCGCGGCCGGGTCGACCGGCACGCCGAGCGCCAGCGCGAGGTCGTTGCCCGTCCCCGCGGGGACGACGGCCAGCGGCGTCGCGGTGCCCGCCACGGCCTGCAGGCCGGCGTGCGCGGCGCCGTCCCCGCCGACCGCGACGACGGCGGCCGTCCCGGCGGCCACCGCGGCCGCGGCCTGGCGCTCGGCCTCCGCCCGGGTGGTCGCCGGCAGCACCTGCGGTGCGACGCCGGCGTCGCGGAGGACGTCGAGCACGCCCGCGGCCGCCGCCCGGGCCCGGCCGCGACCGGCGGCGGGGCTGACGAGGACGGCCGCGTGCAGCCCGGAAGTGCCCACCCGGCCCGTCAGCGGGCGGGCGGGCCGGCCGGGCCGGCGACGGGCTCGTCGTCCAGGGCCGAGGGCTGGTCGTCCAGCGCCGACGGGGAGGCGTCCAGCGGGGAGGCCGCGTCGTCGTCCAGGTCGTGGAAGTGCTCGACGGCCGCCCGCTTGGCCCGGCGCCTGTCGACGATGCGGGCGATCTGGATCGCGATCTCGAACAGCACGATCATCGGCCCGGCCATCAGGAGCATGGTGAACGGGTCCTGGGTGGGCGTGACGAACGCCGCGAAGACGATCGTGAGGAAGAAGATCCACCGGCGGCTCTTGCTGAGCGCCTCGTAGCTCAGCACGCCGACGGCGTTGAGCATGACGGCGAACAGCGGCAGCTCGAAGCTGACCCCGAAGGCGACCAGCAGCGACAGGACGAAGCCGATGTAGTCCTGCGCGGTCAGCGCCACGACCACGCCGTCGCCGGCGAGGCTGAGCAGCAGCTTCAGGCCGGCCGACAGCGAGATGTAGGCGAGCACGGCGCCCAGGGCGAACAGCAGCGTGGAGGCCGCCACGAAGCTGATGCCGTAGCGCTTCTCGTTCCGCTTGAGCCCGGGGGTGACGAAGGCCCACAGCTGGTAGAGCCAGACCGGCGCCGAGATCACGACGCCGGCGAGCAGGCTCACCTTGAGGCGGATGAACACGCCACCGAAGACGTCGGTGATCAGCAGCCCGCAGCCGCTGTCGGCGTCGCCGTAGCGCAGGTCGGGGTCCAGCCCGCAGTACGGCGCCCGGATGAACTCCCCGAGGCCGTGCTCGTACCACCAGAAGCAGAAGCCCGCGGCGATCAGCAGCGCCAGCAGCGCCTTGCCGACGCGGTTGCGCAGCTCCGTGAGGTGCGCGATGAGCGACATCGTCGCCGCCGCGTCGCGCGGCGGGCGGCGCCTGCGGGTACGCCGGGGGGCGGCCTCGCTCACCGGTGCCGTGCCGACGGGCTCAGCGCGAGGTGTCGGCGGGGCGGGAGGCCTCGGCGGCCCTCGCCCGCAGCTCCGCCGCGCGCGCCTCGGCGGCCTGCGCCTCGGCCTCGAGCTGGGCCGCGGGGTCGGGGGTGACGATCTCGCCGCGGACCGGGGCCGACGTCTGCGCCGGCGCCTTGCTGCGGACGTCGTCGTCCTTCATGCCCTTCATCTCGCCCTTGAAGATGCGCAGCGAGCGGCCGAGCGAGCGTGAGGCGTCGGGCAGCTTCTTGTACCCGAAGAGCAGCAGGACGGCCAGGACGATCAGACCGATCTCCACGGGGCCGAGGTTCATCGGGTTCCTCCAGGGGTGGGCGACTGCACAGATGCTACGCCGGGGCGGGGCCCGGACCAGCCCCTCGCCTGGGGGGTCACCGGGTGTTCACATCGGGGGGTCGCTGCTCCTCCTCCCCGCTCCGGCTCGCCGCCGCGCGGGCCTGCACCGCCTGGACCTCGGCCATCAGCGGGGCGACCTCGCGCTCCAGGGCCTGCGCCTCCCGGCCCAGCCGCTGCAGCGCGCCGAACGCGCCGTAGGCCAGCCCGGCGAGCACGAGCAGGCACAGCACCGGGACGGCGATCCAGACGACCAGCAGCACGGCGCCGACCCTAGCCGCCGGCGCCGGCCCCGTACCGGGCGAGCGCGGCCCGGGCGTCGGCGGCGACCGCCGCGGCGAGCTCGGCCGGCTCGTCGACGACCGCGCCGCCGCCCAGGGAGGCCACCAGCCGGCGGGCCCAGGCGAGGTCGGCCGTGCGGACGGCGACGGCGAGGCCGCCCGGCGGGTCGTCGACCTCGCGGACGTCGTCGACCGGGTAGTACTCGGCGACCCAGCGGGCGCTGCCGGCCAGCCGCAGCCGGACCAGCGACGCCTCGGGGCCGGGCCGGTAGACGCCGCCCTCGACGTCCCGCTCGTGCGCCTCCGGCGGCGGGGCGGCGGGCTCGTCGAGCACCTCGACGTCGTCCACCCGGTCCAGGCGGAACAGCCGGACCCCCTCGGCGCGGCGGCACCACGCCTCCAGGTAGGTGTGGCCGTCGACCAGCAGCAGCCGCATCGGGTCGACGGTGCGCTCGGTCCGCTCGTCCCGGGTGGGCACGTAGTAGTGCAGGTGCAGCGCGCGGCGGCGCTCCAGGGCGTCCCGGACGACGGTGAGGGCCTGCTCGCGGGCGTCGACCGACAGCGCCACCGGGGTGACCCGCTCCCCGGCGTGGCCGGCGACGGCGGAGACCTTGGCCAGCGCCCGGCTGACGGCCTCCCGTTCGGCCAGGCCCGGCGACTCCAGCAGGGCCCGCAGCGCGACCACCAGCGCCACCGCCTCGTCGGTGGTCAGCCGCAGCGGCCGGACCATCCCGGCGGTGAAGGTGACCCGCACCCGGTCGCCCTCGAAGGACAGGTCGATCAGGTCGCCGGGCCCGTAGCCGGGCAGCCCGCACATCCACAGCAGCTCGAGGTCGCGCCGCAGCTGCCGCTCCGGGACGCCGAAGTCGCGGGCGGCCTCGGCCAGCGGGACGCCGTCCGGGCGCGCGGTCAGGTACGGGACCAGCGACAGCAGCCGGGTCATCCGCTCGGTGGTGCCCGGCGCGCTCATCGCGGCTCCCCCATGGCGGCCAGCCGGGTCAGCCGCTCGACGACGGCCTCGCGGACCGCCTGCGGGGACTCGACCAGCACGTCGGCGCCGTAGGCGGCCAGCTCGTCGGCCAGCCGCCGCGGATCGGTGGTGCGCAGCTGCAGCAGGTCGTCGCCGTCCGCGGCGGGCCCGAGCGGGACGGCGTGGCGGCGGAGCCCGATCGCCGTCCCGGGGCGGGCGCGGACGACGACCAGCTGCTCCTCGCCGCCGTCCTGGCGGGCGACGAGGGCGGCCAGGTCGAGGTCCGGCGGCGGCTCGAACGCGCCGGGCGGGCCGACGACCCGCGGCGCGCCGGCCACCCGGGAGAGCCGGAACACCCGGGGCGCCTGCCGGTCGAGGTCGTGGCCGGCCAGGTACCAGCGGCCGTGCCAGGCCACCACGCCCCACGGCTGCACCCGGCGGCGGGCCGGCGCGCCCTCGTCGGGACGCCGGTAGTCGAACTCGACGAGCCGGCGGTCGCGGGCGGCGGCGTAGCAGGGCTCGAAGGCGGGCTCGTCGGAGTCCAGCCGCGGGCGCAGCGGCAGCGCCCGGCCGGGGTCGACGTCCACGCCGGCGGCCTTGAGCTTGACCAGGGCGCTCTGCGCGGCGCCGGCGAGCTGCGCGGACTCCCACAGGCGCAGCGCCAGCCCGACGGCGGCGGCCTCCTCGCCGGTGAGGGTGAGCTCGGGCAGCTCGTAGTCGGCGCGGGCGATCCGGTAGCCGTCCTCGGTGTCGAACGCGCTGGTCCGGCCCGTCTCCAGCGGGACGCCCATCTCGCGCAGGTCGGCCTTGTCCCGCTCGAACATCCGCTTGAAGGCCTCGTCGGTTCGGTCGGTGCCGTCATCGGCCTCGTAGCCGGGCACGGTGGCCCGGATCTTCGCCGCGCTGACGTACTGCCGGGTGCCGAGGAGGGCGATGACCAGGTTCACCAGTCGTTCCGCCCGCTTCGCCGCCACGCGGTAAGGCTAGTCAGTCCCGGGCCGGGCGCTCGGCGGCGGCAGGTGTGCCGGTGAGCGACCGGTGATCACCGTGGCTAGCCTGCTGGCCGTGGGGGACGACCAGACGACCGCGAGCCGCATCCGCTGGCGACGCGGCACCGTGACCGCCGTGGGCCGCTCGTGGCGCGACGCCGTGGAGCTGACCGTGGAGGTGCCCGGGGACGGCGGCGTCCGCTCGCTGGCCCACCCGTCGATCGTGGGCCGCCCCGAGGTGGGCGACGACGTGCTGCTCAACACGACCGCGTGGGCGCAGCGGCTGGGCACCGGCGGGTACGCGCTGGTCGTCGCCGTCCCCGACCGGCTGCCGCCCGACCCGACCGGGCCGGGGCACCTGGTCAAGGCCCGGTACACGCCGCTGCAGGTCAGCGTGCAGGGCGTCGACGAGCAGGACACCGAGCACCACGCGGCCATCGCCGAGGCCGACGACCTGGACGGCATGCCGGTCGTCGTCGCCGACCTGCACTCGGCGCTGCCCGCGGTGCTCATCGGGGTGCTGGCCACCGACCCGGACCTGCGGGTGGCGTACGTGATGACCGACGGCGGCGCGCTGCCGGCCGGGTTCTCGCGGACCCTGTCGGCGCTGCGGGCGTCGCTGGCCGGCGTGGTGACCGTCGGACAGGCCTTCGGCGGCGACCTCGAGGCGGTGACCGTGCACACCGGGCTGCTGGCCGCCCGGCACGTGCTGCGCGCCGACGTGGCGATCGTCAGCCAGGGGCCGGGCAACCTGGGCACCGGCACCCCGTGGGGCTTCTCCGGGGTGGCCGCCGGGGAGGCGTGCAACGCGGTGGCGGTGCTGGGCGGGCAGGCGGTGGGCGCGCTGCGGATCTCCGACGCCGACCCGCGGCCGCGGCACCGCGGCGTCTCCCACCACTCGCTGACCGCGTTCGGCCGCGTCGCGCTGGGCGGGGTGACCCTGGTGGCGCCGCGCGGCCTGGGGTCGGAGCTGGGCCGGCAGGTCGAGGAGGACCTGGCGGGGCAGCCCGAGCGCAACCCGGTCGTCTGGATGGACGTCGACGGGCTGGAGCAGGCGCTGGGCCTCTCCCCCGTGCCGCTGTCGACGATGGGCCGCGGCTACGACCAGGAGCGGCCCTACTTCCTCGCCGCCGCGGCCGCCGGCCGGTACGCCGCCCTGCGCGTCCCCCTCCCCGTGACACCCGAGGCAGACGCGGCGACGGGCTGAGGGCGCCTCCCACGAGATCACATCGAGGCGATGAGCTTGTCCACGCGCTCGTCGACGGACTTGAACGGGTCCTTGCACAGCACGGTGCGCTGAGCCTGGTCGTTGAGCTTGAGGTGCACCCAGTCGACGGTGAAGTCGCGGCGCTTCTCCTGCGCCTTGCGGATGAACTCGCCGCGCAGCTTGGCCCGGGTGGTCTGCGGGGGCACGTTCTTGGCCTCGAAGACCCGCGGCTCGTGGGCCACGCGGTCGACCTGGCCGTTGCGCTCGAGCAGGTAGTACAGGCCCCGCCGCCGGCTGATGTCGTGGTAGGCGAGGTCCATCTGGGCGATCCGCGGGTGCGACAGCGGCAGGTCGTTCTTGGCCCGGTAGCGCTCGATGAGCTGGAACTTCGTCGCCCAGTCGATCTCCCGCTCGATGAGGGACAGGTCCCCGCCGTCGACCGCCTTGAGCACCCGGCCCCACAGCTCGAGCATCTGGCGGTGCACCGGGCCGAAGCCCTCGCGGTCGACGAACTCGGTGGCGCGGGCGTGGTACTCGGCCTGGATCTCCAGCGCCGACATCTCGCGGCCGTTGGCCAGCCGGACCTTGCGCCGGCCGGTCATGTCGTGGCTGATCTCGCGGATGGCGCGGATCGGGTTCTCCAGCGCCATGTCCCGGATCGGGACGCCGGCCTCGATCATCCGCAGCACCAGGTCGGTGGCGGCGACCTTGAGCAGCGTCGTCGTCTCGTTCATGTTCGAGTCGCCGACGATCACGTGCAGCCGGCGGTACCGCTCGGCGTCGGCGTGCGGCTCGTCGCGGGTGTTGATGATCGGCCGGGAGCGCGTGGTGGCGCTGGAGACGCCCTCCCAGATGTGCTCGGCGCGCTGGCTGATGCAGTAGATCGCCCCGCGGGGGGTCTGCAGCACCTTGCCGGCGCCGACGACGATCTGCCGGCTCACCAGGAACGGGATCAGCACGTCGGCCAGCCGGCTGAACTCGCCGTGCCGGCCGACCAGGTAGTTCTCGTGGCAGCCGTAGCTGTTGCCGGCCGAGTCGGTGTTGTTCTTGAACAGGTAGATGTCGCCGGTGACGCCCTCCTCGGCCAGCCGCTGCTCGGCGTCGACCAGCAGGCCCTCGAGGATCCGCTCGCCGGCCTTGTCGTGAACGACCAGCTCGGACAGGTCGTCGCACTCGGCGGTGGCGTACTCGGGGTGGCTGCCCACGTCGAGGTAGAGGCGCGAGCCGTTGCGGAGGAAGACGTTGGAGCTGCGCCCCCAGGACACCACGCGGCGGAACAGGTAGCGGGCGACCTCGTCCGGGGACAGCCGCCGCTGGCCACGGAAGGTGCACGTGACGCCGTACTCGGTCTCGATCCCGAAGATCCGTCGGTCCACGGTCCGAGCCTAGGCGTCGGAGGCGACATCGGCCGGTCCCGCGCGCTGGTGCCGCGCGGGACCGGCCGATCGGCGCTCAGGCGGCGCCGGTGTCCGAGGGGCTGCCGCCCGAGCCGTCGCCCGGGCCGGGCTGCGGGCCCGCTCCCTCGCCGCCGCCCTCGGTGCCGCCGGCGGTGTCGGGGGCGGCGGGGTCGCCGAGGCCGGCCGGGGTGCCGGGGGCCGGGACGCTGGGGGCGTGCGCCGCCGTCGTCCCCTCCGCCGCGGCCGGGCCGGCGCTGTCGTCGCCGAGCAGCGAGCGCAGCGCGCTGCCCACGACGCGGCGGAAGGCCCGCTTGGGCCGCCGGCGGTCGAGGACGGCGACCTCCAGCTGGGTGGCCGGGAGCAGCTCGCCGTCGCCGCCGTTCTGGTTGACCGCGGGGCTGACCGCCGACAGCGCCCGCACGCCGACGGCCAGGGCCTCGGCCAGGCCCATGCCGGGGGTGAAGTGCTCCCGCAGGTGCCCGGCGACCGCGTCGGCCTGGCCGCCCATGACCACGAAGTCGGCCTCGTCGACGATCGAGCCGTCGAAGGTGAGCCGGTAGAGCTGGTCGGACTCGGGGCTGTCGCCGACCTCGGCGACGCACAGCTCCACCTCGAACGGCTTCATCTGCTCGGTGAAGACGGTGCCGAGGGTCTGCGCGTAGGCGTTGGCGATGACCCGGCCGGTGACGTCGCGCCGGTTGTAGGAGTAGCCGCGGACGTCGGCCAGCCGGACGCCGGCCACCCGCAGGCTCTCGAACTCCGAGTACCGGCCGACCGCGGCGAACCCGATCCGGTCGTAGAGCTCGCTGACCTTGTGCAGGGTCGCGCTGGGGTTCTCGGCGATGAACAGGACGCCGTCGACGTAGGTGAGGACGGCGACGCTGCGGCCGCGGGAGATGCCCTTGCGGGCGTACTCCGAGCGGTCGCGCATCAGCTGCTCGGGCGACGCGTAGTACGGCATGGTCATGGCGCTCAGGCTCCCGTCGCGTCGCGGTCGGAGGCGGTGCGCTCGGTGACGATCGTGTCGGCGACGGCGGCGACCTCGTCGTCGGTCAGCCGGACCGCGCCCTCGGCGTCCACCCGGTAGACGATCGGGTAGAGCCGCCGGACCGGGTCGGGGCCGCCGGTGGCCGAGTCGTCGTCCGCGGCGTCGTAGAGCGCCTCGACGACGACCCGGGTGGCCGCGTCGGCGGCGAGGTCGGCGCGCCAGGTCTTCTTGAGCGAGCTCTTGGCGAACAGCGAGCCGGAGCCGACGGCGGCGTAGCCGCGCTCCTCGTAGTTCCCGCCGGTGACGTCGTAGCTGAAGATCCGGCCCGGGCTGACGCCGGGGGCGGCGTCGAGGTCGTAGCCGGCGAACAGCGGGACGACGGCCAGCCCCTGCAGCGCGGCGCCGAGGTTGCCGCGGATCATGCCCGCCAGCCGGTTCGCCTTGCCGTCCAGGGAGAGGGTCAGGCCCTCGATCTTCTCGTAGTGCTCGAGCTCGACCTGGTAGAGCCGGACCATCTCGATCGCGATGCCCGCGGCCCCGGCGATGCCGATGACCGACCAGGAGTCGGCCGGGTAGACCTTCTCGATGTCCCGGCTGGAGATCAGGTTGCCCATGGTGGCGCGGCGGTCGCCGCCCATGAGGACGCCGCCGGCGTAGGTGACGGCGACGATCGTCGTCCCGTGCGGGGTGAGGTCACCGGCCGGGAGCTGCGGCAGCGGCCGGCGGCCGGGCAGCAGGTCGGGCGTGGTCGCCGCGAGGAAGTCGGTGAAGGACGAGCCCACGCGGTCCAGGTACGCGGCCGGGAACCCCGTCCGTTCGGTCGGCCACTGGCTCAACCCGTCCACCTCTCTCGCACCCTCGACGAGGGGCTGCCGATCGCTGGTCCGCGCGCCGACCGGCGCGCCCGTCCGACCCTACCGGCGGCGCGTCGGCCCGCATGGCGGAGCCGGACGCGACGGGCGGGGCGTCAGCCGACCTGCAATCTCAGCCCGCGGTCGGCGGCTCCAGCGACGCGAGCAAGGCCGCCACCCGGGTGCGCACGACCTCGTCGTGGGGGCATCCGGCGCCCCGGCGGCGCAGGTCGCTGCGGACCGGGTCGCGCGACCGGCGCACCCGCCGCGGCACGTCCCGGTCCGCCACCGGAGGGCCTGCCGCTGGTGTCCGCCCGTCGCGATGCCGCTCGACGTAGGCGGCGGCCGCGCGCAGCACATGCGGGTCGTCCCTGAACTGGCCCAGACCGCCGTTGCAGTTGAAGCAGCACAACTGGCGCACGCGACCCGTCTCGTGGCAGTGGTCCACGTGCTCCGCAGGGGCGTTTCGGCAGATCGCGCAGAGTCCGCCTTGTACAGCGAGCATCACGTCGAATTCTTCCGCTGAGATCCCGTATCGCCTCGACAGGTGATAGGTCCTCGAGCCGCCGACCTTGTCCTTCGACGCCTTTCCTCTTGCGTTGTGGCACGGAAGGCAATATGTCGCCCGCCCCGTGGCGGTGGTGGTGGTGCGTGGGAACTGGTCCCAGGGCTTGACGACCCCACAATCAGGACACCACTTGTGCCCGTCAGGTACGCGAGTGCCCGGGGGCACGAAACGATGCTTGCGCGGTTGTGTACGACGCGCCTCGCGGCTTCGAGCGGAGCGCTCCGCCAGGTGCGCACGACAGTAGAAGGCCAATCCGTCCCTGGACCGCTTGTTCCGGCTGAACTCGCCTACCGGTCGGTGCGACCGACAATCACGACAGAACTTCGTCTCCACGGGGGAAGCCCCGAACCAAGATGATCTTGGTCACTGGCCCCCCTTTTGCACGTAGCTACGCACGAACTCCTCGGCGTTCTCCTCGAGCACCTCGTCGATCTCGTCGAGGATGGAGTCCACGTCCTCCGACAGTTCCTTCTGGCGGTCGGCGACGTCCGTGTCGACCGACGCCTCGACCTCCTCGGTCTCCTCGCGCGACCGCGTCGCCCGCTGCTGCCCGCCGGTGTCCCTCGTGGCCATGCCGACCTCCCGAACAGAGTCGAAGTGCCTGGTGCGCAGAACGCTACCCGTCGGGTGTGACATCCGAGCGGCGCTCGGACATCACCCGCCGGTGATGGTGTCGACCAACTGCTGCGCGGTCGACGTCGACTCGAACAACGCGCCGACGTGGTCGCGGGTGCCGCGCAGCGGCTCCATCGTCGGGATCCGCACCAGGTTCTCCCGGCCGAGGTCGAAGACCACCGAGTCCCACGAGGCCGCGGCGATCTGCCCCGGGTAGCGCCGCAGGCACTCGCCGCGGAAGAAGGCCCGGGTGTCCGACGGCGGGGTGACCACGGCCCGCGCCACCTCGTCGTCGGTGAGCAGCCGCCGCATCGAGCCGCGGGCCACCAGCCGGTGGTAGAGCCCCTTCTCCGGCCGGACGTCGCTGTACTGCAGGTCGACCAGGTGCAGCCGCGAGTCCCCCCAGGACAGCCCGTCCCGGGAGCGGTAGCCCTCCAGCAGCCGCAGCTTGGCCGGCCAGTCCAGCCGGTCGGCCAGCCGCATCGGGTCGTCGGCGAGCGTGTCCAGCACCTCGGCCCACTGCCGCAGCACGTCGGCGGTCTGCTCGTCGCCCTCCCCGCGCTGGTCGACGAACCGCTGCGCCTGCTCCAGGTAGGCCCGCTGCACCTCCACGGCCGTCATCTGCTGGCCGCTGCGCAGCCGCAGCTTGTGGCTCAGCGACGGGTCGTGGCTGACCGCCTGCAGCGCGGCCACCGGCTCCTCGAGCGTGAGGTCCCGGGTCAGCGCCCGAGCCTCGATCATCGCCAGCACGAGCGACGTCGTCCCCACCTTCAGGTAGGTCGACAGCTCCGCCAGGTTGGCGTCGCCGATGATCACGTGCAGCCGGCGGTACTCGTCGGGGTTGGCGTGCGGCTCGTCGCGGGTGTTGATGATCGGCCGCTTGAGCGTCGTCTCCAGGCCGACCTCGACCTCGAAGAAGTCGGCGCGCTGGGAGAGCTGGAAGCCCTGGGTGCGCCCCTCGGTCCCGATGCCCACCCGCCCGGAGCCGGCGAACACCTGGCGGGTGACGAAGAACGGGATGAGCCCGCGGATGATCTCGACGAACGGCGTGCGGCGGTCCATCAGGTAGTTCTCGTGCGCGCCGTAGGAGGCGCCCTTGCCGTCGGTGTTGTTCTTGTACAGCTGGATGGGCTGGGTGCCCGGGACGCGGGCGGCCCGCCGCGCCGCCTCGGCCATCACCCGCTCCCCCGCCTTGTCCCACAGGACGACGTCGCGGGGGTTGGTCACCTCCGGCGTCGAGTACTCCGGGTGCGCGTGGTCGACGTACAGCCGGGCGCCGTTGGTGAGGATGACGTTGGCCATCCCGGCGTCCTCGTCGAGGTCGGTGTGGTCGAGCGCCTGGGCCGGGGACAGGTCGAAGCCGCGGGCGTCGCGCAGCGGCGACTCCTCCTCGAAGTCCCAGCGGGCCCGCCGCGGCGAGGGCGCCTCCGCCACCGACCAGGCGTTGACCACCTGGCTCGACAGCGTCGTCGGGTTCGCCGAGGGCGCCCCGGGCACCGAGATGCCGTACTCGACCTCGGTGCCCATGACCCGCCGCACGCTCATGGACCAACCCTAGGCCGCGCCGGCTCCGGCCCGCCGCAGCCGGTCGCAGGCGGTCGCCGGACCCCGCCGGGCGGCCTCAGGGCCGGACGCTGCCGGTGGTGGACCCGCCGCCGGCGGGCACCAGCACGCACCGCGCGTCCGGGCGGTCCGGCCACTCCCCGGCGGTGTCGATCCACACGTCCGGGGTGTAGCCCAGCGGCGGCGGCCCGCCGAGGTAGTCCTGCACCGACCCCGCGCAGCTGGCGGCCAGCCCGGCGCGCGTCGGCTCGTCCGGGTAGGGGGCGTCCACCGGGAGGTCGGCCAGCCGGTAGCCGGTGGGCTCGGCCTGATGTTCCTCCGAGCAGGGGACGACGCCGTAGTCGGTCGGCGTCCCGGCGAAGCACACCCGGTAGGCGGCGGCGTCCGGGCCGGACAGCGCGCGGGCCATCACCCCCGGCGCGGACTGCGGGCTGACGTAGCCGTAGAAGACGTCGCAGCGCATCCAGCGCGCCCCGGCCGCCCACTGCTCCTCGTCGGGCAGGAAGACGGCGTAGAAGGCGTGCGGGTCCTCCGGGTCGGTCCCGCCGAGGTAGCCCACCACGTCGTCGAGGTCGCACAGCTCGTCGACCGCGGTCGCCAGCGCGCCGTCGCCGGACAGCTCCTCCTCCGACGGCCGCTCGTCGCCGGCGCCGAGCCCGGTGTCCCCGACGACCGCCGTCTCGGCGCTGTGCTCGCTGCCGCAGGAGACCGCCGGCGGCGGGTCCAGGGGCGTGTCCTCCTGCCCCGCCTCCAGCGCCCAGCAGGTGCCGACCACCGGCGGGGCCGCGGGGTCCGCGCCCCCGGGGCCGGCCACCGGCACGGTGGGCTTGGCCGGGCCGAGGTCGGCGGGCAACGCCTCCCCCGCGGCCGTGCCCGTGCAGGCCGCGAGCAGCGCGAGCACGCACAGCGCCGCGCCCGCCCGCGCGGCGCCGCGCCGGGCGCCCCCACCGCGCACCGCAGCCACGTCCGCCGGCCTCCCTCCGACCCGCACCGGCGCCCACGGTCGCGGCACGGGCGGCCCGGGGGCTGCCGCGCCGCGACCGGGCGCGCTACAGGTACTGGCCGGTGTTGGTGGCGGTGTCGATGGCGCGGCCGGACTCGCTGCCCTTGCCGCTGATCAGCGTGCGGATGTAGACGATCCGCTCGCCCTTCTTGCCCGAGATCCGCGCCCAGTCGTCGGGGTTGGTCGTGTTGGGCAGGTCCTCGTTCTCCTTGAACTCGTCGAGGCACGCCTGCATGAGGTGGCCGACGCGCAGCCCGCCGGCGCCGGTCTCCAGCCGCTCCTTGATCGCCATCTTCTTGGCGCGGTCGACGATGTTCTGCAGCATCGCCCCGGAGTTGAAGTCCTTGAAGTACAGGACCTCCTTGTCGCCGTTGGCGTAGGTCACCTCGAGGAAGCGGTTCTCCTCGGTCTCGGTGTACATCCGCTCGACGGTCCGCTGGATCATCCCGCTGATCGTCGCCTCGCGGCTGCCGCCGTGCTCGGCGAGGTCGTCGGGGTGCAGCGGCAGCGTCGTCGTCAGGTACTTGCTGAAGATGTCGCGCGCGGCCTCGGCGTCCGGGCGCTCGATCTTGATCTTCACGTCGAGCCGGCCCGGCCGCAGGATCGCCGGGTCGATCATGTCCTCGCGGTTGGAGGCGCCGATGACGATGACGTTCTCCAGGCCCTCGACGCCGTCGATCTCGCTGAGCAACTGGGGCACGATCGTGCTCTCCACGTCGGAGGACACCCCCGACCCGCGGGTGCGGAAGATCGAGTCCATCTCGTCGAAGAACACGATGACCGGGGTGCCCTCGCTCGCCTTCTCCCGCGCCCGCTGGAAGACCAGCCGGATGTGCCGCTCGGTCTCCCCGACGTACTTGTTGAGCAGCTCGGGGCCCTTGATGTTGAGGAAGTAGGAGCGCCCGGAGTTGGCGCTCTCGTCCCCCTGGGCCGAGGCGACCTTCTTGGCCAGCGAGTTGGCCACCGCCTTGGCGATGAGCGTCTTGCCGCAGCCGGGCGGGCCGTACAGCAGGATGCCCTTGGGCGGGCGCAGCTCGAACTCGCGGAACAGGTCGGCGTGCAGGAACGGCAGCTCGACGGCGTCGCGGATCTGCTCGATCTGCCGGGCCAGGCCGCCGATGTCGCCGTAGTCGATGTCGGGGACCTCCTCGAGCACGAGCTCCTCGACCTCGCTCTTGGGGATCTTCTCGTACACGTAGCCCGACCGGGTCTCCAGCAGCAGCGAGTCGCCGCTGCGCAGCTGCTGGTCGGTCAGCGTGTCGGCGAGGAAGACCACCCGCTCCTCGTCGGTGTGCCCGATCACCAGGGCGCGCCGCACCTCGCCCTCCACGGGCTCGAGGAGCTCCTTCAGCAGGACGATGTCGCCGGTGCGCTCGAAGCCGCGGGCCTCGATGACGTTCATCGCCTCGTTGAGCATGACCTCCTGGCCGTGCCGCAGCGTGTCCAGCTCGACCGTCGGTGACACCGACACGCGCAGCTTGCGGCCGCCGGTGAAGACGTCGACCGTGCCGTCCTCGTGCCGGGTGAGGTAGACGCCGTAGCCGGAGGGCGGCTGGCCCAGCCGCTCGACCTCCTCCTTGAGGGCGACCAGCTGCTCGCGGGCCTCGCGGAGCGTGCCGGCGAGCTTGTCATTGCGCTCGGACAGGAAGGCCGCACGGCCCTCCGCCTCGGCGATCCGCTCCTCCAGGACGCGCACGGTCCGGGGGCTCTCGGCCACCTTCCGGCGCAGGAGACCGATCTCCTCCTCGAGGTAGGAGATCTGGCTGAGCAGCGCGGTCACATCCCGTTCACGCCGCGCTCGGAACTCATCGGGACCCAGGCCCATCGCGCACCTCCGCACACCTCGGGGGAGCCAGGAGGCAAATCTATACACGCGGGGGACGACGGTGCTGCCGGCTCGCGACACTGCCGCCGAGGTGATACCGGCCCCGCCGCGGGCAGCGGGTGGCCGGGGTGTCAGTACTTCTGCGCGCGGCGCTGGCGGACCGGCGCGACGGTGCCCTCGGCCAGCCGCCGGGCGGTCACCAGGAACGCCGTGTGGGCGACCATCCGGTGCTCGGGGCGGACGGCGAGCCCGATCGCGTGCCAGGGCCGGATCAGCGACTCCCAGGCGTACGGCTCGGTCCACACGCCCTGCTCGCGCAGCGCCTCCACGTAGGTCGACAGCTGCGTCACCGTGGCCACGTAGCCCACCAGCACGCCGCCGGGGCGCAGCGCGGCGGCCACGGTGGGCAGCACCGCCCAGGGCTCGAGCATGTCGAGGACGACGCGGTCGACGACCTCGTCGGCGGGGTGGTCGGCCAGGTCGCCGACGCGCAGCCGCCACGTCGCCGGCACCTCGCCGAAGAACGCGCCGACGTTGCCGCGGGCGACGTCGGCGAAGTCCTCCCGGCGCTCGTAGCTGGTCACCGAGCCGCCGTCGCCGACCGCCCGCAGCAGCGAGCAGGTCAGCGCCCCGGACCCGGCGCCGGCCTCCAGCACGCGCATGCCGGGCCCCACGTCGCCGAAGGCGACGATCTGGGCGGCGTCCTTGGGGTAGATGACCTGGGCGCCGCGCGGCATGGACAGCACGAAGTCGGCGAGCAGCGGGCGCAGCGCCAGGTAGCCGGTGTTGGCCGTGGAGTGCACGACCGAGCCCTCCGGGGCGCCGATGAGGTCGTCGTGGGCGATCGCGCCGCGGTGGGTGTGGAAGAGCTTCCCCGCCTCGAGGACGACGGTGTGGTGCCGGCCCTTCGGGTCGGTCAGCTGCACCCGGTCGCCGACGGCGAAGGCGCCGGGCACCGGTTCGGCGGGCGGTGCGTCGGTCGCGGGGGGCTGCTCCTGCTGCGGGTCCACGGGCGCCGAGGGTACGGAGGAGGCGCGGGAGCCCTCCGCCGTCCACCGTCCGGCGCGGGCGCTCGGAACTGTCGGTGGGCCGACCTAGCCTCGATGCCATGACGGCGCTCCACACCGACCCGGTCTCCCCCGCCTCCGTCGAGGCGCCGGGCGCTCCCGCCGACGCGGCCCCCCGGCGGCCCTCGCTGTCGCCGAGCCGCGCGGCCGACTTCAAGACCTGCCCGCTGCTGTACCGCTTCCGCACCATCGACCGGCTGCCCGAGCGCAAGAGCCTCGCCGCGGTGCGCGGCACGCTGGTGCACGCGGTCCTGGAGAAGCTGTACGACCTCCCGCCCGCGGAGCGGACCCCCGAGGCCGCGCGGGAGCTGCTCGCCCCGGCCTGGGAGGAGCTGTCGGCCGACCCGTCGGTCACCGAGCTGTTCCAGGCGCCGGAGTCCGGCGAGCCCGCCCCGTCGCTGGAGCAGTGGCTGGCCTCGGCCGGGAAGCTGGTCGACGTCTACTTCTCGCTGGAGGACCCGACCCGCATCCAGCCCGAGGGCCGCGAGCAGCTGGTCGAGGTGACCCTGCCCGACGGGCTGCTGCTGCGCGGCTTCGTCGACCGGCTCGACGTGGCGCGCAACGGGGCGCTGCGGGTCGTCGACTACAAGACCGGGTCGATGCCGCGCGAGGCCTTCGAGGGCAAGGCGCTGTTCCAGATGAAGTTCTACGCGCTGGTCCTGTGGCGCACCCGCGGCGTCGTGGCCAGCCAGCTCAAGCTGCTGTACCTCGGCGACGGCGACGCGCTCACCTACGCCCCCGACGAGGGCGAGCTGGTCCGCTTCGAGCGGACCCTGCAGGCGATCTGGGCGGCGATCGAGCGGGCGGTGTCGACCCAGGACTTCCGGCCCAACCGCACCCGGCTGTGCGACTGGTGCGACCACCAGGCGCTGTGCCCCTCGTTCGGCGGCACTCCCCCGCCGTTCCCCGCCGAGGCCGCCGCCGCGGCCGGCTGGGCCACCCTGCCGGTGGTGGAGCGGGACTAGCCCGGCCGGCGTCTGGGAGGCTGCCGCACCGTGCCCCTCGACCACGACCGGCTGACCGGCGTCCTCACCGAGCAGACCGACCTGCTGCGCGCCGTCGTCCGGTCCGCCGACCCGGCCGCGCCGGTGCCCACCTGCCCGGGCTGGACGATCGGCGCGCTGGCCCGGCACCTGGCCGGCGGGCAGCGCTGGGCCGCCGAGGTCGTCGCCACCCGCGCGACCGAGCCGCCGGACGACGCGTTCTTCCGCGACGTGGTCCGCGACGCCGAGCAGTCCCCCGCCGAGCTGGACGCCGCGCTCGCCGAGGCCAGCGCGGCCCTGGCCGCCGCCCTGCGCGAGGCCGGGCCCGACGCCGCCGTGTGGACGCCGCTGGGTCCCGGCACGGCGAGCTTCTTCGCCCGCCGCTTCGCGCACGAGACCGCGGTGCACCGCGCCGACGCGACGCTCGCCGCGGGCCTCCCCTACGCCCTCGACCCCGACGCCGCCGCCGACACGCTGGACGAGTGGCTGGAGCTGGGCTGCCTGCCCGCGGTGGTCGAACTCTTCCCGCACCGGCGGGCGCTGCTCGGGCCCGGGCGCACCGTCCACCTGCACGCCACCGACGCCCCGGCCGGGCTGGACGCCGAGTGGGTGGTCGACCTGACCGGCGCTGTCCCCTCGTGGCGGCGGGCGCACGAGAAGTCCGCGGTCGCCGTCCGCGGGCCGCTGACCGAGCTCGTGCTGCTGGTCTACCGCCGGCGCGACGTGGACGGGACCGCCGCCGAGGTGTTCGGCGACCGCGAGCTGCTCGACGCCTGGCTGGCGGCGAACGCCTTCGGCTGAGCGGCCGGGCCGGGCCGGGCGGGGTGGCAGGATCCGGGGCCATGAGCGAGCAGCCGGCCGGGCCGGACGACATCCCCTTCGGCCTGCTCTGGGGCATCAAGCGGTCGTTCGTCGCCTACGTCCGCCGGATGCCCGACGGCCAGGGCTCGATCCACGACGGCGCGACCCCGCTGGGCGAGGACACCATCCTCTTCCCGTACCGCGACGCCGCCGAGGAGCCCGGGGACGCCGCGCACGGCGGGGAGGGCGGGGACGCCGAGCGCACCTGGGCCTTCCGCGGCGACGTCCGGTTCCGCGGGCACGGCGGGATGCTCTTCGTGCGGGTGGCCGCGCCGCTGATCACCGTCCGCGGCGACCGGGCGGAGCTGTCGATCGAGGACCCGTACGCCCGGGCGGGGGCCGACCGGGTCCCGCTGGTCACGCTGACCGTGCAGCCCGGCCCGGCGCCCGACGGGGCCGAGGTGTGGCTGGGGTCCGACGTCCGGCTGACCGAGGCGGGGTCGGTGCTGTTCAACGACGTGTACCAGCCGGGCGAGCCGTTCGAGAAGCTCAGCATCGTCCTGCCGGTCGCCGGCGGCTGACCGCCGGCGGCTGACCGTCAGCGCTCGGCGACCTCGCGGCCGGCCAGCAGCGCGGCCAGGTCGGCGGGGCCGAGGCCGGCCAGCGTCGCGCGCAGCACCAGGCCCGGCGCCGGGTCGATCGCCTGCATCGCCGGCACCCCGAGCACCGCGGCGCCCGACGCCAGCCCCGCCGTCACGCCGACCACCGAGTCCTCCACCACCACGCAGCGGCGGACGTCGACCCCCAGCGCGTCCGCGGCCTGCAGGTACGGCGCGGGGTCGGGCTTGCGGGCGGGCACCTCGTCCCCGCAGACGGTCACGTCGAACGGCACCCGGCCGGCGAACGAGCGAGCCATCGAGACGAGCACCAGGTCGGTCAGCCGCCGCGGCGTCGTCGTCACCAGCGCCGTCGGCAGGCCCGCGGCACGGACGGCGGCCAGCAACTCGCGGGCGCCCGGCCGCCAGTGCACCCCGGCGGCCATCAGGTCGGCCACCCGGTCCTCGACCAAGGCGGCGTCGGCGCGCAACAGCGCCTCGTCGGCGGTCAGGCCGAGGTCGGCGTAGAGCACGCCCAGCGCCGTGCGCATGCTGGTGCCGACCGTCGCCGCGCGGGCGGCGGCGCTGAGCTCGCCGCCGCGGCGGCGGGCGAGGTCGAACAGCGCCTCGCCCCAGTACTCCTCGGTCTCGACGAGCGTGCCGTCCATGTCGAACAGGACGGCGTCGGGCGCCCGGTCCTGCCCGGTGGGGTGCTCCTGGGTCGTCTCCTGGGTCGGCGTGGTCACCGGGCGGCTCGCGTGTGCATCGCCGTCCACGGTACGGCGGCGGGCCGGGGCCGCTGTGAGACGGTGGCCGGCATGCCCGACCGCGCCTTGTTCGTCCGCGACGGCGACTCCTTCGTCGCCACGGAGCTGTCCCAGGGCGCCTGGGACCCCCGGCACGCCAACGGCGGCTCCACCCTGGCGCTGCTTGCGCACTGCCTCGACGACGTCCCGACGCTCGTGCCGATGACGCTGAGCCGGCTGACCGCCGACCTCGTCCGCCCGCTTACGCTGGGCCGGCCGCTGTCGGTGACGCGCACCGTCGTCCGCGAGGGCAGGAAGCTCCAGCTGGTCGAGCTCGAGCTCGTCGCCGACGGCGCCCTGTGCGCCCGCGCGTCGGCGCTGCGGCTGCGCGACGCCGACCTGACCGGCCTCGACGGCCACCCGGGCGGCGCCCCGGTCGACGCCGCCGCGCCGCTGGTCGCGCCCGAGGAGGCGGTCAGCCTGCGCGAGACCTCGACCGGCCCCACCGGCTTCCTGCAGGCCGTCGACATGCGCTACGCGCCCACCCGGGACGGCGCCGCCCGCGGCGTGTGGGTCCGGCTGGAGGTGCCGGTGGTGGCCGGGGAGCCGGTCCGCCCGGCGTCGCGGATGGCGCTGGCCTTCGACTACGCGAACAACATCAACGTCTCGATGGACGCCGGCACCGCGACCACCATCAACCCGGACGTGAACGCGCACGTGCTGCGGCAGTCGACCGGCGAGTGGCTGGCCCTGACCGGGGAGACGCGGTTCCACCCGGCGCTCGGCCGGGGCGTGTCCACGGCGACGCTGAGCGACCTCGACGGCGTCGTCGCGTTCGTCACGGTCAGCCAGCTGGTGCAGCCGCGGGCGCGGTGACCCGCGGAGCACGTCACGCCGTGGCGCGGACCGGTGACTGTGAGGTGGGTCACGTGGCACGCTGCCGCGCATGACGGTCGAGTACGTGACGGGCATCCACGTCGACGCCGCGCCCGGGCGGGGCAGTCACGGACGTCCGGTGCAGCGGCGGACGCCGCACGCCGTCCCGCGCAGCGACGCCGGTGCGCCCGGCGCGCGGGCCTGCTGCGGCGCCGAGCTGGACGAGGTGCACCCCGAGGTCCCCTTCCCGCCGGGGCACACCCAGCAGTTCCAGGCCCCGGCCTGCCTGGAGTGCCAGGCCCGCGTCTGACGACGCCGTGCCGGGGCCCGCGGCGGCGGTAGCCTCCTCCCACCCGTCCGCTCCCCTCGGGAGCCGGCATGCGCGGATACCGGGCTGACCACGCCTTCGACGGCGACCGCGTGCTCCCCGGCGGCGCCCTGGTGCTCGTCGACGGCGAGCGGATCGTCGGCGTCGAGCCCGCGTCGGCTCCCGCGCCCGCGGGGGTCGAGGTCCACCACCTGCCCGGGACGACGCTGCTGCCCGGGCTCGTCGACACCCACGTCCACCTCTGCGCCGACGGCGGCCCGCAGGCCCTGGACGTCGTCCCCGGCCGCTCCCCCGCAGAGCTCGACGCGGTCATCGGGGCGGCGCTGGCCGCGCACCTGGCCGCCGGGGTCACCGCGGTCCGCGACCTCGGCGACCACCGCTTCGCCGTCCTCGACCGCCACCGCGACCGGCCGGACGGCCCGACCGTCGTCGGGTCCGGGCCGCCTCTCACCTCACCCGGCGGGCACTGCGCGTCCATGGGGGGCGCCGCCCGCGGCGAGGCGGCGCTGCGCCGGGCCGTGCGCGACCGGGCCGGGCACGGCGCCGACGTCGTCAAGGTCATGGCCAGCGGCGGCCTGCTCTCGTTCGCCAGCGACCCGCAGGCCTGCCAGTTCGAGCCTGCGGAGCTGCGCGCGGTGGTCGACGAGGCGCACCGGCACGGCCTGCCCGTGACCGTGCACGCGCACCCGCTGACCGCGGTGCAGCGGGTGGTCGACGCGGAGGCCGACGGGATCGAGCACGCCAGCTGCCTGACCCCCGCGGGGGTGCGCCGCCCACCGGAGCTCGTCGCCCGGCTGGTCGCCGACGGCACCCCGGTGTGCCCGACCCTCGGCCGGGTCCCCGGGATGGTGCCGCCCCCGCACGTCCAGGAGCGCATGGCCGCGGTCGGCATGGACTACGACGCCCAGCTCGCCAACGTGTCGGCGCTCGCGGCGGCCGGGGTGGCCCTGATCGCCGGCACCGACGCCGGGATCGGCCCGGCCAAGCCGCACGGCGTCCTGCCGCACGGCGTGGCCGAGCTGGTCGGGTGCGGCCTGCCGGTGACGGCGGCGCTCGCCGCCGCCACCGGTGCCGCGGCGCGGGCCTGCGGGCTCGGCGACCGGACCGGGCGGCTGGCCCCCGGGCTGCAGGCCGACCTGCTGGTCGTCGACGGCGACGCCACCGCCGACGTCACCGCCCTGCTGCGGCTGCGCACCGTCGTCTGCCGCGGCCGGGAGACGGTGCCCGCCTGAGCCGGCGGGTCACTCGTCGTCGGGCCGGTACCCCAGGTTCGGCGACAGCCAGCGCTCGGCCTCGGCCAGCGTCCAGCCCTTGCGGTGCGCGTAGTCCTCGACCTGGTCGCGGCCCAGCCGGCCCAGCACGAAGTAGCGCGACTCCGGGTGGGAGAAGTACAGGCCGCTGACGGCGGCACCGGGCCACATCGCCATGCTCTCGGTCAGGGTGATGCCCGTGGCGGCCTCGACGTCGAGCAGCTCCCAGATGGTCTGCTTCTCGGTGTGCTCCGGGCAGGCGGGGTAGCCCGGCGCCGGCCGGATCCCGCGGTACCGCTCGGCGATCAGCTCGTCGTTGCCGAGGCGCTCGTCGGCGGCGTAGCCCCAGAACTCGCGGCGCACCCGCTCGTGCAGCCGCTCGGCGAAGGCCTCGGCCAGCCGGTCGGCCAGCGACTCCAGCAGGATCGCGCTGTAGTCGTCGTTCTCCGCCTTGAACGCCGCGACCCGCTCCGCCGCGCCCAGCCCGGCGGTCACGGCGAAGGCGCCGACGTAGTCGCGCAGGCCGCTCTCGGCCGGCGCGACGAAGTCGGCCAGCGACTTGCGGGCGGCGCCGTCGCGGCCCTCGGTCTGCTGCCGCAGCTGGTGCAGCGTGGTGCGGACGGCGCGGCGGGTCTCGTCGGTGTACACCGCGATGTCCTCCCCGCCGACCCGGTTGGCGGGGAAGAGGCCGAAGACGCCGCTGGCCCGCAGCCACCGCTCCCCGACGATCCGGTCGAGCATCGCCTGGGCGTCGGCGTACAGCCGCCGCGCCGCCTCGCCGGTCGCCGGGTTGTGCAGGATGTCGGGGAACCGGCCGCGCATCTCCCAGGCGTTGAAGAACGGCTGCCAGTCGACGTACTCGCGCAGCTCGGCCAGCGGGTAGTCCGCCAACGTGCGGACGAACTGGGTGGCCAGGCCGTGGGCGTGGTCGCAGTCGGGGCCGGTGCACACGTCCCGGGCCTGCTGCAGCAGCATCCGCGGCCGCGGCGGGGTGTAGGAGCCCCAGTCCAGCGCGGGCGCGGCGGCGCGGGCGGCGTCCAGGGACAGCAGAGCGCGGGTGTCGGTCCGGGCGGCGTGCCGCTCGCGCAGCTGCGCGTACTCGGCCTCCACGCCGGCCAGCAGGCCCGGGCGCTGCTCGTCGGACAGCAGGGCGGCCACCACCGGCACCGACCGGGAGGCGTCCTTCACCCACAGCACGGGGCCGTGGTAGGCCGGGGCCACCTTGACCGCGGTGTGGGCCCGCGACGTCGTCGCCCCGCCGATGAGCAGCGGGATGTCGAAGCCCTGCCGCTCCATCTCCGTCGCCAGGTTCACCATCTCGTCCAGCGACGGCGTGATCAGCCCGGACAGGCCGATGACGTCAGCGCCCTCGGCCTTGGCGGCGTCCAGGATCTTCTGGCCGGGCACCATCACGCCCAGGTCGACGACGTCGTAGTTGTTGCACTGCAGGACGACGCCGACGATGTTCTTGCCGATGTCGTGGACGTCGCCCTTCACGGTGGCCATCACGACCTTGCCGTTGCTGCGCTCGGCGTCCCCGGGCTGCTTCTCCGCCTCGATGTAGGGGATGAGGTAGGCGACGGCCTTCTTCATCACCCGGGCGGACTTGACCACCTGCGGCAGGAACATCTTGCCGGCGCCGAACAGGTCGCCGACGACGTTCATGCCGCTCATCAGCGGGCCCTCGATGACCTCGATCGGCCGGCCGCCGCGGGCGGCGATCTCCGCGCGCAGCTCCTCGGTGTCGGCCTCGACGAACTCGTCGATCCCCTTCACCAGGGCGTGGGTGATCCGCTCGCCGGCCGGCAGCGACCGCCACTCCTCGGTGGCGGCCTCCACGGCCTCCCCGGTGCCGGCGAAGTCGCCGGCGATCTCCAGCAGCCGCTCGGTGGCGTCGGGCCGCCGGTTCAGGACGACGTCCTCGATCCGCTCCCGGAGCAGCTCCGGGACCTCGTCGTAGACCTCCAGCGCCCCGGCGTTGACGATGCCCATGTCCATGCCGGCACGGATGGCGTGGAACAGGAAGACGGCGTGGATGGCCTCCCGGACACGGTTGTTGCCGCGGAAGGAGAACGAGACGTTGGAGACGCCGCCGGAGACGAGCGCGCCGGGCAGGTTCTCCTTGATCCAGCGGGTGGCCTCGATGAAGTCCACCCCGTACGTGGCGTGCTCCTCGATGCCGGTGGCGATCGCGAAGACGTTCGGGTCGAAGATGACGTCCTCGGCCGGGAAGCCGACCTGCCCGACGAGGAGGTCGTAGGCCCGCCGGCAGATCTCCTGGCGGCGCTGCAGGCTGTCGGCCTGCCCCTCCTCGTCGAAGGCCATCACGACGACGGCGGCGCCGTGCTTGCGGCACAGCCGGGCCTGGGCGACGAACTCCTCCTCGCCGTTCTTCAGCGAGATGGAGTTGACGATCGACTTGCCCTGCACGCACTTGAGGCCGGCCTCGATGACCTCCCACTTGGAGGAGTCCACCATCACCGGCACCCGGCAGATGTCGGGCTCGGCGGCGACCAGCTTGAGGAAGCGGTCCATCGCCGCGACCCCGTCGATCATCCCCTCGTCCATGTTGACGTCGATGACCTGCGCGCCGGCCTCGACCTGCTGGCGGGCGACGGCCAGTGCCGCGGCGTAGTCGCCGTCGCGGATCAGCCGGCGGAAGCGGGCCGAGCCGGTGATGTTGGTCCGCTCCCCCACGTTGACGAACAGCGAGTCCGCGTCGACGGTCAGCGGCTCCAGGCCGGACAGCCGCAGCGCCGGCCGGGCGGCGGCCGGGGTGCGGGGCGCGGCGCCCGCGACGGCGGCGCCGACCGCCGCGATGTGCTCGGGGGTGGTGCCGCAGCAGCCGCCGACGACGTTGACCAGGCCGGCGGCGGCGAACTCGGCGAGCACGCCGGCGGTGTCGGCCGGCGCCTCGTCGTACTCGCCGAAGGCGTTGGGCAGCCCGGCGTTGGGATAGCAGGAGACGAAGGTGTCGGCCAGCCGGGCCAGCTCGGCCAGGTAGGGCCGCATCTCCGCGGCGCCGAGCGCGCAGTTGAGCCCGACGGCCAGCGGCCGCGCGTGCCGGACGGAGTGCCAGAACGCCTCGGTGACCTGCCCGGACAGCGTCCGCCCGGAGGCGTCGGTGATCGTGCCGGAGATCATCACCGGCCAGCGCCGGCCGCGCTGCTCGAACAGCGTCTCCAGCGCGAAGACGGCCGCCTTGGCGTTGAGCGTGTCGAAGATCGTCTCGACCAGCAGCACGTCGGCGCCGCCGTCCACCAGGCCGTCGGCCTGGGTCAGGTAGGCCTGCGCCAGCTCGTCGAAGCTGACGTTGCGGGCGCCGGGGTCGTTGACGTCCGGGGAGATCGACGCCGTCCGGCTGGCCGGGCCCAGCGCGCCGGCCACGTACCGCGGCCGGTCCGGGGTGCGCGCGGTCGCGGCGTCGGCCTCGCGGCGCGCGAGCCGGGCGGCCTCCAGGTTGAGCTCGTACGCGAGGTCGGACATCCCGTAGTCGCGCAGCGAGACGGCGTTGGCGTTGAAGGTGTTCGTCTCGATCAGGTCGGCGCCGGCGTCGAGGTACTCGCGGTGGATGCCGGCGACGATCTGCGGCTGGGTCAGCACCAGCAGGTCGTTGTTGCCCTGCAGCTCGGTCGGCCAGTCCGCGAACCGCGCGCCCCGGTAGCCGGCCTCGTCGGGCCGGTCGCGCTGGATGGCGGTGCCCATCGCGCCGTCGAGCACCAGGATCCGCTCGCGGAGCAGGGCGGTGAGCTCTGCCGTGGCGTCCGGGCGCAGGTCCGGGGTCTGGGGCACGGGCGGTCCTCGCAGGCTGGGGCGGTGGCGGGCAGGGCGGCAGGCCGGACGGTCCGCGGAGCCGACGCGACGAGCCCTCATGGTCTCATCCCGCGGCAACCCTGTTGACCGCGTGCGCGTTCCCGGCGCGGTGGCCGGACCGACGTAGGCTTCCAGGGGTGATCGACCCGAAGTCCCCGCCCGAGGACCTGCCCCAGCTCACCGACCCCGTGGTGGTGGTGGCCTTCGAGGGCTGGAACGACGCCGGTGACGCCGCCACCGGGGCGCTCGAGCACCTGGAGCTGATCTGGGACGCCAGCCCGCTGGCCGCGCTGGACCCCGAGGACTACTACGACTTCCAGGTCAACCGGCCCACCGTCTCCCTCGTGGGCGGCGTGAGCCGGCGCGTCGAGTGGCCCACCACCCGGGTGTCGGTCGCCCGCCCGCCGGGGTCGGACCGCGACGTCGTCCTGATCCGCGGAATCGAGCCCAACATGCGCTGGCGCAGCTTCTGCGACGAGCTCATCGAGCTGTGCCGCGAGCTGGAGGTGCGCACCGTCGTCGCCCTCGGCGCGCTGCTGGCCGACACCCCGCACACCCGGCCGGTGCCGGTGACCGGGTCGGCCTACGACGCCGAGTCGGCCGAGCGCTGGGGCCTGGAGACCTCCCGCTACGAGGGGCCCACCGGCATCCTCGGCGTCTTCCAGGACGCCTGCGTGCAGGCCGGGCTGCCGGCGATCAGCTTCTGGGCGGCCGTGCCGCACTACGTGTCCCAGCCGCCGTCCCCGCGGGCCACCGTCGCGCTGCTGCAGCGCGTCGAAGAGGTCCTCGAGGTGACCGTGCCGCTGGGCGCGCTGCCGCAGCAGGCCGACGAGTGGGTCAAGACCGTCGACGAGATGGCCCAGGAGGACGACGAGGTCGTCGAGTACGTGCGCTCGCTGGAGGAGCGCGCCACCGAGGTCGACCTGTCGCAGGCCAACGGCGACGCGATCGCCCGCGAGTTCGAGCGCTACCTCCGCCGCCGGGGCTCCTCCCCCAACTGAGCCCCCGCCCGCTCGTCGAGATCTGCACACTCGTCACCATCAGGACCTGATGCCGACGAGTGTGCAGATCTCGTCGCAGGGTGCTGCCAGGGTGAGGGGCATGCAGCCACGCCTGGACCTGCTCACCGTCGCCGTCCCCGACCTGGACGCCGCCCGCCGCTTCTACGTCGACGGCCTGGGCTGGACCCCGGCCCTCGACGTGCCCGGTGAGGTCGTGTTCGTCCAGGTCAACGCCGGCCTGCTGCTCGCCCTGTTCGGCGCCGACGACCTCGCCGCCGACATGGGCGTGCCCGCCGACGAGGTCGTCGTCGGCGGCGGCTTCACCCTCGCGCACAACGTCGACTCCCCCGACGCCGTCCGGCAGGTGGTCGCCGACGCCGAGGCCGCCGGCGCCCGGGTGGTCAAACCGCCGCAGCCGGCGGCGTTCGGCGGCTTCCACGCCTACTTCGCCGACCCCGGCGGCGTCCGCTGGGAGGTCGCGCACAACCCCGGGCTGCGGGTCGACCCCGACGGCACGGTGCACATCGGCGCGGTCGAGGGCTGATCGGTGGCCGTCGAGGGGGCCACCCTGGACCGCGTCCGGCGGCTGCTGGCCGACCGCGCCGGCGTGGAGGAGAAGCGGATGGTGGGCGGCCGGTCGTTCGGCGCCGGCGGCCGGCTGGCCTGCGGGGTGAACGCCGGCGGGCTCGTGGTGCGGGTGGGCCGGGACGGGGCCGCGGCGGCGCTCGCCGAGCCGCACGTCGCGCCGCTGCGGATGGGCGGGCGGACGGCGGACGGCTTCGTCGTCGTCGCGCCGGCCGGCTATCCGGACGACGCGGCGCTGCTGCGCTGGATCGAGGTGGGGTTCGCCGCCGCCGGCCGGGCCTGACCGCTCACGCGGCGGGCAGCAGCGGCCGCATCCGGGCGGTGGCGTCCCCGTCGAACAGCCGGTCGTGGGTGGTGAGGGCGAACCGGTCGGTCATGCCGGAGACGTGGTCGACCACCTGGGTGGTCGGGTCCGCGTCGGCGTCCCGGTAGCTGGCCGGGATGAGCTCGGGGTGGGCCAGGTGGTGGTCGACCAGCCGGCGGATCACGTCGACCGCCAGCTGCTTCTGCCCGGCGGCGGTCTCCGACGAGTACACCCGCTCGAACATGAAGGCCCGCAGCTCGTGCATCGCCTCCAGCGGCTCGGGCGCCATGACCACCCGGTCGCCGTCGGCCAGCGACCCGGCGACGACGGCGTCGATCATCGCGCCCACCATCGCGCTGCCGGGCTCGCCGAACACCGCGCGGGCGCGGGCGGGCAGGTCGCCGGGCCGCAGCACCCCGGCGCGGACGGCGTCGAGCGCGTCGTGGGAGAGGTAGCCGATGCGGTCGGCGTAGCGCACGCACTCGGCCTCGCGGGTCGTCGGCGGCGGGGTGATCTTCCAGCTGTGCGCGCGGATGCCGTCGCGGACCTCCCAGGTGAGGTTGAGGTCCTCGAGCACCTCCACGATGCGCACGCCCTGCGCGGCGTGGTGCCAGCCGCCGGGCACGTAGGGCTCGAGCGCGTCCTCGCCGATGTGCCCGAACGGCGAGTGCCCCAGGTCGTGGCCCAGGGCGATCGCCTCGGCGAGGGTCTCGTTGAGCCCCAGCGCCCGGGCCAGCGCCCGGGCGACCTGGTCCACCTGCAGGGTGTGGGTCAGCCGGGTGACGAAGTGGTCGCCGTCGGGGTTGAGGAACACCTGCGTCTTGTGCTTGAGCCGCCGGAAGGCCTTGGCGTGCAGGATCCGGTCCCGGTCGCGCTCGAACGCGGTGCGCAGGGCGTCCTCCGGCTCGGGCCGCGCCCGGCCGCGGCTGGCCGACGAGCGCGCGCCGGCCGCGGCCAGCCGCGCGTCCTCGTCGCGCTCGCGGGCGGCACGACCGGTGAGCCGGAAGCCGCCCATCAGCCCTCCCGCGGGGCCGGGGCCCCGCCCCCCGCGTCGAGGGCGACCCCGAGCAGCGCGTCGACGGCGTCGGCGACGATCGCCGGGGCGCCCTCCTCCAGGGCCGGGTCGTCGCCGGCGGCGAGGGTCCGCGCCGCCCACTCGTCGACGACGGCGAGGGCGCCGGGGCTGTCCAGGTCGTCGGACAGCCGCTCGCGCAGCCCGGTGAGCACGGGCGCGGCGGCCACCCCGGCGGGCAGCGCGGTCGCGGCGCGCCAGGTGGCCAGCCGCTGCTCGGCGTCGGTGAGCAGCTGCGGCGTCCAGGCCCGGTCGGTGCGGTAGTGGCCCGACAGCAGCGCCAGCCGGATCGCCATCGGGTCGACGCCCTCGCCGCGCAGCTTGGAGACGAACACCAGGTTGCCGCGGCTCTTGCTCATCTTCTCGCCGTCCAGGCCGATCATCGCGGCGTGCACGTAGGCCCGGGCGAAGGGCTTGGTCGCGGTCAGCGCCTCGGCGTGGACGGCGGAGTACTCGTGGTGCGGGAAGACCAGGTCGCTGCCGCCGCCCTGCACGTCGAAGCCCATGCCGATGGTCTCCAGCGCGATGGTGGCGCACTCGATGTGCCAGCCGGGCCGGCCGGCGGTGCCGCGGGGGCCGGCCCAGGAGGGCTCGCCGGGGCGCTCCCCGCGCCACAGCAGCGGGTCGAGGCGGTTGCGCTTGCCCGGCCGGTCGGGGTCGCCGCCGCGCTCGGCGAAGAAGCCGAGCATGGTGGCCTCGTCGTAGCGGGACTCCCCGCCGAACCCCGGCGCCTGCGCCACGTCGTGGTAGACGTCGCCGGTGCCGTCGTCGAGCACGTAGGCCAGGCCCGCGTCGAGCAGCGCCTCGATGTGCGCGACGATCCGCGGGACCGACTCGACCGCGCCCACGTAGTCGTCCGGCGGGAGCACCCGCAGCGCCGTCATGTCCTCGCGGAACAGCGCCGTCTCCCGCATGCCGAGCACCACCCAGTCCTCGCCGTCGCGCTCGGCGCGCTCGAGCAGCGGGTCGTCGATGTCGGTGACGTTCTGCACGTAGTGGACGGCGTGCCCGGCGTCCCGCCACAGGCGGTTGACCAGGTCGAACGCGAGGTAGGTGGCCGCGTGCCCCAGGTGGGTGGCGTCGTAGGGGGTGATCCCGCAGACGTACATGCGGGCCACCCGGTCCGGGCTGGTCTCGACCACCTCGCCGCGGGCGGTGTCGTGGAGCTTGAGCGCCGGGCCGGTCCCGGGCAGGGTCGGCAGCAGGGGGGCGGGCCAGGAGAGCACGTCCCGAGCGTAGAGGCGGGGGCCGACGCTCTCCCCGGGTCGTCCCCGGCCCGCTCCCCCGCCGGAGGGACCGGCCCGACGACGGAGGAGGTGCGGCCGTGGAGCTGCGCGAGGACCTGACAGCGCCGGGCGGGGACCCGGCCGTGCCGCGCCCCCGGCCGGCCGGGCCGCTGGACCACCTGGCCGTGCTGCGGCGGGCCGACGCCCGCTTCGCCGACGCGGCCGCCGAGGCCGTGCTGGCCCGCGGCTGGACGGCGCCGGTGCCGGGCTGCCCGGGCTGGGCCCTGGCCGACCTGGTGCGGCACCTGGCCGAGGTGCAGCACTTCTGGACGTGGGTGGTGCGGACCCGGGCCGGCGACCCCGGCGGCTACCCGGCGCCCGCGCGCCGGCCCGACGAGGAGCTGCTCGGCTGGCTGATCGCCGGGTCGGCCGAGCTGGAGACGACGCTGGCCGCCGCGGACCCGGCCGCACCGGTGTGGACGTGGGCGCCGCGGCGCGACGTCGGGTTCGTGCTGCGGCGGCAGGCGCACGAGGCCGTCGTCCACACCGCCGACGTGGAGGAGGTGCTGGGCGGGGTGCGCCCGATCCCGGCCGACGTCGGGCTGGACGGCCTCGACGAGTGGCTGGAGGTGATGGTGCCCGCCGCCCTGCCGGAGGGTCCGCCGGCGGACGCGCACCCCGTCGTCCTGCGCGCGCTGGACGCCGGCGCCGAGCGGGTGCTGTTCCCCGGCAGCCGGCCGCAGCCGATCGCCACGCTCACCGGGACGGCGGGCGACCTGCTGCTGGCGGTGTGGCGGCGCCTGCCGGTGGAGGTGCTCACCGTGCACGGCGACGGGCTGCAGGCCGCCGCGATGCTCGACCTGGTGCGGGGCGACTGATCCTCAGCCGCGCAGCAGGGCGGCCAGCCGGTCCAGCGCCATCCGCCAGCCGGCCTCGTTCTGCTCGGGCGGGACGCCGTCGGGCACGCCCTCGTGGACGGCGGTGAGGTCGGTGCCGCCGCCGGCGCGGCGCAGGGTGATCGTCATGGTCATCTCGCCGCGCAGGGCCGGGTCGTCGGTCTCGAACTCGTCGACCTCGACGACGAGCTCGCCGGGGACCAGCCGGGTGAACCGGGCGCGGTAGGTGTCGGTGTGCCCGCCGCTCTTGCCCGGGGTCTGCGGGTCGTCGTAGGCCAGCGACACCCGGAACACGCCGCCGCCGAGCCGCTCGACCGTGCTGGTCATCCCCTCGGGGAACCGCCAGCCGGCGATCAGGTCGGGCTCGGTGAGCGCCCGGTAGACGGCGTCCGGCGGCGCGGGCAGGCGGGCGGTGACCCGGGTGGTGCTCACGGCCAGGTCACCGCGTGCCGGTCGAACGCGTCGCCGGTCTGGATGCCGACGACGCAGAACACCAGGCCGGCCGGGTCGGTCATCTGCCAGAAGGAGCCCATGTCCCGCAGCCGCCGGGCGCCGAGGGCCTCCAGCCGCGCCACCTCGGCCGGGATGTCGTCGGTCTCCACGTCCACGTGCCACCGCGGCGGCGTCCCCTCGCCGGTGCGCTGCACCTCGAGGTGGAAGCCGTCCCCGAAGACGCCGAGGGAGTTCCAGTCGTCGTCGGAGGCGTCGGGCTCGACCGGGTGCCCGGTGGCCGCCGACCAGAAGTCCAGGCCGGCGACGTGGTGCTCCGGCGGGAGGTCGAGCAGCAGGATCGCCAGGCGCGAACGGTGCGGCATGGGGACAACCTAGGGACAGGAGCCGCCCCTGCGAGTGGTCGTGCCGCGCTGCGGAGCCCGGAGGGTTCCCGGCGCGGTACGACGGCAGGGCTCGGCTCAGCCGGGGACGGCACCTGGCCGCGGTGCGGTCCGGAGGACCGCGATGTGCTCAGAACGGCGGCCAGGGCAGCGCGGGCCACTCGCCGCTGGGCTCGGGGTGCAGCTGGGTGCGCAGCAGCTCGGCGACGCGCCGCTGGGTGGCGCGCACCTCGCGGCGGGTCAGGTGCTCGTGCAGCTGCTCGCCCAGGTCGCCGCGCAGGTCGTCGGCCAGCCGCTCGAGCACCTCGAGGGCGGCCACCGGCAGCGGCTTGCCCGCCCAGCGCCACAGCAGGGTGCGCAGCTTGGGGTCGGCGGAGAAGCAGATGCCGTGGTCGACGCCGTACACGTGGCCGGCCGGGGTCGGGATGATGTGCCCGCCCTTGCGGTCGGCGTTGTTCACCACGGCGTCGAAGACCGCCATCCGCCGCAGCCCGGGGTGGTCGGTGCGGACGAAGGCGGCCAGGTCGACCGACTCGTCGCCGTCCACCCACAGCTGGACCATGCCGGGGCCGAACGGGCCGTCGCGCAGCACCGTCGGCGGGACGACCTCCCAGCCGGTGGCGTCGGAGACCAGCGCGGCGGCCACCTCGCGGCCGGCCAGGGTGCCGTCGGGGAAGTCCCACAGCGGCCGCTCCCCCGCCACCGGCTTGTAGACGCACTCGGCGGCGAGGGCGGCGGTGCGGATCGTGCCGAAGAGGGTGACGTTGGACGCGTCGAGCATCCGGCCCTCGACGTCGATCTCCCCCTCGAGCAGGAGGGCGCGCGCCTGGGCGGGGCCGTCGGGGGCGCGCAGGTCCGGTCCGGCGCCGGTGGGCTGCTCGCTCATCGCGCGGTCAGCGCCGGTAGCCGTTCTGCCGGGGACAGACGTGCCCGGTGGGGTCCAGCGGCAGCGAGCACAGCGGGCAGGCGGGGCGGCCGGCGGCGACGACGCGGCGGGCCCGGGCGACGAACGCCCGCGCGGCGCCGGGGGTGATCGTCACCCGCAGCGCGTCGGGGCCCTCGTCGCTGTCGGACAGGATGGCGTCCTCGTCGATCGGCTCCTCGCCGGCGGCGACCGCCTCGACGACGACCGCCTGGGCCTGCCCGTCCCAGGCCAGCCCCATCGCCGCGACCCGGAACTCCTCGTCGACCGGCGGGGTGAGCGGGTCGAGGTCGTCGACGTCGGCGTCGGGCGGGATGACCGCGCCGGGCCGGCTGGCGACCTCGTCCAGCAGCTCGGACATGCGGTCGGCGAGCACCTGCACCTGGGTCTTCTCCAGCGCGACGCTCACCACGCGGCCGGCGTCGTCGGACGCCTGGAGGTAGAAGGTGCGGTCACCGGGCTGGCCGACGGTGCCCGCGACGAACCGGGACGGGCGCTCGAAGAGGTGGACCTGGCGCGGCACGGGCCCAGGTTACGCGGGCACGGCGACGGGGCGCCGCAGGTCAGACGGTGGCTCCCGCGCCGCCGCCGACGACCGCGTCGGAGTCGGCCTTCCGGCGCCGGCGGCCCCTGCGCTTTGGCGGGACGAGCGCGCCGACGTCGCCGCCGGTGTCGTTGAGCCGCAGGACGAACGGCCGGGTGTCGGTGTAGCTGACCACCGAGATGGACGCGGGGTCCACGACGATCCGCTGGAACTGGTCCAGGTGCAGGCCGAGGGCGTCGGCGAGCACGGCCTTGATGACGTCGCCGTGCGAGCAGGCCAGCCAGACGGCGTCGGGGCCGAGCCGGGCGTTCCACTCCCGGACGGCGGCGACCGCCCGGGCCTGGGTCTGCGCCAGTCCCTCCCCCTCCGGGCCGGGGAAGACGGCGGCCGAGGGATGGGCCTGGACCACCTTCCACAGCGGCTCCTTGACCAGCTCCTTGAGCGGGCGGCCGGTCCAGTCGCCGTAGCGGGCCTCGCCGAGCCGGTCGTCGGTCCGCAGCTCGAGGTCGCGGCCGGCCAGGACGGCGTCCGCGGTCGCCCGGCAGCGCTCCAGCGGGCTGCTGACCACCGCCGCGAGCGGGACCGGCGCCAGCCGCTGCCCGACGGCGGCGACCTGCGCCTGCCCGGTCTCGTCGAGCTGCACGCCCGGGGTCCAGCCGGCGAGGACGCCGCCGGTGTTGGCCGTCGTCCGGCCGTGCCGCAGCAGGATGACGGTGGTCACGGGGCCCGAGCCTAGGGGGCCGCGGCGTCGTCCTCCCTCACCGCACGGCGTCCTCCCTCACCGCACACCGTGAGGGAGGACGCGCCACGATCAGGTCAGCTGATCCCGGCGGGGGTCAGGGCACCGTCTCCGGGGGCAGCGGGTCGAGCACCCCGGCGCCGACCAGCGCGAGCAGCGCCAGGCCGAGGACGACGCGGTAGACGACGAACGGGGTGAAGCTGCCCCGGTCCAGGTAGCGCAGCAGCCAGGCGATGACGACGAAGCCCACCGCGAACGCGATCACCGTGGCCAGCACCGTCGGCCCCCAGGCGATCGGCGCGCCCTCGGTGTCGCCGGCCAGCGCCTCGTAGGTCTGGAAGCCGCCGGAGCCCAGCACCGCCGGGATGGCCAGCAGGAACGAGTAGCGGGCCGCCGCGGCCCGGGTGAAGCCCAGGAAGAGGCCGGCGGTGATCGTGCCGCCGGAGCGGGAGACGCCGGGCACCAGCGCCATCGCCTGCGCGAGGCCGAAGGTGAGCCCCGAGCGGACGGTGAGGTCGCTGAGCTCCCGCTGCTTGCGGCCCACCCGGTCGGCCCAGAACAGCACCAGGGAGAACGCCACCAGCGAGATGGCCACGATCCGCAGGTCGCGCAGCGTGGTCTCGATGTCGTCCTGGAACAGCAGGCCGAGGACGACGATCGGGATGCTGCCGATGATGATCAGCCAGCCCATCCGGGCGTCGGGGTCGCCGCGCAGCTCCCGCCGGCCCAGCGACAGCACCCAGGCGCGGATGATCCGCCAGATGTCCTTGCGGAAGTAGAGCAGCACCGCCAGCTCCGTGCCGATCTGCACGATCGCGGTGAACGCCGCACCGGGGTCGTCCCAGCCGAAGGCCTCCCCCACCACGCGCAGGTGCGCGCTGGAGGAGATCGGCAGGAACTCGGTCAGCCCCTGCACCAGGCCCAGGACGACGGCCTCGAACCAGCCCACCGCTCAGCCCCTCACCGTCGGAGTCGCCGGGGAACGGTCTCTGCGCTCGAGCGACTCCACAGGCACGGGACCCCACCCTAGGCGGCGGCCGCGCCGGTCCCAGGGTGCCCGCCCGGCGCGCCGTCCCCAGCAGGCCCGCGCGCCCCGGCTGCGCCGCCGGGGCGCCGGTAGGTTGGCCTCTCGTGGAACAACGGGCTCTCGGCCGCAGCGGCCTGGTCGTGTCGCGGCTGGCCCTGGGCACCATGACCTGGGGCCGCGACACCGACGAGGACGAGGCCGCGATGCAGCTCACGGCGTTCGTCGACGCCGGCGGCACGCTGGTCGACACCGCCGACGTGTACTGCGACGGGGAGAGCGAGCGCACCCTGGGCCGGCTGCTGTCCGACGTCGTCCCGCGGTCGGAGGTCCTGGTCGCGACGAAGGCGGTGGGCCGCACGGGGCCCGGGCCGATGGGCCGCGGCGGCTCCCGCGGGCACCTGCTCGGCGCGCTGGACGCCTCGCTGGACCGGCTGGGCCTCGACCACGTCGACCTGTGGCAGCTGCACGCCTGGGACGAGCTCACCCCGCTCGAGGAGACCCTCGCCGCCTGCGACACCGCCGTCGCCTCCGGCCGGACCCGCTACGTCGGGATCAGCAACTTCACCGGGTGGCAGACCGCCCAGGCCGCCACCTGGCAGCGGGCCTGGCCCGGCCGGGTGCCGCTGGTCAGCACCCAGGTCGAGTACTCGCTGCTGCAGCGCGGCGTGGAGCGCGAGGTGGTGCCGGCCGCGGAGGCGCTCGGGCTCGGCGTCCTCGCCTGGTCGCCGCTGGGCCGCGGGCTGCTCACCGGCAAGTACCGGCACAGCACCCCCACCGAGTCCCGCGGCGCCTCCCCGCAGTGGCAGGGCTTCATCGACGGGCTGCGCTCCCCCGACGCCGACCGGATCGTGGAGGCGGTCATCACCGCCGCCGAGGGCCTGGGCACCACGCCGCTGGCCGTCGCGCTGGCGTGGGTGCGCGACCGGCCCGGCGTCGTCGCGCCGGTCGTCGGCGCCCGGACCGCCGCGCAGCTGCAGGCCTCCCTCGACGCCGACGCCGTCCGGCTGCCGGCCGCGATCCGCACGGCGCTGGAGGACGTCTCCGCGCCGCACTTCGGCTATCCGGAGCGCCGGTGACGACCCCCGCCCCGGGCGACCGGGTCTTCGCCGCGTTCTGCGCCGCCGGGCTGTGGCCGGGCCTGGGCAAGCGGACGGCGGCCGAGCTGCCCGCCGCGGGCATCACCACGGCCGACGACGTCACCGCCGCCAAGCTGCTCAAGCTGCCGCGGGTGGGCAAGCAGCGCGCCGAGCGGCTGTTCTCCAGCTTCCTGTCCGCCGCGCCCACCTACGACGTGGTGGCGCTGCTGGTCGGCGCCGGGCTGGACGCCAAGCTCGCCGCCGGCGCCGCCGACGCGCTCGGCCCGGACGCCGCCCGCCGGCTGCGCGACGACCCGTGGGCGCTGCTCGGCCTGACCGGGGTGGGGCTGGCCGACGCCGACCGGCTGGCCATCGCCCTGCTGCCCGGCGCCGACCGGCAGGACACCCGCCGCGGCCGGGCGATCGTGGCGCTCACCCTGCGGACGGCGACCCGCGACGGGCACACCGTGCTGCCGGTCGACCTGGTCGTGGCGTCCCTGCGGGCGGAGGGCGTCGCCGACCCGGCGGCGGCGATCGTCGCAGCGGTCGACTCCGGGGAGGTGCTCGACCACGAGCCGCCGGAGCCGGAGTGGGACGAGGACTCCGACGCCGAGCCGCCGGAGCCCGACCCGGCGCTGCGGATGCTGTCGCTGGCCCGGTACGGCATGGCCGAGGAGGCGGTGGCCGAGAACGTCGCCCGGCTGGCCGCCACCGCCGAGCGGATCGCCGACCCGGCCGCCGTCCGGTCGGTGGCCAAGGGGCTGGACCAGGCGCAGAAGGCGGCCGTCGCGCAGGTGCTCG
This sequence comes from Blastococcus sp. SYSU D00868, assembly GCF_054050575.1. Lineage (NCBI taxonomy): Bacteria > Bacillati > Actinomycetota > Actinomycetes > Geodermatophilales > Geodermatophilaceae > Blastococcus > Blastococcus sp. SYSU D00868. The sequence goes on from NZ_JBJGZO010000002.1 coordinate 87,598, forward strand.
GCGCCGGCGTCTCGCTGCTGACCGGCGGGCCGGGCACCGGCAAGAGCCGCACCGTGGCCGCGGTGGTGAAGCTGCTGATGGCCAAGGGCACCGAGGTGGCGCTGGCCGCGCCGACCGGCCGCGCGGCCAAGCGGCTGGAGGAGCTCACCGACCACCCGGCGGTCACCGTGCACCGGCTGCTGGGCGCGCAGGGCATGACCGGCGGCTTCGCCCGCAACGAGGAGTGGCCGCTGGACGCCGACGTCGTCGTGGTGGACGAGGCCTCGATGCTCGACGTCGAGCTCACCGCCGCGCTGCTGGAGGCCTGCCCCGACGGCACCCACCTGCTGCTGGTCGGCGACCCCGCCCAGCTGCCCTCGATCGGGCCCGGGCACGTGCTCGGCGACCTGATCGACTCCGGCGTCGTCCCGGTGACCGAGCTGACCACGCTGTACCGGCAGGCCGAGGGCGGGGCGATCGCGCGGCTGGCCAACGCGGTGCGCGCCGGGGAGCTGCCGCCGGTGGACTCCCCCGACCGCGAGGTGGTCGTCGTCCCGGCGACCGGCAGCGCCGAGGCCGCCCGCCGGGTGGTGCAGCTGGTCACCGACTCCATCCCCCGCGCGCTGGGCATCGACCCGGCGACGGTGCAGGTCGTGACGCCGGTGCACCGCGGGCCGGCCGGCACCATCGAGCTGAACAAGGCGCTGAAGGAGAGGCTGAACCCGGGCGACGGCACCGTGTGGGGCTTCGACGTCGGCGACCGGGTGGTGGCCACGGCCAACCACCTGGACCTCGAGCCGGTCGGCTTCGCCAACGGCGAGACCGGCGTGGTCACCGGCGCCGGCGACGGGTCGCTGGACGTCGCGTTCGCCTCCGGGCCGGTGACCGTCAACGGGACGGCGCTGGGCGACCTGCGGCACGGCTGGGCGATCACCGTGCACCGGGCGCAGGGGTCGGAGTGGCCCGGGGTCGTCGTCGTCCTGCCGCCGGAGGCCGGCGGGATGCTGTCGCGGCCGCTGGTCTACACCGCGTTGACCCGCGCGCAGTCGCACCTGTCGATCGTGCACGCCTCCGGCGCGGCGCTGGCCCGGGCGGTGCGGGAGGTCGACGTCCGGCCGCGGCGCACCCGGCTGGCCCGGCTGCTGGCCGAGACCCTGGCCGACGCCTGAGCGACGCCCCTCAGGCGCCGGCCAGCAGGCGGGTCGTCGCGCCGTGCAGCTGCCCGGCGCAGGTCAGCGGCCGCGGGAACGGGACCCGGACGTCGGTGTGCCCGGTCGGGCGCTCGACCCGCAACCGGTAGCCGAACCGGTCCAGGGCCAGCGGGCGGACGACGTCGTCCGGGCCGACCGTGCCCGCGGGCAGCAGCCGGGCCAGGGCGGCCAGCACCTCGGGGTGGCAGCGGTCGACGTGGGTGAGCATCCGGGTCTCGACCGGCAGCAGCGGGTCGGGCCGGGCCGCGACGTAGTCCGCCGGGCGGACCTCGGTGCACCGCTCCCCCTCGCGGAGCACGACCTCCGCGAGGTCGAGCCGCAGCAGCGCGCTGGCCGAGCCGACGTCGAGCAGGTCGCCCGCGGGGCGCACCTCGGCGAACGCCAGCGCCGCCGCCCGCACGTCGCGGGCCGGCACCGGGGTCAGCCAGCCCGACAGCCAGACCTGCCCGCGGACCGGGTCGCGCAGCGGCACCGGTGCGCGGTCGCTGACCATGAGCAGCGCGCTCACGTCGCGCTGCGGGCTGTCCCGGACCGCCGCGGTCACCTCCCCGTCGGCGGGGACGAGCAGCAGGACCTGGCCGGCCGCGGTGGTCGCGTGCGCCAGGGGCCGCGCGGGCTCACGGCCGGCGACGCACAGGGCGGCGCCGGCGCGCGCGGCGACCGTGCGCGCCCGCTCGGCGGGGTCGGCGGGCGCGTCCGTCCCACGGGGAGCCGGGCCGGTGCCGGGGCTGGCGGTCATCGTTGCCCTCCGAGCGTTCGAGTTAGGGAAGCCTAACCAACTCGCGCCCGGGAGGGGAAGCCGTCAGATGTTGCTTGCCACCGCCCGGCTCAGGTTCCGCCGCAGCACCCGCGGCAGGGCGGCCAGGTTGAGCAGCAGCCCCAGCGCCAGGACGGCCACCAGCCAGAAGCCGGCCCCCGCCCCGCCGTCGGCGACCGCCAGGACGACGGCCAGTACCAGCGCGACCGCGCCGAGGACGGTCATCCCGGTGGCGACCGCCTTGCGCAGCGGGTGCTCGCGCTCCTGCTCGCCCACCGACCGCAGCGTCGTGCGGGCCCACTCGACGACCGCCGGCCGCAGGCGCTCCTCCTCGGCCCGGCGGCCGCGGGCCATGGCGCGCTGGACGGCGAGCGTGTCGCCGGCCTCCAGGCCGTGCCGTTCGAGCAGCCCGGCGGGCGCCTGCGTGCCGACGGTGGCCCAGAAGCGGCGGCCGCCGACGGCGAAGCCCACCAGCGGGGCGAGCACGGCGACGACGAGCGAGACGACGATCCACGCGGCCACGGCGGCAGCATGACGTCTCGGGCCGCCCGTGCGGCGCCCCGCCGCCGCGGTCGGGTGAGGCGCCCGCCACGTCAGGCGGGCAGGTCGGCGCCGCCGTTCCGGACCAGGGCCCGGCGGATCAGCCGCCGGCGGCGCAGGCCCCACAGCGCGACGGCGGGCCAGGCGACCGCGGTGAACCAGTTGACGTCGCCGGCGTTGCCGGTGACCACCCGGAACACCGCCCAGGCGACGACGCCCGCCAGCCAGGTGACGAACGCGAACCACAGCAGGAACCGGGCCCGCTCGGTGCGCGGCCACGGCGCGCGGCCTCGGCGGGCGTCAGCCGGTGGGCGCGCACCACGGCCCCGTCCCGGGTCCCGCCCCGAGCTCGCGAGGGGTGGGGAGGACGGGGTCCTTGCGCCACCACGCCAGCAGCGGCAGCCCGACGGCGATCAGCACGACGAGCACCACGGCGGCGGTCACGGCTGCCGATGGTGCACCAGCGGCGATGTCGCCGCAGGTCAGGAGCGCGTCAGGTCAGGACGTCGTCGTCGTCCACGGGCACCTCGGCCTCCTGCTCGAGGACGTCGGCCTCGTTCGCCTCGCGGTCGCCGACCGGGCGGCGCGGGCTGCCGGTCTCCCCCGGCCGGGCGGCCAGCTGCTGCTCCAGCGCGTCGGCCTCGGGCACCCCGTCGCCGGGCGCCACCGCGTCGCCGGCCGTGGCCGGGGCGGCCGGCTCCAGCAGGGCCTCCTGCTCCGCGCGGTCGGCGTCGTTGGCGCCGGTGCCGGCGTCGAGCTCGCTCACGTCGTCCTCCTCCTCGCTGGGTCGCCGCAGGGGTCGCCGTCCATCCTGCCGCCGCCCCCGCCGCCCGGCGCGACGGGTGTCCGGCTGGTGACGGGCCGGGGAACGGCGTGCACAATCGGCCGGGTGGAGGCGGCACCGGACTGGGAGTTCGCGCCGCTGCGGATCCCACCGGGCACGTCCCGGTCCGCGGCGGCGACGATGTTGAGCCTGCAGGCGGACACGGGAGGCTGGGAACTGGCCCGGCTGCAGCTGCACGCGGACGGCACGCGCAAGGTCATCCTGCGCCGCCGCTCGCGGCTGTCCTACCTCCCCGGCCCGCACATCTGACGAGGGCGCGGCTGGCAGAGACGGCCGGTGTCGTGCCAGGGTCGGTGCGGGCGAACGACCGCCCGGACCCCGGCCCGGGAGGACCCCCCGTGAACCAGCACCTGACCGACCGCCTGCAGTTCCTGCGCGCGTTCCTCGCCAACCCCCGCCAGGTCGGCGCGATCCTGCCGACCTCGCGGTGGGCGGTGCGCGACATGCTCGACCTCGGCGACGTGCCGAACGCCAAGCTCGTGGTGGAGCTGGGCGCCGGCACCGGCAGCCAGACCGGCGAGCTGCTGGCGCGGCTGGGCCCCGAGGCGGAGCTGGTCGCGGTCGAGATCGACCCGGCGCTGGCCGAGCTGCTCGCCGGCCGGTACCGCGACCCGCGGCTGCACGTGGTGTGCGACTCGGCGGAGAACCTGGCCGAGCACCTGGACGGCCGCCGCGCCGACGTCGTCGTCTCCGCGCTGCCCTACACCTCGTTCTCGCCGGGGCTGCGGCGGCGGATCCTGGACGTGCTGCCCGACCTCGTCGCGCCCGACGGCGCGGTGCTGGTCATCCAGTACTCGCCGCTCATCCTCGGCGAGCTGCGCCGCCGGTTCGCCCGCGTGAACCTGCGGATCTCCCCGTGGAACGTGCCGCCGGCGGTGCTGTTCGCCTGCCGCGAGCCGCGCGAGGACGAGCCCGCCGGCTAGCGCATGTCCCGCGGCCGCAGCGCCTCCGGGACGACGGCGGGCTCGCCGGCCTCCGTCCGGGCGGCGGGCACGCCCTTGAACCGGTAGTTCACGACGCCCACCCCCGGCTGGACGACGTAGGCCGCGCCCGGCTCCCCGTCGGTCCAGGCCGCGATCATGGCGTCGGCGACCTCCCCGGCCGTGAGCACCGGGAAGTTCGCCGCGGTGAACTCGTGCCGGATGCGGTCGATGATCGCGGTGTCGGCGAAGCCCGGGCAGATCGCGGTGATCGTCGTCCCCTCGCGGGCCAGCCGCGGCGCCATCGAGCGGACGAACGCGATCGCCCCGCCCTTGGCGACGCTGTAGCCGGGGTCGGTGGCCATCGGCGACAGCCCGGCCAGCGACGCCGTCACCACGATCGCTCCCCCGCCGGCCCGGGCGATCGCCGGCCGCGCGGCCTGCACGCCGTAGACGACGCCGAACAGGTCGATCTCGACCACGCGCAGGAACTCGTCGAGGTCGAGCGCGTCGTCGCTCTTGGCGGCGGAGATGCCGGCGTTGAGGTAGGCGGCGTCCAGGCGCCCGTGCTCGGCCTCCACCTGCGCGACGACCGCCTCGTTCGCCGCCCGGTCGGTGACGTCGAGGGCGACGAACGGGCAGCCGAGGTCGGCGGCGACGGACCGGTTGCGCTCGCTGTCGAGGTCGGCGAGGACGGCGGTCACCTCCCGCTCGCGCAGCTTGGTGGCGAGGGCCCGGCCGAAGCCGCCGGTCCCCCCGGTGATCAGTGCGACGGATCCGGGCGCGGGGGTGCTGTGGGTCACGCCCGGCATCCCATCACGCCGCGCGGAGGAACCGGTCCAGCACCCGGATGCCGAACCGCAGGGACTCCACCGGCACGCGCTCGTCGATGCCGTGGAACAGCGCGGCGAAGTCGAGGTCCGGCGGCAGCCGCAGCGGGGAGAAGCCGAAGCAGCGGATGCCCAGGCGCTCGAAGCTCTTGGCGTCGGTGCCGCCGCTCATCGTGAACGGCACGGGGCGGGCGCCGTCGTCCTCGCTCCGCAGGGCGGCGACCATGGCGTCCACCAGCGGCCCGTCGAACGTCGTCTCCACGGCCTGGTCGTGGACGATCCACTCGCGCTGGATCCCCTCGCCGATCAGGCTCGCCAGCTGGCGCTCGAACTCCTCCTCCTGCCCGTGCAGGAACCGGCCGTCCACGGTCGCCTGCGCGGTGCCGGGGATGACGTTGGTCTTGTAGCCGGCGTCGAGCATCGTCGGGTTGGCGGTGTTGCGCAGCGCCGCGCCGATCATCCGGCTGATGCTGCCGAGCCGGGCGAGGGCCTCCTCGGGCTCGTCCGGGTCGATCTCGATCCCGTAGGCGTCGCTGACCGCGTCGAGGAACGCGCGCATCGGCGGGGTGAGCACCGTGGGCAGCCGGGTGGCGCCGAGCCGGGCGACGGCCTGGCAGAGCCGGGTGACGGCGTTGTCGTCGTGCACGAAGGAGCCGTGCCCGGGGCGGCCGGAGGCGGTCAGCCGCATCCAGGCCAGGCCCTTCTCGGCGGTCTGCACCAGGTAGAGGCGCAGGTCGTCGCGGACGGTGATGCTGAAGCCGCCGACCTCGCTGATCGCCTCGGTGCAGTCGGCGAACAGCTCGGGGTGCTCGTCGACGATCCAGCGGGCGCCGAGCGTGCCACCGGCCTCCTCGTCGGCCAGGTAGGCCAGCACGATGTCGCGGGGCGGGCGGACGCCGGTGCGGGCCCAGTCGCGGACCAGCGCCAGCACCATGGCGTCCATGTCCTTCATGTCGACGGCGCCGCGGCCCCAGACGTAGCCGTCGCGCTCCTCCCCGGAGAAGGGGTGCACGCTCCACTCGGCCGGGTCGGCGGGGACGACGTCGAGGTGGCCGTGCACCAGCAGCGGCGGGCGGCTGGGGTCGGTGCCGGGGATGCGGGTGACCAGGCTGGCGCGGCCGCGCTCGGACTCGAAGACCTGCGAGCCGATGCCGACCTCGTCCAGCTTGCCGGCGACCCACTCGGCCGCGGCCCGCTCGCCCTTGCCCGTGGCGGTGTCGCCGGTGTTCGTGGTGTCGATCCGGATGAGGTCGCTGAGCAGCTCGGCGACCTCGTTCTGGGCGCGGGTCAGGGGCGCGGGGGCGTTGGGCTCGGCGTCCACGCGGCGAGCGTAGGCGCCCGGGCGTGCCGCGGTCCGGGCGCGGGTCAGGTGGTGACCTGGGGGACCAGCGCGTTCCCGCCCAGCACGCCGGCGACCGCGGCGAGCAGGTCGAGGCCCCACCAGGGCAGGGTGCCCGGGCGCGCGGGCGGCGTCACCGATGATGCGGAACAGGATCGTGATCGCCGCCGCGCCGGCGGCGACGTCGTTCCGACCACCTCCGGCCCGGGCAGGACCGCAGCGGAGGCCAGGGCCGACACCATGGGGTACGGGAGGCTCGGGGGTGCGTGGAACGGCCCGGGGCGTCTTGTACTCTGGTCACGCACTCGTCCGGGTGGCGGAATGGCAGACGCGCTAGCTTGAGGTGCTAGTGCCCTTTATCGGGCGTGGGGGTTCAAGTCCCCCCTCGGACACCGAGGTTGAACACCTGCTGGTCCTCGGACCGGCGGGTGTTTCGCTGTTCCGGTCTCGTTCGGAGCTCCACGCGGCGACCGTCTCCGCTTCTGGAGTTCCGCCCCACCACATCCGTGCGAACCGGACGGCCAGGTCTGTCGATCCGCAGGGTCACGTCTCCCCGCGTCGCCGCACGATCCGCCAGTGGTTGGTCGATCCCTCGCGCCGGTAGGCGAGCTCGTGCACCGCCGCCAGCGCGAGTGCCAGTCCGCGTCCGGACTCGGCCAGGTTCGGGGGTAGCTGTGCTGCGTCCAGGTCCACGTCGGCCACCTTCCCGCTGTCGCGGAACTCGGCCTGGAGACTGCCGGGTCGAACGCTGACCTGGAGCTCGAAGTCGATGGGTGCGCCGTCCGTGGCGTGCCGGATGATGTTGCCCGCGACCTCGGTGACCGCGATCTCGAAGCGCATGCGGTCCTCGGGCAGGACGTCGCCGTGCTCGACCCACAGGCGCTCGAGCAGTGCGTGCACGTGCTCGACGGAGCCCGGCTCGGTCGACGCGACCAGGGAGATGCCTCCCTCACCCGTCACCCAGGGCCTCCGCCACGGTGTCGTGCGGGCGGAGGACCCGGTCGAGGTTGGTCAGCTGCAGGACGGTGGTCACCTGGTCCCCCGCAGAGGCGATCCGGAGGTCGCCGCCGGCCTGACGCGCCTGCTTGAGGCCGCCGATGATCGCCCCCAGGCCGGAGGAGTCGATGAACTCGCAGGCGCTCAGGTCGACGACGAGCCGCACCTGACCACCCTCGACCGCCTCGGTGACCGCGGCGCGCAGGTGGGGCGCCGTGACCAGCGTCAGACGACCTCGGGGTCTGAGCACGGCCGACTTCCCGTCCCCCTGCACGTCCACCTCGATCACGCTGCCTCCTCCTGTCGCACCGGGCCCCGGTAGCGCCCCGCCTGGATGATCACGCTCAGGACGACCAGGTCGTAGAGGACCCACACCACGTTGATCCAGGTGCCCTGTGCCGTCGGGGCCAGCCCCAGCGCCAGCCGCACCAGCCCGACGACCAGGGCGGCCACCAGGAGCACGATCGCCACGAGCTGTGCCCGGATGAGCCGCCACGGGAACCCCCCGCTGTCCTGACGGGTCTTCGGCGTGACGACGAAGCCGAGGCTGCGGCCGAAGAAGACGTTGCCCACCGCCGTCGTGCACGCCCGGATCCAGAGGGGGAAGAGCGCGAGGCTGTACTGCTGCCCGCGCCACGTCCGGATGCCGTAGCCGACGACGAGGAACAGCAGTTGGGTCGTCAGCAGGTAGGGGACGAGCCGGACGGCGAAGTCACCACCGAAGCTCTGTACCGGCCGGATGCCGAAGAACAGGTAGAGCACCGGCGCCGCGATGTAGACCACGGCGGCGAAGCCGGAGAGGTAGCTCCACATCGTGGCGAAGTACATGAGCCGCTGGCCGAGCGTGAGCCCCCGCTGCACGAGCGGGTTCTCCTTGAGCATCACCTGCAGCGTCCCCTGCGACCAGCGCAGCCGCTGGTGCAGCATGGTGCCGAGGTCCTCCGGCGCCAGCCCCCGGGCGAGCACCTCGTGGTGGTACACGGTCCGCCAGCCCAACGCGTGCAACCGCATGGCCGTGGCCATGTCCTCGGTCACCGAGATGGTCGCCATCGGCATCACCGGCTGGGCCTCGTCGACGAGGTCCACGTCCACCGCCCGGACCAGCGCCCGTACCGACTCCAGGGCACCCAGTGGCGACCACTCCCGCACCGCGAGCTGCCGGAGCGCCGCCTCGTCGACGACCACTGCGCGGAGCTGCTCGTCCGTCTCTATCGGCAGGCTCTCGATCGCGGCGAGATCCGCCTGCAGGGCCCCGAGGTCGGCGGCGACGACGTCCTGACTGGCGGAGTCGACACGCTGCTGGAACCGGTAGGTGACCTCGGCGACGGGCTGCCCGGCCCGCAGCTCCGACCGCGCGTCGCGGACAGCCGCCGACACCTGGTCCAGCGCCGCGACGGCCGCTGGGTGGTGCCGGGCCTCCTGACGGGCCCTGGCGATCACGGCGACCGCGGCACCGAGGGCCTCACGGACCGCGGTCTCCACCTCGCGCACGTAGCCCACGACCCCGAGCTGCATCAGGGCCTCTCGCCGGAGCACCGCGTTGGAGCCGCAGAAGAAGGCCGCGTTCCAGCCGTCCTTGCCCTGCTGGATCGGTCCGTAGAACAGCGGGGCCTGGCTGCCCAGCGGGTCCGAGTCGTCCACGTTGACGAACCACTGCGGGGTCTGGACGAGGGCGACCCTGGGGTCCCGGAAGTAGCCCAGCGTGCGGTCGAGGATCGCCGGGTCGGGGACCTGATCGGCGTCGAGGATGAGCAGGAACTCCCCCTCGGTGGCGAAGAGGGCGTTGTTGAGGTTGCCCGCCTTGGCGTGGCGCGGCCGGTCCGCCCAGTCGGCGCTGCGCGTGATGTACCCGATGCCGGCCGCGGATGCCGCGCTGCGCATCTCGGCGCGGTCCCCGTCGTCGAGGACCCAGGTCGAGTGCGGGTACCGGATGGCGGCGGCCGCGCGCGCGGTGGCCATGACCATGTCCACCGGCTCGTTGTACGTGGTGATGAAGACGTCCACGGTGACGTCGGGTGGGGACAGCGGTTCCCCGCGCTCGCGGATGCGCCACATGGTGGCGCCGAAGAGGAAGGCGTCGACGAGGCTGTAGGTCTCGGCCAGCACGAGCGGGACCGCGATCCACCAGTTGTCCCAGTTCACCGAGAACAGCCAGCGCCAGGCCACGTAGTTGACGCCGGTCACGAGCGTGAGGACCACGAGTACCCGGATGAGCCCCCGCCGGCTCCTGGCGCGGAGGCTGTCGGGGGGCCGGTGCCGGCTCACGCGGTCCTCCGGACGACGAGGAGCGCCACGTCGTCGTCGAGAACCGGGCGCATCCGCGCCAGGGCCGTGAACCGCCGGACGACGTCCCCGGACGACGCCGACTCGACGACGCTCCGGGTCACCTGGTCCAGCGCGGCGTCGGGCGTGCCGCCGCAGAGGTCCAGGAGCCCGTCGCTGAAGGCCACGACCGTATCCCCCTCGGCCAGCTCGATCTGGTCCTCCCGCCAGGCCTGGCCGGGCAGGACCCCCAGCGGCAGGCCGCCCCGTGGAGGCCGGACCACGGAGCCGCCCGCCCGCACCAGCAGCATCAGGCCGTGGCCGGCATCGGCGAAGCGGAGGACCCCCGTACCGGGCGACAGCCGCGAATGGCACAGGGTGACCAGGCTGGTCGTCTCGTCGAGGTCCTCGTAGAGCGTCGCCGCCGCCGCCTGGACGGCCTGGCCCGGCTCCGCGTTCCGGCCGGCCAGCCGCATCGCGCCGCGGACGGTGGCCATGACGATCGCCGCCGGGAGGCCTTTGCCCATCACGTCCCCCAACGTGGAGGCGAGGTCCCCGTCCGGCGTGCGGTACCAGTCGATGAAGTCGCCGCCGACGCTGCGCGCCGGCAGGCACGTCCCGGCCACGTCGTAGCCGGGGAGGTCCGGCCAGCGCGACGGCAGGAGGGCCCGCTGGACCTCGGCGGCGTGCTCCAGCTCCCTCGACCGGGTCATCTCCTCCTGGACCCAGTCGGCGAGCTCCTCCAGCAGGAGTCGCTCGTCGTCGGTGAACCGGCGGGGGCGGTCGTCGATCAGGCACAGGGCACCCACCGGGTGGCCGCCCGGCGCCTCGAGCGGGTGGCCGGCGTAGAAGCGGATGTTGGGGTCGCCGGCGACCAAGGGGTTGTCGGCGAAGCGCTCGTCCACCGTGGCGTCCTCCACCACCAGCGTCCGGCCCGTCCCCAGGGCGTGGTTGCAGAAGGAGTCCCGACGCGGCACCTCGCCGAGGTGCCGACCCTCCAGCGACTTCACGTGCTGCACGTGCCGGTCGACCAACGTCACCGCGGCGGAGCTGACCCCGAAGACGCGCCGAGCCAGCCGGGTGATGCGGTCGAACCGTTCCTCCGGACCCGTGTGCAGGACACCGAGGTCCTCCAGTGCCCGGACACGGGCGTCCTCGGAGGTCGGCTCGGGACGTACCGCTGCCGGACCCACACTCAACCCGTCCACCCCCGCTCCCCCGTTGGCCGGCCCCGACACGCCGGGTGTCGGCGACACGCCCATCGATTGTGCGGTGGAGTCGGCGGATCGGCTCGTCCACCCGTCCCCCGGACCGGTGGTACCAACGACCCGTGCGCAGGGCTCTGCTGTGGACGGCCCTCGGGGTACTGGCCCTCCTCCCGGTCCTCGTCCCGGCTGGCCGCGGTCCGGCCGGGCCCGTCACGCTCGGTGTCGCCGCCGACGACGTGACCGCGTTGGACACCTTTTCGGACGTCGCCGGGGCGCCGGTCGGGGTGTACCAGTGGTACCAGGCATGGGCGGGGCGACCACCGCTCGACACCGCCCGTGCCGACGCGGTCGCCGCGCGCGGGGCGCTGCCACTGCTGACATGGGAGGCGTGGTCCCCGGGGGGCGGGGTCGACCAGCCCGACTACTCGTTGGCGAGCATCGTGGGCGGAGCACACGACGACTACGTCCGGACGTTCGCCCGCCAGGTCCGGGACTGGGGCGGCCGGCTCGGCCTCCGTTTCCTGCACGAGGTGAACGCCCCCCACTACCCCTGGTCGGTCGGCGTCAACGGGAACGAACCGGCCGAGGCGGTGGCTGCCTGGCAGCACGTCCGGCGGCTGTTCGAGGAGGAGGGAGCCGACGACGTCCTCTGGGTGTGGTCGGTCAACGTCCACGCGCCGGGCACGGCGCCGTACGGACCGCTCTTCCCGGGTGACGACGCCGTCGACTGGGTGGCCGTGGACGGCTACAACGGGGGCGACGCCCTCCCCTGGGGTGGCTGGCGCGACCCCGGAGAGGTCTTCGGGAGCTCGCTGGCCGACCTGCGGCGCCTGTCGGACCGGCCGCTCGCCATCACCGAGACCGGCTCGGCGGAGGAAGGCGGTGACAAGGCCGCCTGGATCGAGGCGCTGTTCCAGCTGGTGGTCGACGAGGGCGTACGGGTGGTCGTCTGGTTCCAGTACGACAAGGAGGCCGACTGGCGCGTGGACAGCTCATCCCCTGCTGCCAGTGCGTTCCGCCGAGCCGTGACCGCGCCCGGCCGTGTCACCGCCTCCTGGCCGGTCGGCCGGTCCTGACAGCCGATCAGGCCGACAGGCCCGATCACCCCAGCGCAAGCGTGTGCGGAAGTACCGTGTCGCCCCTCGGACACCGCACCGCCCCGTGTCTTTGCAGGTCAGAGCCCCGGGGCGGCGTCATTTGCTGGGCGGACGGTCAGTGTGGTCGTGGCGTCGGCGCGCCCGAGCCGCCTCGAGGACGTTCCATCGGCTCACGCGCACCAGGCGGCTGGTCTCCACCGGGTGTGGTGCCCGCTCCCCGCTCGCCTCTGGACACACGCCCGCCTCGTGAGTGCGCCGTGACCGGCCGTGCTCGTCGTCCAGCGTCGTCCGCCGGCGTGCCAGCGGCGCCGGCGGCCCGGGTTGCCGGCCGATGGGAGTGCAGCCGGCCCGAGCCTGATCAGAGTCCTAAGTCGGTTCCTGGAGTGCGGCGTCGCTGCCAGGGTGGCCGCGCGGCACTCCCCGACGTGCCACATCTCGTCAGAAGGGGAGGAGTGGGGACTGCCATGACCGTCGACACCCGCCCGGATCTGCGTCCCAGCTTCCTGGAGCACCGCGCCATGCGGACGGACGCCGAGCGGCTCCACGCCCTCGTGGTCTCGGCCGACCCGGCCGACGCGGACCGCCTGACGGGGCTGGCCTCGTGGTACGCCCGGTACGAGGGCGCCATCCACGACCACCACACCGCCGAGGAGGCGGTCATCTACCCCGCCCTCGTGGAGCGGGATCCGACCTTCGCCGACGCCGACGGCGAACTCCGGGGGGAACACCGGGTCCTCGTCGATCGCCTGACCTCCACCGGGCAGAGCCTGCAGGGCCTCCCTGCGGCCGCCGGGGGCGGCAGATGGGAGCGCGACCGGGAGGAGGCCGTCCGTTCTGTCGGGGCACTCCAGGACATCCTCGCCCTGCACCTCCCGCACGAGGAGGCTGTCGCCTTCCCGCGGTATCGACGGGAGTTCACGGCCGAGGAGTTCACGGCCCTGGGCAAGGCCGCCTGGAAGGTCGTCGGCGCGCGCGCTGTCGTGTTCGCCGGCCCGTGGGTGCTCGACCACGCCACTCCGGCGGAGCGCGCGGAGATGCTGGCCGCTCAGCCGCTGCTGCTCCGGCTGCTGTACCGGCTGGCGCTGCGTCCGAGATACGAGCGCCTGAGCCAGCCCCTGCACGCCCCTGCCCCCCGATCGGAGGTGTGAGATGCCCACCGTTCCCTGGCGTTCCCGGCTCGCCCCGGAACCCGACCGCGAGTACCTGGTGATGGCCAGCCGGCTCCCCCTGCGGTCGCGGGCGCAGGTCCCCCGGTTCCTGGGGATGACCCTCTCCGTCGTGCGGCAACTCGAGAGGACGCAGGGAGTCGTGGGCTACAGCCTGCGCGCCCAGCCGTTCGCCAAGACCTTCTGGACGCTGTCCGCGTGGACGGATGGCGCGGCGCTGGCCCGGTTCAACCGGGACCAGCCCCACCACGCCGTCACCGAGAAGCTGCGCCCCCACATGGGACCGACGCGGTTCGTGACCTGGACGTGCCGAGGCGATGAGCTGCCGGTTGCGTGGGACGACGCGATCGAGCGGCTGCTGCGACCCGCCGGCTCCACGCCGCCGCCGTCGCCGATCGGCTGAGCAGCAGCCCGGAGGTGCCGCCATGATGGTGCTGGTCGTCCTCGTCGGTACGTACGTGGTGGCCCGGCTGTTCCCGTCACGGCGGCATGAGCGACGTCCATCGCCGGACGCGGCTCGGGTGGCCATGGCCACCGCGATGACGTTCACGGGGGTCAGTCATCTGACGAAGCCGGACCCCTTCGTGCAGCACCTGCCCGAGTTCGTGCCCGCACGGGAGCGGGTCATCTTCGGGACCGGGCTGCTGGAGATCCTGTTCGGGATCGGCCTGGCGGCGCCCAGCCGCTGGCGCCGGGAAGTGGCTCTCGCCCTCGCGGCGTACCTGGTCGCGGTCTTCCCGGCCAACGTCTACGTCGCCGCGACCGGGATCCGGATCGAGGGCCTCCCCGGCGCCTCGCACCCGTGGCTCCGCCTGCCCTTCCAGTTCGTCTACATCGCCTGGACCTTCTGGGCCGTCCCCGGAGCCTGGCAACTCGCCCGTGCCCGGGCCATGCGGCTGCGGGACGCCGCGGCGCCGGCCCCCCACAGCCGGGGACCTGCCCACGCCACCTGACCGGCTCCGGCAGCGGCGCTCGCCTGCTCGCTGTACCGCGTCAGGGATCACGGGCCGCTCGCCACGGGCGAGGTGCTCGTCCGAGTCGGCCTGCTCCCGCCCAGAGAACCCGCACGCGCGGGCGGCGGCCGGGCAGCCGGCGAGCGCCGGCTCCGCGCCGGCGAACCCCGCGCGCAGCCGCGCTCGGAGAGGCCACCATGCACCCATGGCATCGTCCCGGCGCGATCTCGCGGTCACCGGGCCCACCCCAGTCGCCCTCGCCGGATGCGGCGTCCTCGCGTCGGGCTGCGCGGCGACGGTGGCCGCCTGCGGTGAACTCCACCCCGGCTCGCTCGTGGCCGTGACCACCGTGGGGACCCTCGTCACCGGCATCGGCCTGCTCCGGCGGACGGGCGCCGGCTCCCCGGCGGAGGGGAGGCTGCCGAGGACCTGGCTCCTCCTCGGGGCAGCGCTCGCGGTCTTCGAGGCAGTTGCTCTCCTCCGCGAGGACGTCCCCACGCTCAGCGACATCGCGGACCCGGCTCTCGCCGTCTCCTCGGTCCGCGCCGCTGCCACGCTGCTGTGGTGTGCTGCCGGCGCATGGCTGGTGACGCGCCCTCCCGCTGCCGTGGCCGCGCTGATGCGGCGTCCGGCCGGCCGGCTCGCGGTCCTGGCGTCCTGGCTGTGGCTGGGCGTGCACTTCCTCGCCCGGTGAGCGCACCACGGTCGAGGGCGAGGGGATCGTCTGACGCAGTGTCCGCGAGCAGACCTGTGCGCCATCGCCCGACCAGCGCCACCGGATGGCCCACGACCTCGGGCGGGTCGGGCATGGTGGCGATCTCGGCGGCCACCTCCCCGGCCGTCGCCCGCAGCTCCGGGTCCGTCGTGAGCCGCTCCAGCTCGGCTGCCGTCAGCTCGTCGAGCCGTACGGCCAGGCTCGCACCCCTCGTCGCCACGAGTCGTGCGCGCTTCGTACGGTCTCCCGCGCCCGGGACGACGATCTGCGGCACGCCGGCAGCCAGCGCGTTCATCAGGATCGACGCTAGCGTCCGCGAGGTGGGCGAGCCCGGCGAGCTGCGGTACGCAGACGTGCATCCGAAGGCCGGCTCCGCTGCCGGGATGGCTGTCGGCGGGACCCGGCTGGTCGCCGCCGTGCTCGTCCCGCTCACCGCCGGACTCCCGGCCACCCGACGGCCGACCTGGCGTCCGGTCGGCTTGCTGGTATCGCCGGTGTCGATCGTCGTGCTCCCGCCATCGGCGTCGATCGCCCGGGCGGGCCTGACCGTCGACGCGGCGGTGCTCGTCGCCATCGCCCTCGCCATCGCCCTCGCCATCGCCCTCGCCGTCGCCCTCGCCGTCGCCATCGCCCTCGCCGTCGCATCCGCCCATCGGCAGCCGCGGCCCGCAGCCAGGAGCGGCCGATGACCCCTCCCCCGGCACCGAGGTCCGCCCGCGGAGTCCGGGCCGAGTGGAATCGGCTCGCCGGCCGAGGTGGGCCTGTCGCGGCCTTCGATCCCGCGAGCGTGGCAGACCTCCCCGAGGCCGCCCGCCGATGGCTGCGGCACGCCATCGCCCCAGGGACGCCGCTGTGGCCGTCGGTGGTCCTCACCATGCACGGGCAGATCCGGCTCGGAGCCTGGCGTCCCTTCACCGCCCAGCAGGTGCTCGCACCTCCCCACGGCTTCGTCTGGGCCGCGACGGCCCGCCTGCTCGGCGTTCCCGTCACCGGCTTCGACCGGTACAGCTCCGGAACCGGACAGATGAACTGGCGGCTCGCCGGGCTGGTCCCTGTCATGACCGCGACCGGTCCTGACGTCACCCGCAGCGCGGCCGGTCGCCTCGCAGGCGAGATGGCCCTGGCCCCGACCACCTTCCGGTCCGCCACCTGGACTCCGGGCGCCGACCAGGACCACGCCGTCGTCACCTGGAGGATCGACGAACACGAGGAGAGCGCCCAGTTCCACGTCGGTGCGGACGGGCGGCTGCTCGGGGTGCTCATGCAGCGCTGGGGCAACCCTGGCGGCGAGCCCTTCGGTCGCTACCCGTTCGGGGTGACGATCGAGGCCGAGGACACCTTCGACGGCGTCACCATCGGCTCCCGCCTCCGTGCGGGCTGGTGGTGGGGCACCGACCGGCAGGACGAAGGCGAGTTCTTCCGCGCCTCCATCACCGGCGCCCGCTTCAGCTGACGCCGATCCCACCGCAGGTCGCCGGCGACTCTCCCTTCCCTCTCAGGACCGGCGGCGCGCCCGCGGACCCGGCGCCCCTCCGCCGGTGCGACGGAGGCGGCCTCTGGCTGGAGATCCGTTCACATGTCGGACCGGGCGGTGGGAATCCGGATGACAGTCAGGGTGCCGGCGATGAGCGGGCGTCCCCCGGGCGAGCGGCTGGGGGACGGCGCCGCCTCGGACTCCGTGGGCCACCGGGCCGCATCGAACAGTGCGTGGAGCACCGGTACACCCGCCGCGGCGGTGACCCAGCGGGTGGCCACCCGCCGCAGCGGCACGACGAGCGCGGAGGCGACGAGTGCCCCCAGGACCAGTCCGTCGACGACGTCGTGGGGGTGGTGCACGCTGAGTCCCACGCGCGCGGCGGCGAGCAGGGCCAGCGGTGGCGCCCACCAGGGCGCCGGTACCGCTCCTGACAGCACCGTCGACCGGCTCGTCGTCATGGGGCCGATGCTCCGCATGCCCGCCGGGCGGCGACTCCTGCACGGGGACCCACCGGCTCTCCTCCTCACGGAGGAGACGAGGTCCCTCCTCGTCCCCAGGGCCTATCCGCAGGTCCGTCCCTGCGGCCGATGGCCGGGTTCGGTCGCGGCCCGAGAGTCCATGGCGCCGCAGTGGAGGCGGCACACCCCAGGACTTCCGAGGAGGGATCGTGACAACGGTCCAACAGGCCACGACCGCCGCCGCAGACGCACTCGCGACCGCCCACACGTACGCCGCTCGAGGCACGGCGCTGACCAAGGTCTACGGGCACGGCGACACCCGGGTCGTGGCCCTGGACGCCGTCGACGTCGCGTTCCGCCGCGGCGAGTTCACCGCGATCATGGGACCGTCCGGCTCGGGCAAGTCGACTCTCATGCACTGCATGGCCGGACTGGACAGCCTCACGTCGGGCCAGGCGTGGATCGGCGAGACGCAGATCAGCGACCTGGACGACAAGGGCCTCACCCGGCTCCGGCGCGACAAGGTCGGCTTCGTCTTCCAGGCCTTCAACCTGCTCCCCACCCTGACCGCGCTGGAGAACATCACGCTGCCGATGGACATCGCCGGCCGCAGCCCCGAACGGGCGTGGCTGGACGGCGTGATCGACGCCGTCGGGCTCCGGGAGCGGCTCGGGCACCGGCCGACCGAGCTCTCCGGCGGCCAGCAACAGCGAGTCGCGTGCGCCCGCGCGCTGGCGAGCCGGCCGGACGTCATCTTCGCCGACGAGCCGACCGGGAACCTCGACTCCCGCAGCGGGGCGTCGGTGCTCACCTTCCTGCGCACCTCGGTGCGCGAGATGGGCCAGACCATCGTGATGGTCACCCACGACCCGTCCGCAGCGTCCTACGCGGACCGGGTGCTGTTCCTGGCCGACGGCCGCATCGTCGACGAGATGGCCGGGCCGACGGCCGACCGGGTCCTCGAGCGCATGAAGGCCTTCGACGCCGCCGGCCGCGACGCCGCGAAGGGCCACTGACATGTGGCGCACCACCTGGCGCAGCCTGCTCGCCCACAAGCTCCGGCTCGCCTTCTCCGGGCTCGCCATCGTCCTGGGTGTCGCCTTCGTCAGCGGCACCATGATCTTCACCGACACGCTCAACCGCACCTTCACCGCACTGTTCGAGAGCACGGCGGCCGACGTCAGCGTGCAGCCCGCAGCCGCCTTCGACGCCGGTGTCACCGGACCCGGCGGAGGCGTCCAGCAGCTGCCCGCCGGTCTGGTCGAACAGATCCGCGCCGTCGACGGTGTCGCCGCCGCCGAAGGCCACGTCCAGACCGAGGGCGTCTACGTCCTCGACCGCGACGGTCAGGTGCTCGACACCGGCGGCGCACCCGGCGTCGGTGTGAGCTGGTTCGCCGAGCGCGAGCTCTCGCCCAGCGAGCTCGTCGACGGACGGGCACCCGCACGGAGCGGCGAGGTGGCCCTGGACCGCGCCTCCGCCGAAGAGCTTGGCTACACAGTCGGGGACCGGGTCACCCTGCTCACCCCCGGGCCCCGCGTCGAGGCCGAGGTCGTCGGCGTCTTCACCTTCGGGGAGGACGGCGGCCTGGCCGGTGCCTCGCTGACCGCCTTCGACCTCGCCACCGCCCAGGGCCTGCTCGGCCTCGGGGACGACTTCACCGGCATCGACGTGCTCGTCGCGGACGGCGCGTCCGACGAGCAGGTGCGCGACCGGATCGCGGCCGCCGTCGGCGACGACTACGACGTGACGACCGCGCAGGAGCAGGCCGACGAGCAGGCCGCCGCGCTGGAGGACGGGCTGTCCTTCATCACCGTCCTGCTGACGGCGTTCGCCGGCATCGCCCTGTTCGTGGGCTCCTTCATCATCCTGAACACGTTCTCGATGCTGGTCGCGCAGCGCACGCGGGAGCTCGCGCTGCTGCGGGCCCTGGGGGCCGCCCGCGGTCAGGTCACACGATCGGTGCTCGCAGAGGCGCTGGTCCTGGGCGTCGTCGGGTCCACGCTGGGCCTGCTCGGCGGCTTCGGCATCGCCTCGGCGCTCCGCGCGCTGTTCTCCACCTTCGGCCTGACCCTGGACGGCAGCCTCGTGCTGTCGCCCGGCACGGTCGCCTGGAGCTACGCGGTCGGGGTCCTCGTCACTCTGGTCGCGGCCTACCTGCCGGCCCGCCGAGCCGCCGCCACCCCGCCTGTCGCGGCGATGCGCGAGGACCAGGTCGCGGTGGAGCGCTCCCTGCGCAAGCGCACGATCGCGGGCGTCGCAGCGACCCTGGCCGGTGTCGCCGGTCTGGCCGGGAGCATCCTGGCCGAGGGCGGGACCGCCGCCCAACTCGTCGGCATCGGCGGGCTGTGCCTGGTCCTGGCGGCCATCGCTCTGAGCCCCGTCCTGGCCCGGCCGTTCGCCCGGTCCGTGGGCGCGGTCCTCCCCCGCCTGTGGGGCACGGCCGGGCACCTCGCCCGGGAGAATGCCCAGCGCAATCCCCGCCGGACCGCGGCCACCGCGTCCGCGTTGATGGTCGGCCTGGCGCTGGTCACCGCGTTCAGCATCCTCGGGGCCTCCGCGAACGCCTCGGTCGACAAGCTGATCGGCACGGCGTTGCGTGCGGACTTCGTCGTCTCCACTGCTGTGGGGCAGCCCTTCACCCCGCAGGTCGCGGAGGAACTGCGTTCGGTGGAGGGGGTCGACGCCGTCACCCAGATGCGCTTCGGCCAGGCCCTCCTCGGCGGGGACGAGACGCTGGTCGCCGCGGTCGACGCCGCGACCCTGGACCGGACGCTCGAGTTGGACTACTCCGCCGGCAGCAGCGCGGACCTGACCGGCTCCGGCCTGCTGGTCGACGAGCCCACCGCGGACAGCCACGGCTGGTCCGTCGGTGACGCCGTGGAGATGCTCTCGCCCACCGGCCAGACCGCCCAGCTGACCGTCGGCGGCATCTTCAGCGCCAACCAGGCGGTGGGCCCGGCCGTCGTGTCGCTGGAGACCTTCGTCGCCACCGGCGGCGCCGAGCTCGACCGGTACCTGTTCCTGGACGTCGCCGGCGGCGCGGACACCGCGGCCGTCCGGTCGGCGATCGAGGCGGCCATCGACCCCTACCCGGTGGTCACCCTGAAGGACCGCGACGAGTTCGCCGGCGAGCAGAAGGGACAGGTCGACCAGATCCTGATGCTCATCAACGCCCTGCTGGTGCTCTCGGTGCTCATCGCCGTCCTCGGGATCGTCAACACCCTGGCGATGTCGGTGCTCGAGCGGACCCGCGAGATCGGGCTGCTGCGGGCGGTCGGCATGACCCGCGGGCAGCTGCGTCGGACGGTGCGGCTGGAGTCGGTGCTCATCTCGGTGTACGGCTCGGTGCTGGGGCTGCTGCTGGGCGGGCTGCTCGGGATCAGCCTCACCCGGGCGCTGTCCGACCAGGGCATCTCCGAGCTGGTGGTCCCGGGCGGGCGGCTGGTCCTCTTCCTCGCCGTCGGCGCGCTCATCGGCGTCCTCGCCGCCGTCTGGCCGGCCCGGCGGGCGGCACGGATGAAGGTGCTCGACGCCATCGCCACGGCCTGACGGCTGCGGACGGAGGGGCGCCTCACCGAGGCGCCCCTCCGGTCGTGGCTCGGCCGGACACGGGGACGCGGACGACGACGCGGGTCCCCCGCCCCGGCGCGCTGTCCACCTGGAGCGTGCCCCCGCAGAGGAGCGCCCGCTCCCGCATGGTCCGCTGCCCGTGCCCACCCGCCTCGATCGCCGCGGGGTCGAAGCCGCAGCCGTCGTCCGCGACCTCGAGGACGAGCTCGCCCCCCTCCCCGTCCAGGGACACGGCCGCGGCCGTCGCTCCGGCGTGCTTCACGCAGTTGTGGAGCGCCTCCCCCGCGATGCGCACCAGGTGCTCGACCGTGCGTGCCGGGACCCGGGGCACGGCTCCGGGCGCCCGCAGGTCCACGGGCAGGCCGTCCCGCGTCGTGCTGACCCGTGCGAGGTCCCGCAGCGCGTCGAGCAGGTCATCGTCCGAGCCCTCCACGCGCATGCCGGTGACCATCGCGCGCAGCTGGGAGATGGCCTGCCGCGACAACGCCTCGAGGTCCCGCGCGGCCTCCTCGACGGCCTCCGGCGTCCCGGAGCGCAACCCCCGCTGGATCACCTGCGCCCGCGCGTGCACCGAGAACAGTGCGGCGCTCACCGAGTCGTGCAGGTCCCGCCCGAGCCGGTGCCGCTCGAGCTCGGCGGCGTGGGCGGCGGCCTGCTCGCGCAGCCGCTCCTCGGCCAGCGCGACCGACGCGTGCGCCCCCAGGCCGGACCAGGTGATGAGCTCGCCCTTCGTCGCGGCCGTCACCGTGCGCGGCAGCAGGAGCACGAGACAGCCGACGACCGCCCCGCCCCGGTGCAGCGGGACCTGGACCGACCCCTCCCACGCCAGTCCGTCGGTCAGCTGCGCGAGGCCCGCGGTCGGCGCCGAGGCGGCCTGCCGGGTCCGCCCGTCGGACAGCGACATGAGCCGCCCGGCCGTCAGCAGGGCACCACCGGGCAGGTCCGCGAGCCGCAGCCCGGCGTCGGTCACCACCCCGGGGAGTTCCTCGGGCACCCCCGCACCGGCGAGCAGCTCCAGTCGCCCGTCCCGGCACTCGACCAGCACCAGGCAGGCCACCGCGCGCGACCGCGCCACGGCCTCCTCGGCCAGGCTGCCGAGGACCTCCCCGACGGACCCGCCTTCGGCGATCCGGGCGGCCGCAGCGCCGAGCACCGCGGCCTGCTGATCGGTGTGCGCCAGCCCGAAGGTGGGGTGGAAGATCGCCGGCGCCAGCTCCTCGCCGTCGGCGTGCAGCACCGAGCCCGACCAGGTGATCCCGACCTCGCTGCCGTCGGGGCGCACGATGGTGTTCGCGTAGAAGCCGGTGTCCCCCTCGCGCTGGTCCTGCTCCAGCGCGAGCAGGTAGGCGCGCTCGTGCTCGGCGAACGACAGCAGGTAGTCCTCGCCCTGCAGGTCGGTGAAGGGCCGGCCGATCAGCGCGCAGCCGGTGGGGTTCAGGTACACCCAGCTGTGGTCGTCACCGGTCACGCAGACGCCGTATCCCGACGTCTCCAGCATCTCCACCAGGGCGTCCAGGCCCAGACCGCGCAGGACGGCGGCGCTGTCGGACGGCGGCCGGTCGTCGCCGGCACCCCGCGGCCGCGGCAGGCCGACCTCGTCGGCCGGAGTCCGGGGCTCGCCGGGATCGGGCGGCTGTGCGTCCCGTCCCGGAACCGTGCTCCCCGGGCTCGTCACGGCTGCAGAGGCTACCGGCCGCGCCCCGGCCGACCGCCGGATCGCCGTGCCGGCGCTCCTCCGCGAGGAGGAGGAGCGGTCGCGGACCGGTCCACGAGGAGGAGGAACCCCCCGCGCCGGCCGTCCTACCGTGAGGCCGTGCAGCGACTGGCCACCGGCACCTCGGCCGCCCTCCGGCGGCACGCGTCGCGGCTGGACGTGCTGCTCGGCGTCGTCGTGGCCGTCTTCGGCGTCCTGTCGCTGTGGTCCACGCCCACCGCCGTTCCGTTCGACCACCGCGACCCCGACGCGCTCGCCGTGGCCCTGACGCTCGTGGCCGGCGCCTCGGTCGCCGTCCGGGGGCGCTGGCCCGTTCCCGCCCTCGTCCTGGCATCCGCGGCCGCGCTGACCCCGCTCGCGCTGGGCCATCCGCAGACCATCGCGACGTTCACCCCGCTGCTCGTCCTCTACACCGTGGCCGTCCGCCGTCCCTGGTCGGTGAGCGGGCCGGCTGCGATGGGCGTCTACCTGCTGGTGGGGCTGCTGCTGGCCGCGGGCCCGATCGAACCGACCGTCGCCGACTGGGTGAGCAACACGTTCATGGTGATCGCGGTCTGGGCTGTCGGCTGGTCCGTGCGCAGCCGTCGCAGCGAGCACGCCGGCCGAGAGGAGCGCAACCGCGCCCTCTTCGAGGCGGCCCAGGCCCGCGCACGCGCGACGGAGGTGGACGAACGAGCCGCCATCGCCCGGGAGATGCAGGACCTGGTCACCCACGGCATCACGGCGCTGACCGTCCACGCCGCGGCCGCTCGCCGGGTGCTGCGCAGCGATCCGGACACGGCCGAGCGCCTGCTCGTCGAGGCCGAGCGGGCCGGCCACGAGTCCATCGCGGACATGCGCCGGATCCTGGGGCTCCTGCGGCCCGCCGACGACCCGGCGGAACTCCGGCCGCAACCGGGGCTCGCCGACCTCGGTGCGTTGGTGGACGAGGCGCGGGCCGAGGGCATGGACGTCGAGCTGGCCTGCACCGGCACCCCCGTGGAGGTCGAGGTGGGCGTCGCGTTGACCGCCTACCGCGTCGTGCAGGAGGCGCTGCGCAACGTCCGGCAGCACGCGGGGCGCGCCGCTGCCCGGATCTGCCTCGAGTGGAGCCCGGGACGTCTGCTGCTCGCCGTGGTCGACGACGGCCGCGGCGCCCCCGACTGGTCCGCCGACCCCGCGCCCGGCGGACACGGACTGCACTCGCTGCGCGAGCGGGTGCGGGTGTACGGCGGCGAGCTCACCGCAGCCCCGCGCACCGGCGGCGGTTTCACCCTCACGGCCAGCCTCCCGACCACCAGGAGCCCGTCATGACCATCCGCGTCCTCCTGGTGGACGACCAGCCGCTGCTGCGCACCGGGTTCCGCCTCATCCTGCAGGGCGAGCCCGGCATCGAGGTCGTCGGCGAGGCCGCCGACGGCGAGGTGGCGCTCGCGCAGGTCCGGGCGCTGCAGCCCGACGTGGTGCTCATGGACATCCGCATGCCGAGGATGGACGGCGTCGAGGCCACCCGCCGCCTGCGTGAACTCGACTCCCCGCCCCAGGTCCTCGTGCTGACCACCTTCGACCTGGACGAGTACGTCGTGGAGTCCCTGCGGGCCGGCGCCTCCGGGTTCCTGCTCAAGGACGTCCCCGCCGACGACCTGGTCGAAGCCGTCCACGTGGTGCACCGCGGGGACGCCGTCGTCGCCCCCCAGGTCACCCGGCGCCTGCTCGACCGGTTCGCCCGGCACCTCCCGGCCGCCACGACGACCGCACCGGCCCCCCTCCCCCAGCTGACCGGGCGCGAGCACCAGGTGCTCCTGCTCGTCGCGCGCGGGCTGTCCAACGCCGAGATCGCCGCCGAACTGGTCCTGAGCGAGACGACGGTCAAGACGCACGTCAGCAACGTCCTGATGAAGCTCGGCCTGCGCGACCGCGTGCAGGCCGTCGTCCTCGCCTACGAGCGCGGTCTGGTCAGCCCGGCCGGCTCCTGAGCAGGAGTTCCCCTCCCGTCGCTCCTCCTCCGGGAGGAGCTCGGAACGGACCGCCGGGAGGACGACCGGACGGAGCCGCGCTCCTAGCGTCGGGAACGAGCGGGGCACCCGGCCCCGGTGCGAACCCACGGAGCCCCCATGACCTCGATCCTCGTCTCCGACGACACCCTCACCGTCCGGCTGCCCCGGCTGAGCCGGATCGCCGGGCTGCTCCGCGACCAGGTCGTCCCGCGCTCGGCCATCGTCAGCGCCGAGGCGGTGTCCGACGGGCTGGCCGCCGCCCGCGGCCTCCGCGCGCCCGGCTTCGCCCTCCCCGGCCGGCGCAAGATCGGCACCTGGCGTGGCCGCGCCGCCCGCCGCTTCGTCGACGTCCGCCGCGGCCAGCCCGCGCTGCGTCTGCGCCTCCAGGGGCAGTACTACGACGAGCTGCTCGTCGGCCACGACGACGCCGCCGCGGTCGCCGCGCGGTTGACCTCCAGCGACTGACACCACGGTCCCGGAGGGACCCCTCGTGTACCGCTCACCCGACGTCGAGAGGTGCTGTGCGGGGACCCCCGACCTGGGTACGGTCTGTGATCCACGCCACAGCACGGTGGGGGGCGGACATGACCGCGACCGAGCAGCGGACCACGGCGGGACAGGCCGGCGAGGCCTCCGCTCCTGAACACGTCGACGTCCTGATCGTCGGGGCCGGCGTCTCCGGCATCGGCGCCGCGCATCACCTGCGGGAACGGTTCCCCGGCAGGTCCGTCGTCCTCCTTGAGGCGCAGGACGACCGCGGGGGCACCTGGTGGACCCACCGGTACCCGGGGGTGCGCTCCGACAGCGACCTGTTCACCTACGGCTACCGCTGGAAGCCCTGGCGTGGCCCCTCGATCGCCGCAGGTGAGGAGATCCTCGCCTACCTGGACGAGGTGATCGCCGAGGACGGCCTGGCCAAGCACATCCGCTACCAGCACAGGGTGACCGCCGCCAGCTGGTCGAGCGAGGACCGGCGGTGGACGGTGCAGGTCACCCGCACCGACACGGGGCAGGAGCTGCTGTTCACCACCGACTTCCTGTGGATGTGCCAGGGCTACTACCGGCACGACCGGCCCCACCGGCCGGAGTGGGCGGGCATGGACCGGTTCCAGGGCCGGGTCGTCCACCCCCAGCAGTGGCCCGACGACCTCGACCTGACCGGCAAGCGCGTCGTCGTCATCGGGTCCGGCTCCACCGCCGCCACCCTGATCCCCGCCATCGCGCCGCAGGCCGCGCACGTGACCATGCTGCAGCGCTCGCCCTCCTACTTCCTCGCACCGCCGCTCACCCACGAGCTCGCGGTGACGCTGCGGCAGCTGGAGATCCCCGAGGACTGGACGCACGAGATCCTGCGCCGCGCCTACACCGCCCAGTTCAACGAGCTGGCCCGGCTGGCGCACGAGGCGCCCGACGAGCTGCACGCCTTCCTCATGGAGTCGATGAAGCCGCTGCTGCCCGAGGGGTTCGACGTCGAGAAGCACTTCACCCCGCGCTACCGGCCGTGGCAGCAGCGCATCGCGATCGTCCCGGAGGGCGACCTGTTCGCCGCACTCCGGGAGGGCACGGCCTCGATCGTCACCGACACCATCGAGACCTTCACCGAGAAGGGCATCCGGGTCAGCTCCGGCGAGGAGCTCGAGGCCGACGTCGTCGTCACGGCGACGGGCTTCGACCTGGCGGTGCTCGGGGACGTCGCCTTCACCGTGGACGGCGAGGCGGTGGACTTGTCCGAACGCGTCACGTGGCGAGGCCTGATGATCAGCGGCGTCCCCAACATGGCCTACGTCTTCGGGTACTTCCGGCACAGCTGGACGCTGCGGGTGGACCTGGTCAGCGACCTCGTCGTCCGGCTGATGGAGACGATGCAGCTGAAGGACGCGAGCATGGTCGTCCCGATGCTGCGCGACGAGGACGCCGGCATGCAGATCCGGCCGTGGTCGGACCCGGAGAACTTCAACCCCGGCTACGTCCTGCGCTCGCAGCACGTGCTGTTCAAGCAGGGCGACCACGAACCGTGGACCCACATGCTCGAACACGCGGCGGAGACGGAGATCCTGCCGAAGGCCGACCTCGAGGACGGGTCGCTCGTCTTCCGCTGACCCCGCCCGCACCGCCAGCAGTCCCCGGCGGGCGCCGTGCCCGCCGGGTCCCCCGCACAGCGAGGAGCCCCCATGCCCACGACGGCCGTCCGCACCGGAGTCACGCTCCACTACGAGATCAGCGGCGAGGGCGACCCGCTGCTGCTGATCACGGGGACCTCGTGCTCGATCCCGCTGTGGGGCGAGCTGATCCCCCGGCTGGCCGAGCAGTACCGCGTGATCGCGTTCGACAACCGGGGCCT
Organism: Blastococcus sp. SYSU D00868; assembly: GCF_054050575.1. NCBI lineage: Bacteria > Bacillati > Actinomycetota > Actinomycetes > Geodermatophilales > Geodermatophilaceae > Blastococcus > Blastococcus sp. SYSU D00868. The sequence goes on from NZ_JBJGZO010000002.1 coordinate 113,954, forward strand.
GGGCGGCAGCGAACGTGGAGAGGGCGAGATCTCCGTGGCGTCGCTGGCCGAGGACGCCTCGGCGCTGCTCGAGGCGCTCGAGATCCCCCGGGCGCACATGCTGGGCTGGTCGCTGGGCTCCGCGATCATCCAGGAGCTGGCGCTCGCCCACCCGGACCAGGTCGCCACCGCGGTCCTGTACGCCACCTGGGCGCGGTGCGACGGATTCCAGCGGTCCGTCCTCACCGCGCTGCGGCACCCGTACGCGACGCGGGACCTGGAGTGCGCCCTGGCCACCTCGGGGATGGCGTTCTCGCCGGAGCTGCTCGACCACCCGGAGTTCGACGCGATGCTCGAGCCGATGCTGCCGGCGTTCCCGCAGGACGAGGACCAGATGCAGGTCACCGTCGAGCAGTGGGACGCCGACCTGGCCCACGACACCCTGGACCGGCTCGGCGGGATCACCGCCCCCACCCTGGTGATCGTCGGTGAGCAGGACCTGCTGACCCCGCCACGGCAGGCGAAGGCCGTCGCCGACGCCATCCCCGGGGCGCGCTTCGAGCTGCTGACCGGGCCGGGGTCGAGCCACGGCCTGCACATCGAGCGCCCGGACGACGTGATCCGGATCGTCACCGGCTTCCTGCAGGAGCACACCCTGCTGCAGCGGAGCTGATGACCCCCGGGGACGCGCCCGGCCTCAGTGCCCCCGGAACGCCTCCTCCAGCCACCAGGACGGCTGCCCCTGCGTCACCTTGGCGTCGATCAGGAGCGGTGACGTGCGGCTGCTCCGGAGCCAGGAGGCCACCCCCGCCAGGTCCTCACGGCAGCGGACGGTAACGCCGTCGAACCCGAAGCCGCGAGCGATCGCCGCGAGATCGGCCGCGGGGAAGCGGACGGTGTCCAGCGGCGCGCCGCGCGGACCGAAGTGGTGCACCTCGGCGCCGTAGGCCTCGTCGTCGTACACGATCACCACCATCGGCAGGCCCAGTCGCACGACCGTCTCCAGCTCCGAGGCGCCCATCAGCAGGCCGCCGTCCCCCAGCGCGGCGACCGGCAACCGGTCCGGGCGCGCCAGTGCGGCGCCGATCGCGGTCGCCAGCCCCAGCCCGACGCACTGGAACGCCTGGGTGAAGCAGAACCCGAACTCGTCCGGGACGCCCAGGAACATGCTCGGGTAGCCCATGAAGTTGCCCGAGTCCACCGACACGATCCGCTCGCCCGGGAGCAGGTCGTCCAGGGCGATCGTGAGTGTCCGGGGGTCGATGCGTCCGGGCTCGGTCGCCGGCTCGAAGGGGACGTCGCGCCAGCGCAGGGAGGCGGCGAGCCGTGCGCCCAGCGGCCCGCTGCGGTAGCCGGTCGGCCCGCCCCCCTCCCCCGCCAGCGCCTCCGCTGCTGCCTCGGCCACCTGCCGCACGTCGCCGACGACGCCGAAGGTCGGCGTCCGGTGCACGCCGAGGGCCTCGGCGTCGACGTCGACCTGGACGACGACGGCGTCCGGTGCGATCAGCCTGCCGTGCCGCATCGTCCACATGTTCAGCGCGCACCCCCACCCGACGACCAGGTCCGCGTCCCCGATCAGCTCGGCCGCCAGCGGCGAGGCGAAGCCCCCGGAGACGTCCAGCGCCCACGGGTTGCCGGCGAACAGCCCCTTCGCGACGGCTGAGGTCGCGAGCAGCGCGCCGCACCGGTCGGCGAGGTGCTCCAGCGCCGTCCGGCAACCGGGCCCGCGGGCGCCGCGCCCGGCGACGAACACGGGCCGACGGGCGGTACGCAGAGCGGTCGCCAGCCGTTCGACGGACCCGGTGTCGGCCGGGGGCGCGGGCAGCGGGACGGGCCGGACCAGCGAGGCCGGCGCGATCGGGTCGGGAGCCGGCAGGGACTGCACGTCGAGGGGCAGGTTGAGCAGCACCGTGCGGCGGTGCTGCACCGCGGTGGCGACTGCGTCCGCCGCCTGCCGCGGCGCGTCGTCGGCCGCGGTGACCCGCACGGAGACCGCACCGACGGCCTCCGCGAGCGCCGGCTGGTCCACGAAGAAGTTCGACCGCGGCTGGGTCGCCTCGGCGCTGACGACGACGAGCGGGGTGCGGCTCTTCGCCGCCTCGGTGATCCCGGTCAGCGCGTTGGTCAGGCCGCAGCCCTGGTGCAGGGTCACCGCCGCCACGCCGGCGGCGCTCATCCGGGCGTACGCGTCGGCCATCGTCGCCGCGCCCGTCTCGTGCCGAGCGGCCACGAACCGGGCACCGGCCGCGACCATCGCGTTGGTGACGTCGAAGTTGCCGGAGCCGACCACCCCGAAGGCGGAGTCGATGCCGGCCCGGACCAGCGCCGCGCCGACCGCGGCGGCGACGGTCGGTCCCCCGGCGCTCACCGCTCGGTGCTCATCTCTCGGTGCTCATCTCTCGACGAGCGCGAGCACGCGGGCCGGGGCCCCGGACCCGCCGACGATCGGCAGCGGAGCGGCCACCAGCAGCGCGCCGGTCGGCGGCAGCAGGGCGAGGTTCTGCAGCTGGGTCAGCCCGTACTTGCCGTTGCCGAGCAGCGCCGCGTGGCACGGGAACGGCGGGTCGAAGGAGTGCGCCGCCCCGGCGTCGGTGCCGACCGTCTCCACACCGAGGCCGATCACCGGCGTCTCCTCGGCGAGCCAGCGTGCGCACGCGGGTGAGATGCCGGGCGTGTGCGGGCCGCTCTCGTCGGCGTTGAGGAACGCCTCCTGCGAGGCCGACCGGGCGTCCCACCCGGTCCGGTAGAGCAGCCAGCCACCGCCGGGCAGGGCTCCGTGCGTCTTCTCCCACTCGCGGACGTGGTCGACCTCGAGCAGGAAGTCGGGGTCGGCCGCGGCCTGCTCGGAGAAGTCCAGGACGGCGGCCGGGCCGATGAGCCTGCGCGCCGGCACGGCGGCGACGTCCTCGCCGTCCCGCCCGGTGATCCAGTGGACCGGCGCATCGAGGTGGGTGCCGGTGTGCTCGCCGGTGCGCACGTTGTTCCAGTACCAGGCCGGGCCGCGCTCGTCGTAGCGGCTGATCTCCTCCAGCGCGAAGGGAGCCGTCTGGCCGAACGGCGGCGGCAGCTGGATGACCGGCGTGTCCGCCGACAGGGGCGCGGTGAGGTCCACGACGTCGATCCGTCCGCCGGTCAGCGCCTCGGTGAACTCAGCCAGGATCGACATGCGGGCCCCCTTCTCGGCCGGGTGCGGTGACCCGGCCGAGCTTGGCCCAGCTCACCGCCGTCGGGGAAGTGCCCACCGGCTGCCGGAGTGGCTACAGTGCCCCGCACTGGCGCCGAGCGAGCCCCGAGGGGGATGCCGTGGCCGAGCTGCAGCACAAGATCCTCCTGGACGAGTCGCAGCTGCCGACGCGGTGGTACAACGTCGTGCCCGACCTGCCCACCCCGCCGCCACCGCCGCTGCACCCGGGCACGCTGCAGCCGGTCGGGCCGGCCGACCTGGCGCCGTTGTTCCCGGACGAGCTGATCGGCCAGGAGGTCACCGGCGAGCGGTACGTCGACATCCCGGGCGAGGTGCTCGACGTCTACCGGCTGTGGCGGCCCTCGCCGCTGTACCGGGCGCACCGGCTGGAGAAGGCGCTGGGGACACCGGCCCGGATCTACTACAAGTACGAGGGGGTCTCCCCGGCCGGGTCGCACAAGCCGAACACCGCCGTCCCGCAGGCGTACTACAACGCCGGCGCGGGCGTGCGGCGGCTGACGACCGAGACCGGCGCGGGACAGTGGGGCACCGCGCTCGCCTTCGCCTGCGCCCAGTTCGGGCTCGACTGCGAGGTCTGGCAGGTGGGCGCCTCCTACGACCAGAAGCCCTACCGGCGGATCGCGATGGAGACCTACGGCGCGACGGTGCACCGGTCCCCCTCCGAGCTCACCGCGGCCGGCCGGTCGATCCGCGCCGGGGACGCACACCACCCCGGCTCGCTCGGCATCGCCATCAGCGAGGCGGTGGAGGTGGCCGCAGGGGACCCGGGGACCCGCTACGCGCTGGGCAGCGTGCTCAACCACGTGCTGCTGCACCAGACGGTGATCGGCGAGGAGGCACTGCTGCAGTGCGCGGCGGTCGGTGAGGTCCCCGACGTCATCGTCGGGTGCACCGGCGGCGGATCGAACTTCGGCGGCCTGGCGTTCCCCTTCCTCCGCGAGAAGCTGGCCGGCCGGATGGCACCGGTCATCCGGGCGGTCGAGCCGGCCTCGTGCCCCTCCCTGACCCGCGGGGTCTACACGTACGACTTCGGCGACACCGCCGGGATGACGCCGCTGCTGAAGATGCACACCCTCGGCCACGGCTTCGTGCCCGACCCCATCCACGCCGGCGGCTTGCGGTACCACGGGATGTCCCCGCTGCTCTCGCACGTCTACGCGCTGGGCCTGATCGAGGCGATGGCGCTCCCCCAGACGGAGTGCTTCGCAGCGGGCCTGCAGTTCGCCCGCACCGAGGGCATCATCCCGGCACCCGAGCCCACGCACGCGGTGGCCGCCTGCATCCGCGAGGCACTGGCCTGCCGGGAGAGCGGCGAGGAGAAGGTCGTCCTCACCGCGCTGTGCGGGCACGGGCACTTCGACATGCCCGCCTACGCCGCGTACCTCGCCGGCGAGATGGTCGACGAGGACGTCACCGACGAGCGGCTCGCGCCCTCGCTGGGGGCGCTGCCGACCGTGCCGGCCTGACCTAGCTCCCGGGCCGCCACCTGGCGTGCCGGGTGCCGGTCGCCGGCCGGCGGATCAGCTCGAGCCGGGGCGGCGGCCCGTCGGTGCGGCCGGTCGGCGGCCGGCGGCTGCCCGCGCGGTACGGCGCCGGCCAGGCCACTCCCGGGCCGGCGTACCCCTGCTCGGCCGCGGCGTGCAGGGTCCAGTGCGGGTCGTAGAGGTGCGGCCGGCCGACGGCGACCAGGTCCGCCCGGCCGGCGAGCAGGATCGAGTTGACGTCGTCGTAGGACGCGATCGCGCCGACGGCGATGACGGCGACGCCGAGCGGCACGCCGACCTCCTGCCGGATCCGGTCGGCGTACGGCGTCTGGTAGCTGCGCCCGAACGCCGGCTGCTCCGCCTTGACCACCTGGCCGGTCGACACGTGGATGGCGTCGGCCCCGTGCTCGGCGAACGCCCGGGCGATCGCGACCGCGTCCTCGACGTCGGTGCCGCCCTCGCACCAGTCGGTCGCCGAGATCCGCACGCTCATCGGCCGCTCCGCCGGCCACGCCGCCCGCACCGCGTCGAAGACCTCGAGCGGGTAGCGGAGGCGGTTCCCGAGCGGCCCGCCGTACTCGTCGGTCCGCCGGTTGGACAGCGGCGACAGGAAGGACGAGAGCAGGTACCCGTGCGCGCAGTGCAGTTCCAGGACGTCGAACCCCGAGCGGGCTCCGGCCTCGGCGCAGGCGACGAACTCGGCGGTGATCCCGGAGAGCTCCGCGCGGGAGAGCTCGCGGGGCACCTGGTTGGCCGGTGAGTACGGCACGGCCGACGGGCCGACGACGTCCCAGTTCCCGGCCGGCAGCGGCTCGTCCATGCCCTCCCACATCAGCCGGGTGGAGCCCTTGCGGCCGGAGTGCCCGAGCTGCAGGCCGATCCGCGCCGCGCTCTGCCCGTGGGCGAAGTCGACGATCCGCGTCCACGCCGCCTCCTGCTCCGGCGTGTAGATACCGGCGCAGCCGGGGGTGATCCGCCCGGACGGCGAGACGCAGACCATCTCGGTCATCACCAGCGCGGCGCCGCCGAGCGCGCGGGCGCCGAGGTGGACGAGGTGGAAGTCGGTCGGCATCCCGTCGTCCGCGGAGTACATGTCCATCGGCGAGACGACGACCCGGTTGGCCAGCTCCAGCCGCCCGAGGCGGAACGGCTGGAACATCGGCGGCCGCACCTCCCCGGTGCCGGACTGCTCCGCGAACCAGCCGTCCATCCGCCCGACGAACTCCGGGTCGCGCAGCTTCAGGTTGTCGTAGGTGATCCGCCGGCTGCGGGTGACGATGTTGAACGCGAACTGCTCCGGGGCCTGTCCGACGTACTGACCGATGCTCTCGAACCACTCCAGGCTCGCCTGCGCCGCGCGCTGGGTGGAGACCACCACCGGTCGCCGCTCCGCCTCGTACGCCTCCAGCGCGCCGGCCACGTCCGGCTGCTCCTGCAGGCAGGCGGCGAGTGCCAGCGCGTCCTCCATCGCCAGCTTGGTCCCCGAGCCGATGGAGAAGTGCGCGGTGTGGGCGGCGTCGCCGAGCAGGACGACGTTGCCGTGCCGCCAGGTCCGGTTGGAGACCGTCGGGAAGCTCTGCCACTTCGAGTTGTTGGCGAGCACCGCGTGCCCGTCGAGGACGTCGCCCAGCAGCTCGCGGATCCGCGCGATCGAGGCGTCGTCGCTGGCCCCGGGTGGCAGTGCCCGCCCGTCGGACGACCCGAACCCGGCGGCCCGCCACACGTCGTCGTGCATCTCGACGATGAACGTGCTGTGCCCGCGGTCGTAGGGATACCCGTGCACCTGCAGCACGCCGTGCGGCGTCTCGCAGATGTAGAACTGGAAGGCGTCGAACACCTTGTCGGTGCCGAGCCACATGTACTTGTTCCGGCGCACGTCGACGGTGGCGCCGAAGACGTCGGCGTACTTGGTGCGGACGGCGGAGTTCGCCCCGTCGGCGGCGATCACCAGGTCGACCTCGCCGGCCAGCGTGTCCACGTCCGGTGCGCCGGTGCGGAAGTCGACCCGCACCCCGAGCTCCGCGCAGCGCTCCTGCAGGATCCGCAGCAGCTCCTTGCGGCTCATCGCGGCGAACCCCTGCCCCCCGACGGTGGTCGTCGTGCCGCGGAAGTGCACGTCCACGTCGTCCCACCGGGCGAACCGCGCGGCCATGCGGGCGTGGACCACCGGGTCGGCGTGCTCGATCCCGCCCAGGGTCTCGTCGCTGAACACGACGCCGAAGCCGAACGTGTCGTCGGGCGCGTTGCGCTCCCAGACCCGGATCTCCGACTCCGGCCGCAGCGCCTTGGTGAGGGCGGCGGCGTAGAGGCCGGCGGGGCCACCGCCGAGAACCGCGATGCGCATGGCCGGCCTCAGGCGGTGGGCCGGGGCTCGCGCAGCCGGTACCGCTGCACCTTGCCGGTCGAGGTGCGCGGGAGCTCGGCGACGAACTCGACGGAGCGCGGGTACTTGTAGGGCGCGATCAACCCCTTGGTGAACTCCTGGAGCTCGGCGACCTTCGCCGCGTCGCCGTCCACCCCCTCCCGGAGGACGACGGCGGCGTGCACCACCTGCCCGCGGGCCGGGTCGGGCAGCCCGACGACGGCGCACTCGACGACGTCGGGGTGCCGGTCGAGGGCCTGCTCGACCTCCGGCGCCCCGATGTTGTAGCCCGAGGACACGATCATGTCGTCGCTGCGCGCCTGGTACCAGAAGTACCCGTCGGCGTCGCGCACGTAGGTGTCGCCGGTGACGTTCCAGCCGTCCTGCACGTAGACCCGCTGCCGGGGGTCGGCCAGGTAGCGGCACCCGGTGGGGCCCTTGACCGCCAGCCGGCCCGGGACGCCGTCGGGTGCGGGGTTGCCGTCGTCGTCCAGCACGGCCGCGACGTAGCCGGGGACGGCGCGGCCGGTGGCGCCCGGCCGGATGTCGTCGTCGGCAGCGGAGACGAACACGTGCAGCATCTCGGTGCTGCCGATGCCGTCGATCAGACGGATGCCGGTGCGGGCGGCGAACTCCTCCCACACCACCTCGGGGAGGTGCTCGCCGGCGGACACCGCCCGCCGCACACTGGTCAGCAGGTGCCCGCAGTCGGCCCGCAGCATCGCCCGGTAGCCGGTGGGCGCGGTGAAGACCACCGTCGCCCGGTGCCGCGCGACCGCCTCGGCGAGCTGCACCGGGGTGGCCTTCTCGATCAGCAGCACGGAGGCGCCGACCCGCAACGGGAAGACCAGCAGGCCGCCGAGGCCGAAGGTGAAGCCGAGCGGCGGGGTGCCGGTGAACACGTCGTCCGGCCTGCCCTGCACGTGGTGGCGGCCGAAGGTGTCGGCGATCGCGAGCACGTCGCGGTGGAAGTGCATGGTCACCTTCGGGACGCCGGTGCTGCCGGACGTGGCGGCCAGCAGGGCGACGTCGTCGGCCGCGGTGTCGACGTCCGCGAAGGTGGGAGGCAGCCCGGCGGCCCGGACGGCGACGTCGTCCGGGCCCCCGCCGCCGTAGCAGGCCACGGTCAGCCCCGTCTCCGCGGCGGCCGGTACGAGGTCGGCGGCGAACCGTGCGTCGCACAGCGCGACGGTGCTGCGCGTCAGCTCGATCAGCTGCCGGAGCTCGAGGGTGCGCAGCAGGGGCACGGTGGTGACGGCGACGCCACCGGCCTTGAGGACGGCGAACCAGCAGGTCACCAGCCACGGGTTGTTCGGCCCCCGCAGGAGCACCCGCGTGCCCGGCAGCACGCCGAGGTCGCGGGTCAGCAGGTGCGCGAGCTGGTTGGCGCGGTCGAGCAGCTCGCCGTACGTCCAGGTCTCGGCGTCGGTGCGCAGGCAGGGACGGTCGGGGCCGTGCCGGGCGACGACCTCGTCGAGCAGCGTGCTCGCGCAGTTCAGCCGCTCGGGATAGTGCAGCTCGGGGAGGTCGAAGAGGAACTCCGGCCACTGCTGGGGCGGCGGCAGGGAGTCGCGGCAGAAGGTGTCGACGTGCGCTGACCGGGTGAGTTCCACGCTGGACCCCCATCGCCTGAGCGTCGTCCGCCAGTCTGCCCCGATCGTGGCGGTCGAGGAATCGGAACAGCCACCCGAGGTGATCCGGTCGGTTCCCTAGGCCGGCTCCGGGATCTCGGCGACCCCCTGCACCTCGACCAGTGCGTCGTCGTCCCACAGGCGCGCGACGCCGACTCCGGCGGTGGCCGGGTAGTCCGTGCCGGCCAGCCGCCGCCAGACCCGTCCGATCTCGCGCGCGTGCGCCCGGTAGTCGGGGACGTCGACGATGTAGATCGTCAGGGCGGCGAGGTGCGCCGGGCTCCCGCCGGCCGCCCGCAGCGCGGTCAGCAGGTTGCCCAGCGCCTGCTCGAACTGCCCGACGACGCCGTCCCCGACGATGCGGCCGTCCGCGTCGAGCGCGGTCTGGCCGGCCAGGTGCACGGTCACCGTGCCGGTGGCCCGCACCGCGTGCGAGAACCCGGACGACCGGGCCAGCTCCTCCGGGTTGATCCGCTCGAGCGTCATGACTGCACCGTCCCGCCGTCCACGTTGATGCCCTGGCCCGTCACCCCGCCGTCGACCACGCAGAAGCGCACCGCCTCGGCCACCTCGGCCGGCGCGATCAGCCGGCCGATGGGCTGCCGGCGGGACAGCGCGGCGCGGGCCTCGTCGGGCGTCCGGCCGGTGCGCTCGGCCACGGCCGCCACGGTCCCGTCGGTCATGGGGGTGTCCACGTAGCCCGGGCAGACGGCGTTCACCGTGACGCCGGTGCGGGCCAGCTCGGCCGCCGCGGAGCGGACCAGTCCCAGGACGCCGTGCTTCGCCGCGGTGTACGCGGCCACCTGCGGCTCCCCGCGCTTGGCCACCACGGAGGCGACGACGACGATCCGTCCCCAGCCGGCTCCCAGCATGCCCGGCAGCACCCGCCGGACCAGCCGGAACGGGGCGGTGAGGTTGAGCTCCAGCATCCGCGACCACTCGTCGTCCGTGGTGTCGACCAGCGGTGCCGCGAGGCCGGCGCCGGCGTTGGAGACCAGCACCTGGACCGGCCCCCACTCCCCCTCGACCCGGGCGACGGCCGCATCCAGCTGCGCCGGGTCGGTGACGTCGGCGGGAACGGCCATCGCGGGCGACGGCAGGCCTCGTCGCGCCTCCTCCAGCGCGGCCGGGTCCCGGGCCACCAGCGCCACCCGGTGCCCGTCCGCGGAGAGGGCGGCCGCGACGGCGGCCCCGATGCCGCGGCTCGCGCCGGTGACGAGGCAGGTGCGCGGAGCCGTCACCGGCCGGTCCAGTTCGGCGGCCGGCGTGCCTTGAAGGCGGCGTGGAACTCGGCGTGGTCGTCGGTGGTCATGAGCAGCGCCTGGGTCATGGCGTCGAGCTCCATGGCGCCGGCCAGGGACATGTCCAGCTCGCGGGTGATCAGCGCCTTGGTCTGCGCGTAGGCGAGGGTGGGCCCGTCGGCCAGCCGCCGGGCCAGCGTGTCGACCGCGGCGTCGAGCCCGTCGTCCGGCACCAGCTCGCTGACCAGGCCGTACCGGTCGGCGGTCGCGGCGTCGATCGTGTCGCCCAGCATGAGGAGCTGGGTGGCCCGCCCCGCGCCGACCACGCGGGGCAGCAGGTAGGCCGCCCCCATGTCGCCGCCGGAGAGCCCGACCTTGGTGAACAGGAAGGCGAAGCGGGCGGACGTCGTCACGACGCGGAAGTCGGAGGCGAGCGCGACCACCGAGCCGGCCCCGGCCGCGATGCCCTGGATCCCGGCGATGATCGGCACCGCCACCTCGCGCATGGCGCGGATCAGGTCGCCGGTCATCTTCGTGAAGGCCATGAGCTCGCGCGGACGCATCCGGATCAGCTCGCCGATGATCTCGTCGACGTCCCCACCGGCGCAGAAGCCCTTGCCCTCGCCGCGGATCACCAGGACGCGGACGTCCTCGCGGTACGGCAGCTGGAGCACGAGGTCACGCAGGTCGGCGTAGCTCTCGAAGGTCAGGGGGTTGAGCTTCTCGGGGCGGTTCAGCGTCACCGTGGCGACGCCGTCGGCGACCGCGAACCGGAAGTGCTGCCAGTCGTCGTTGACCGGGACCGACGCCCGGAATCGGCTCCCCATCCCTGTGGCCTCCTCGGTGTCGACCTCGGGCACATCGCATCGGGGTGTCGCCGAAGGGGCGAGCGTAGCGCCTGCGGCACCCGCCGCACCGGGGTCGCGAGCGTCCTCGAGCAGCGCTCGGGACGGCGGCGCCCCGGAACTCAGGGCCCCCAGGACCGCTGCCCGCGCTCGGCCAGCAGCGACACCGCGGCCGCAGCCCCGACGAGGGGCGTCACCGCCGAGAGCAGGACGGGAGGCTGCCGCCCGATGCGACCGAGGAGCCGGCAGCCGACGAGGGGTGCGAGCAGGCCGGCGCAGCCCCACCCGGTGAAGACCAGGCCGTAGGTGCTCGGGAAGGCCGCGGCACCCACCTCGTCGGCCGTGGCGGCCGGTACGAGCGCGGACACGGCATCGTGGGCCGGCCCGGTGCCCGGGTACCCGGCGAGGACGACCGGGTGGGGCGCCGGGAAGGCCAGCGCGACGATCGCCACGGCGCCGGTCGTCAGCGCGACGGTCACGGCACGCAGGCGACCGACCGGTCGGACCACGCGCCGGCGACCAGGCGCCCGACCAGGTTGCCGGCCGCGAGGGCCGAGACGGCCAGTCCGGCGGTCCGGAGGCTCAGCTGCAGGTCGCGCGCCATCGTGACGGCGTGCGCGAAGAGCATGCGGCCCGGAACGGTTCCGCCGGCGAAGATGATCCACAACAGCACCACGACGCGGCCCGGGACGGGATCGCGACGACCCGGCCGGTCCTCCGCGGGCGGGTCCGCTGGCGCCCACCGGGCCGCGCCGGCGAGGAGCCCGGCCACCACCACGCCCTGAGCCGCCACAGCGAACCGCCGGCCGACGGGGTCGAGGACCGGCGGGGCCACGGGACCGAGCAGGACCGGGCCGGTGGCGTAGGCGCCCACCACGGGACCGGTGGCATCCTCGCCGCGACGCGGGAACGCGTGCGGCGAGCCCGGCGGCCACGCCGTAGGCCGTGCGTGCTGCGGGCCAGGACCGGCCGGCGCCAGGGGCCCATCGCCTCCCGGCGCCCACATCTGTCACCTGAGGTGGTGTACCTCCTGGAGCCGCGAGACGGGGGTCGGGATCCCCTCGTACCGGGCCTTGAGCTGCAGCGCCAGGTACAGCGAGTAGTGCCGCGACTGGTGCAGGTTGCCGCCGTGGAACCACAGGGCTTCCTGCTGGGTGGGCTTCCACATGTTGCGCTGCTCGCCCTCCCACGGACCCGGGTCCTTGGTGGTGTCCGAGCCGAGGCCCCACACCTTCCCGACGGCGTCAGCCACCTCCTGGCTGATGAGCTCGGCCGCCCAGCCGTTCATCGAGCCGTACCCGGTGGCGTAGACGACCAGGTCGGCCGGCAGCTCGGTCCCGTCCTCGAGGACCACGGCGTGCTCGGTGAGGCGGACCACCTGCCCGTGGGCCAGCTTCACGTCGCCGTCGGCGACGAGGTCGGCCGCGCCCACGTCGATGTAGTAGCCCGAGCCCCGGCGCAGGTACTTCATGAACAGCCCGGAGCCGTCCTCGCCCCAGTCGAGCCAGAAGCCGGCCTCCTCCAGCCGCTCGTAGAAGTCGGCGTCGCGCTTCTTCATCTGCTCGTACAGCGGGATCTGGAACTCGTGCATGATGCGGTACGGGAGCGAAGCGAAGATCAGGTCCGCCTTCTCCGTCGTCACCCCGGCGGCCACCGCCTGCTCCGAGTAGAGGGCGCCGAGGCCGATGTCCATGAGGGTGTCGCTCTTGACGATGTGCGTCGACGACCGCTGGACCATCGTGACGTCGGCGTCGTGCTCCCACAGAGCGCCGCAGATGTCGAACGCCGAGTTGTTGCTGCCGATGACGACGACCCTCTTGCCGGCGTAGGCATCCGGGCCCGGGTGCGCCGACGAGTGCTGCTGGTCCCCCCGGAACACGTCCTGCCCGGGGATCACCGGGATGTTGGGCTTGCCCGACATCCCGGTGGCGAGGACGACGTGCCTCGGTCGCAGGGTGAGCGCCTTGCCGTTTCGCTCGAGCTCGACGGTCCACTCCCCCTTCTCGGGCGAGTACGTCGCGCTCGTCGCCACGGTGCTCCCCCAGTACGGCACCTCCATGACCTTCACGTACGACTCGAGCCAGTCGCCGATCTTGTCCTTGGGCGAGAACACCGGCCAGTTGTCCGGGAACTTGAGGTAGGGCAGGTGGTCGTACCAGACCGGGTCGTGGAGACAGAGGGACTTGTACCGCCCGCGCCACTGGTCGCCGGGCCGCTCGTGCTTGTCGACGACGAGGGCGGGGACGCCGAGCTGCCGGAGGCGGGCGCCGAGCGCGATCCCGCCCTGACCGCCACCGATGACCAGCACGTAGGGCTGGGTGCGCACGCCGAGGTCGGCCTCCTCCTTCTCCCGGCGCTCCAGCCAGGTCAGGCGCTGCTTGTTCGCCCCGTGCTCGGCGCCCATCGGACGCGCGGGGCCGCGCGGCTCCTCGAAGCCCTTCAGTTCGTGGAGCGTGGTCAGGAAGGTCCAGGCCCTGGGCTCGCCGTCCTCCTCGACGAGCCGTACCAGCCCACGCCCCCGACCGACGGCGGTCTCGAAGGTGAACCAGGCGGTGGTGACACCGTCGGCCTCGTCGGCCGGCTCCTCGAGGGTGAAGGACGTCGGGTCGGTCCCCTCGACGGTCTCGGTCAGCAGATCCGCGACGCCGTCGGGGTTCTCGACGGTCGTGATGTTCCAGCTGAACGAGATCAGGTCGCGCCAGAAGCTGGTCGCGGCGAACATGCCCGCCGCCCGCGCGACGTCGCGGACGTGCAGCGCCTCCTCGAACTCGTGCAGCCATCCCTCCGCTCGCTGCGTGGGCGACTGCGTGGGCGTGTCCAGGGTCTGGGTCATCGCGAATCCCTCCTACGGCCACAGGTCCGCATCGGACCGACGGCGTGGTGTGATGAGCAGCACATCGACCGCGGCCCCGGAGCGGAAGCGTTGCAGCGTGTTGCACGGATCCGGGCCCGGCTCGGGGCGCCCGACGCGCGGAGGTTGACGTGACCGGCTACTCGGCGATCGCGCCCGGCACCGACCTGTCCCAGCACGCCCGTGTCCTCACCCGGGTGCACGACGCGGTGCTGGCCGGCGGCGCGCCGCCGGTGCGTCCCCGTGGGGTCGTCGCCCGCTCCTGGTCGCGGGTGCTGGGCCTGGGCCTGGATGCCTCCCGCACGAACGCCGGCGAGCCGCTCGCCCTCGCCGACGTGGAACGGCGGCGCCGGCAGTCACCCCTGTCCCTCGTCATCGACGAGCTCCGCCAGGTGCTGGTGAGCGTCGCCGACGCCTCGTCGTTCCTGATGGTGGTCACCGACGCCGACGGGATCCTCCTCTGGCGCGAGGGCTCTGCCCGCGTGCGGTTGCGTGCGGACTCGTTGGGGTTCATGGAGGGTGCCCGCTGGACCGAGGCCACGGTGGGCACGAACGCCATCGGGACGGCGTTGGCGGAGGCGGCGCCCGTGCAGCTGTTCTCCGCGGAGCACTTCGAGCAGGCCCAGCACCCGTGGTACTGCACCGCCGCACCGATCCACCATCCGGTCAGCGGCGAGCTGCTCGGCGTCGTCGACGTCAGCGGGCCGGCCCTGACCCTGCACCCGGTCATCGGGGCGCTCGTGGAGACCGCCGTGAAGCTGGCCGAGTCCCGGCTGTGGCGCCATCACGAGCAGCGGCTGGAGCGACTCAGGCAGTCGGCTCGCGGCGTGCTGGCCACCGCGCACGGCCCGCTTCTGCTGGTCGACGATCACGGCTGGGTCGCGCACCAGTCCGGGATCGCGGTGCGTGACCGGGTGGAGGTACCACGGGCCGACAGGCTGGTCGCTGTCCCGGGCCTGGGGTTGTGCGCTCCTGAGCGACTCGGCGAGGGCTGGCTGATCCGCCCGCGCGACACTCGGGAGGACATCGTCGCCCACCTGGACCTGACCGGTCCGCCCATGCTCCAGGTGACCTCGGACGCCGAGGAGTGGCGGACCCCGCTGACCCGACGGCATGCCGAGCTCCTGGTCCTGCTGCAGCGAGCCGGTCGTTCGGGGATGACCGCTGCGCAACTGAGCACGGCGCTCTTCGGCGACGGGGAGCACTGCGTGACCGTTCGGGCTGAGGTCTCCCGGCTGCGACGGGTGATCGGTGGTCTGGTGACCACGAATCCCTACCGGTTGGCGACCGGCGTCACGCTCTCGGTCGTCCCGCCCGGCGGGGCGTCCCCACGGTCGAGGCGTCGGCATGGAGACGACACCGCCGGCGCGGGTGTCCTGCGAGCGTCCAGTCAGCCCGTCGCGAGCCGGCGTGTGCGTGTCTAGCCCGACCCGCTCGCCGACGCCCGCCAGGTCCTCGTCGACCGGCTCGGCGACGACGAGGACCTCGGCTTCGCGTACACCCCCGCCCGGCGGCTGGACCCCGCTGCCGGCGATCGCCGCCTGACGCTCGGCGTCCGACGACGCGCGGTAGGTCATCGTCGCGGTACTTGGCCCGGTTGGGCGCTTCCTCCACGCCACCGAGGAACGCAGGGGCCATGCCAGCACCGACCGACCAGGAGCTGTTCGACATCGGAGATCTCCCGCCCCAGCACGGCGGAGTCGTCCGCGGCACGACGGTGGCCTACACGACCTACGGCACCCCGAACGCCGACGAGTCGAACGCGATCCTGCACCCGACCTGGTCGAGCGCCTGGCACGACGCCCACGAGTGCACGATCGAGCCGGGCCTGGCCTGCGATCCGGGGCGGTACTCCATCGTCGCGCCGAAGCAGATCGACAACGGGCTGTCGAGCTCACCGAGCAACCCGCCGCCGCCGTTCAACCGGCCCTACTTCGCACCGGTCACCGTCGTCGACGAGGTCGAGACGCCAGTACCGGCCGCTCACGCAGGAGTGGGGCATCGAGTTCCTGGGGCCGGCCAGGCCGACGACCGGTTCATCGACCGGACGCTGCGCGAGCTCCTGGACCGCCCGGTCCGACGCTCCCGCTCGGGCGTGCGCCGCTCCCCCGGGGCGGGCCTCGCCAGGGGCGGAGGGAGCCGTCCGGTGCGGGGGTCCCTGCGCGTAGCGTTCGTGCCGTGGGCACTGTCGGGGAGGTCCCCGGCATCGAGTGCGGCGAACACGTCGTGCAGCTGCACCGGTCCGAGGACGAACGGCTGGCCGGGCTGATCGCCTGGGTCCGGCACGGTCTCGACGCGGGCCGGAAGGTCCTCTGCACCGAGCTCCCGTGGCGGCCCGAGGGCTCGCTGTCGACGCTGCTGGCGGACTGCGGCGTGGACGTCGAGGCGGCGGTCGGCGGCGGCCGGCTGGCCGTGCTCTCGGCGGAGGACTACTACCTGGCCGAGAGCCACGCCGCCGTCGTGGAGCGCGCGCTGGCCGAGGGATTCCCCGGCGTGTGCCTGTCGGCGGAGGAACGTGCCTGGCTCAGTGTGATGTCCCCGGCTGCCCACCGGGTCGTCGAGCAGCAGATGGACGCACTGGTGCGCTGGCGGCCGGTCCACTCGCTGTGCCAGTACCCGCGGGCGAGCACGACGGGAGCGGGGCTGGAGGACGTCATCACCCTCCACCACTCCGGCGTCCGGGAGGCGGTCCTCAGGACCTCCCGGGACCTCGACGGGCTGACCCTGCACGGCGAGGTCGACGCCAGCAGCGCCGACGTCTTCGCGGCGGTGCTGGCCGCGGCGAGCCGCAGCGCGTCGCGGGTGCTGTGGCTGGACCTGGCCGAGGTGGCCCACCTGGACGCCGGCGGCTGCTGGCTCCTGGACGACGCGACGCGGGCCTTCCGGATCAGCGGCGGCCACGTCCTGCTCGTCGCTCCCCAGCCGCCGGTCGAGCTGGTCCTGCGGCTCATGGAGGTCGACGAGCTGCCCGGTGTGCACCTGCTGGCGGGCCCACCGTGACCGCGGGAACCGGCGGAGCGGAGCTGCTGCACGCCGCGCTGTTCCACGACTCCCCCGACGAACTGGCCGCGGGCGCCGTGCCGTTCCTCGCCGCCGGTCTGGCCGCCGGCGAAGCGGCGGTGCTGGCCTGCCGGGACGGTGACAACGCGCTGCTGGCCCGGGAACTCGACGCCGACGGCCGCGTCCTGCTGATGTCCCGCGAGGAGGTCTACACCGGCTCCGCCCGCGCGCTGGTCACCTACCGCCGGCTGCTGAGACGCCAGGTGGCCGCCGGTGTCACCCGGATCCGGCTGGTCTGCGCCGTGCCCGTCGACCAGCGGCCGCAGCAGTGGGACGAGTGGCACCGCTACGAGGCGGTCTTCAACACCGCGATGGAGCACATGCCGCTGTCGGCCGTGTGCGCCTACGACCGGCGCGCCATGTCCGACGCGGTGCAGGACGGCATCGAGGAGACCCATCCCGCGCAGCTGACCCCCGGCGGCCCCGTGCCCAACGACCGCTACGTGCACCCCGCGACCGTGATGCGCCGGACCGCGGCCGTCGCGGTGGACCGGACGCCGCGCAGCCCACCGACGCTGGTGCTGGCCGACCTGGCCGACGCCACCCGGCTGCCCGAGCTGCGGGCGCGGCTGCGGGCGGCGCTGGGGAGCGGGGACGGGCCGGCGGGACGGCGCGGCCGCTTCGCCACCGCGGTCGACGAGGTGCTCGGCAACGCCTTCCGGCACGGCACCCCGCCGGTCACCGTCCGGCTGTGGACCGCGCCGGCTCTGCTGGCGTGCACGGTCAGCGACTGCGGGGCGGGCTTCGACGACCCGCTGGCCGGCTACGCCCCGCCGTGGCCGCGCTCCCCGGCTGCCGGAGCGGGCCTGTGGGTGGCCCGCTCCGCCTGCGACACCCTCGAGACGCTCCGGACACCCAGCGACTTCACCGTCCGTCTGGCCACCGTCCTGCGCCCGGACGACGAGCTCCCCGGCCCGTCCGCGAGGACGGCACCCGTGGAGGCCGCGACCGCCCGGGCGGAACGGGCCCGCGCCGAGGCGAGGGAGCTGGCCCGCCGGCTGCACGCGCGTCCCTGAGCCGTCCCGGCCGCCCGCCTCACCGGGCCGACCGGACGTCAGGCGGTCCGCCCGGCCGCGCTCCCCGCAGCGCCTCCGGGTCGCGCCCCGGGCCTCCACCGCGGGGTCCGCGCCGGGCTGGACGTGCCGGCCGCGCGTCAGGTGGTCGGGGGGCCGTCGTCCGGTTGCGCGGCCCGCCGGGCCGCGTGGGCGCGGGCCCGCTGCTCGACCTCGTACCGGTCCGTGGACCAGGTGCCCAGGCGGATGACGAGACCCGTCAGCGCCAGGAACCCGACCACGACCAGCACCGGCCACACCATTCGCTCGCTCTCCTCGTCGTCGTCCAGCGGAACCGCCCTCGCCCAGGTCATCGCCGCCGACCCGCGCAGGGGTACGCGCCCGGGCCACCGAGGTGCCGCCGCCTCTGGCGCACCCGGCCGGCGCGGGGTAGGGAGAGGCCTGTTCCGGCCGTCGACGAGGGAGCGTTCCCATGGCCGACAAGTCGCCGCACGACAACCACTCCACGAAGAAGTCGGGCAAGGCCGTCAAGGCCAAGCGGAGCGAACGCAAGGACAAGCAGCGGGCCGCCACGGAGATGGAGCGGCTGATGCACCCGGCCAGGTCCAAGGCCTGACGGGCGCCCGGACCGCGCCCGGCCGGCACTCCTCGCCCGCAGGACCCGACCGTGGGGCCCGCCAGGAGTAGCGTGCACGCCGTCGGCCGGGGTCGAGCTCCCCCGCGACCAGGCGGCCGGCACAGGGCGAAACAGACGTCCCCGGCTCTCCTCCCCGTCCCGGCGTGCGCGCGTCGCGCCGGTGACGCCCCGCCGGGCTGCCGCGAGGTCGCACGCGGCAGCCCCCGCCGATCGAGGTCGTCGTGGCCCCTCCCAGCAGCGCACCGGCGGACCCGGACGTGGCCGGGGAGCGGGCCGTGGCCGCTGCGCGCCTGGTGCCCGCGGAGGAGGACCTGCGCACCCAGCTGAGCCGGTACCAGGCGCTGGTGGAGTGCGCGCCGGACGCCATCGTGATCCTCGACGTCGACACCGGCCGGTTCGAGACCGTCAACGCCGCCGCCGAGGAGCTGTTCGGCATGAGCCGGGCGGAGCTGCTGCAGGTGGGGCCGGTGCAGGTCAGCCCGCCACTGCAGCCGGACGGGCGGCCGTCCCGGCTCGCGGCGCGGGAGCACGTCGACCGGGCGCTGACGGGGCAGCGGCCGCGGTTCGAGTGGACCCACCGCCGCGCCGACGGGACCGACGTGCCGTGCGAGGTCCGACTGCTGCGACTGCCGTCGCCGGGCCGCCGCCTGGTCCGGGGCAGCGTGGTCGACATCAGCGAACGCCGGCGTGCCGACTCCGCCCTCGCCGAGCAGGCCGCACGCCGGGCCGCCGAGCAGGCCGCCCGCCGCGAGGCCGAGGTCGCCCGGCGCGCCGCGGAGGCCGGCCTCGCCCGGCTGCAGGCCACCGTGGCCGGGCTCAACGCGATCGTGTGGGAACGGGACCCGGAGACGCTGCAGCTGACCTTCGTCAACGAGCGGGCCGCCGAGCTGCTCGGCTACTCGGCCTCCCGCTGGCTGGCCGAGCCGGGGTTGTGGGCCCGGATCCTGCACCCCGAGGACCGGGACGCGGTGCTGGCCAGGGTCCGGGCGGAGGTCGACTCCGGCGCGGTGGACTTCTCGCTCACCTACCGGGTCCGCGCCGACGACGGCCGCTGGGTGTGGTTGCGCCACCTCGGCCACGTCGCCCGCGACCCGGACGGCGCCGCCTCCCGGCTGCACGCGGTCCTGTTCGACGTCACCGAGGCGAGACGCCGCGAGCAGGCCGCCGGCCTGCTCGCCGCTGCCGGCCGGGCGCTGACCGATCCCGGCGGCGTCGAGCAGCGGCTGACGGCGGTCGCCGCGCTGCTCGCCGGGGAGCTCGGCGACTGGGCGGCGGTGTGGCTGCGCGGGGAGGACGACCGCTTCCGGCCGGTGGCGGCCGCCCCCGCGGACCGCGTCGATCGGGTGCTGGCGGTCGGGCCGCTGCGCGTCCCCCGGGCCCTCGCCGAGCTGGTCGACGCGGGCCGGGCGTTCACCGTGCCCGAGGTGACCGAGGCCCTGCTGCGCGAGGCGGCGGCCGACGAGCAGCAGTACGCCGCGCTGGCGGCGCTGGGCGGCCGGACCTGGCTGGCCGCGACGCTGAGCACCGCCGGCGCGCCGGTCGGGCTGCTCACGGTCGCCACCGACCAGCGTTCCGCCTACGACGACTCCGACATCGCCTTCGCCGCCGACCTCGGGCAGCGCATCGCCACGATGGTCGCCGCCGACCGGCTGGCCGCCCGGCAACGTCAGCTGAACGAGCTGACCGCGGCACTCGCCGCCGCGGGCACCACCGCCGAGGCCGGCGCCGCGCTGACCGCCAGCCTGCACGAGGCCCTCGGTGCCGCGGTCGTCGCGGTCTGTGCCCTCGGCGAGGACGGGCTGCTGCACACCGTCGACGTGCGCGGGGACTCCCCCGGCCGGGCGGCCGGGTTCGCCACCATCCGGCTGTCGGCGCCCGCCCCCCTGGCCGAGGCGGCCCGCACCCGCCGCGCCGTGTGGCTGCCCGACCGCCAGGCGCTGGTCCACCGGTATCCGGCCGTGGCGCCGTACCTGCAGCCGTCGACCCAGGCGACGGCGTCGCTGCCGCTGCTGGTCGGCCACCGGCTCGTCGGCGCCGTGGCCGTGGTCTTCGACCGGCCGCGCGCCTTCGACGCCGCCGAACGCGCCTTCCTCGTCACCGTCGCCGGTCAGGTCGCCGCGGCACTGGAGCGCGCCGCGCTGGCCGACGTGCGGCGCGAGATGGCCGACGCGCTGCAGCGCAGCCTGCTGCCGGCGCGGCTGCCGACCAGCGACCGGCTGACCGTGACCGCCCGCTACCTCCCGGCGGTCGGGGGCACCGCCGCCGGCGGCGACTGGTACGACGTGCTGACCGTCGCCGACGACTGCGTGGCGCTCGTGGTCGGCGACGTGGTCGGCCACGGCGCGCCCGCCGCCGCCGTCATGGGGAGGCTGTCCAGCGCCCTGTCCGGGTTGCTCCTGGCCGGGCACCCGCCCTCGCGGGCGCTCGAGCGTCTCGACCGGCTGGCCGAGCAGATCGACGGCGCGGGCCTGGCGACGGTCGCCTGCCTGCAGCTGGACGCACTCACCGGCCGGCTGACCCACAGCAGCGCCGGCCATCCACCGGTGCTGCTGGCCGGCCCCGACGGCTCGGTCCGGTATCTCGAGAGCGGCCACGGGCCGGCGCTCGGTGTGCCCGGCAGCGGCCGACGCCCGGAGGGAGTCACCGTCCTGACGACCGGCGCCACGCTGCTGCTGTACACCGACGGGCTGGTCGAGCGCCGCGACGCCGTCCTCGACGACGGGCTCGCCCGGCTCGCCGCCGCCACCGCCACCCGTTCCGGAGCGCCGCTGCCCGAACTCGTGGACGGCGTGCTCGCGGCGCTGCTCGCCCACAGCCGGGTGGACGACGACGTCGCCGTCCTCGCCGCCCGGTGGCAGGCCGATCACCCGGCGCGGGGGTTGCGGGAGCAGCAGCAGGGGACCCACGATCACCTGGCAGGGATCCCCGACCTCCCCTCCGACCCTCGCCGGTCAGGGGTCCCGGGCGAGTCGAGCCCACCGCCCGTCGCGCCGGCGGAGCCCCCGCGGCGGTGACCCCCGATCAGGTCGGTGACCCTGATGCGCTCTCGCCGTCCAGCGGGCCGACGAGGTCCTCCGTGACGCGGCCCCCGTGGGCACGCCGCCCGCGCCCTCCCGACTCGCCCCTCCTCCGCGTCGTGGGCCGCTGGCGCCCGACCAGCGCCGCGGACGTCACGGCCGGCCGCCTCCAGCTCGACGCCGCCCTGCACGACGGCGCACGCCCCTCGGCTGCGGTCGAGGGGAGCGTGCAGCGGCTCCTGCTGGCGTTCGAGGAGCTGGTCAGCAACGCGGTGCGGCACGGCCGGCCGCCGATCGAGGTGACCGTCGCCGCGGTCGGTGACTGCTGGCTGCTCGAGGTGACCGACGCCGCCGGGGACCGACCGCCGACCCCGGATCCCGAACGCGACGCCGCCTTCGGCGGTCTCGGGCTCTCCCTCGTCACCGAGATCAGCAGCGCCCACGGCTGGGAACCCCTGGGCGGCGGGCGCAAGGTGGTGTGGGCGCGTGTCGACCACAGGCACGAGGAGGCGCCCCCGACCGCACCCTGAGACGAGCAGGCCCGCGCCGTCGTCGGTTCGTCGTCGCGGAGCTCCGGCGTGCTCAACCGCGGACCGGACGACCGTGCCCGCCGTCCTCCCTCCGCGGGCCCGGATCGGGCCGGGTGAAGATCGCGAGCAGCTCGTCGACCTCGCGGTGGGCCTCGCCGGGGTGACGGAAGGGCCGGTGCCGCTGCACCTCGTAGTGCGTCCGGCGGCCCCGCCGGGTCCGGGTGACGTACCCCGCCTCGGCGAGGTCGCGGAGGACGGCGAGCGCCGCCCGCGGGGTGATCCCCACCCGCTCGGCGATCTCGGTGACCCGGGCGTCCGGATCCAGGGCCACGGTCAGCAGCACGTGACCGTGGTTGGTCAGGAACGTCCACGGCGGGCTCCCGGCGTCTCCCACGCGCTCACCCCTCCCGGTGGCAGGAACAGGTGAAGTCTGCTTCACTCGTTGGCGGGAGGGGAGTACCCCCACGACGCATCCGCCGTCAGGACGGCCCCGCGGGAGGGGCCCGGCGGGGGCGGGCGCCGGCGCGGGTCGCCGGGCGCCGGGAGAGACCTCCGGTCGGTTCGGACCGGAGGAGCGGTTCTGTGGACGTCCCCCTGTGGCTGTGGCTCGCCGTACTCGGGCTCATCGCGGTCATGCTCGCCGTCGACCTGGTCGCCCACCGCCGGGCGCACGTCATCGCCGTGCGCGAGGCGGCGCTGTGGTCGGCGGTGTGGGTCGCGATCGGCATCGGCTTCGGCGCCTGGGTGTGGTGGACGGCGGGCGCGGAGTTCGGTCAGCAGTACTTCGCGGGCTACCTGATCGAGAAGTCGCTGGCCGTGGACAACGTCTTCGTCTGGGCCATCGTGTTCACGTTCTTCGCCGTCCCCCGGGAGTACCAGCACCGGGTGCTCTTCCTCGGCGTGGTGGGCGCGCTGGTGCTGCGGGGGCTGTTCATCGCCGCCGGCGCGGTGGTCATCGCGAGCTTCGGCTGGGTGCTGTACCTGTTCGCCGCGTTCCTGCTCTGGACCGGCTGGCGGATGCTCCGGCAGCGCGACGAGCACATCGACCCCGAGCGCTCGCGCACCCTGCGGCTGTTCCGCCGGTACGTGCCGATGACCGACGCCTACCACGGCCAGCGGTTCCTGATCCGCCGCGCCGGGGCGGTGCTCGCCACTCCCCTGCTGGCGGTGCTCGTGCTCGTCGAGGTCACCGACGTCGTCTTCGCCGTCGACTCGATCCCGGCGATCTTCGCCGTGACCGACGAGCCGTTCCTCGTGTTCACCGCCAACGCCTTCGCGCTGCTGGGGCTGCGCGCGATGTACTTCCTGCTCGCCGACCTGGTCCACCGCTTCGTCTACCTGAAGGTCGGCCTGGCGCTGGTGCTCATGTGGGTGGGTCTGAAGATGCTGCTCAAGATCGACGTCTACTACGTGCCGACGACGGTCAGCCTCGCCGTCATCGCCACGATCCTCGCCGTCGCCGTCGCGGCCAGCCTCCGTGCCACCCGCGGTCAGGGCCGGCGGGCTGCGCCGGCCCCGGTGGCGCCGCCGTTCCGGGCCGCCACCGCCGAGGAGCTCGCCGACACCGAGCCGCTGCTCCGACGCCGCCGCCGGGAGCCGGTCGACTGACACGCGCCGTCCGGCGCGGGGCGGCGGCCCGGCGCCGGACGGCCCGGCCCGCCGGGACCCCCGGCCCCGGCCCGCCGGCGATGCCCCCGGCGAGCGTCGTCCTCGAGCCCGATCCCCCGGAGGTGCTCCGTGTCCCGTCGCGTGGCCGCCCGCTCAGGGATGCGCCGCGCGGCGCGGCCCGATGGCGCGGCCGGCAGCGGCCCGGCCTGACGGGGGGCTCGGATGCGGCGGGGCACGGCGGCGGCGCTCGCGTTCGGGGTCGGCTACGGGGGGTCCGGCGCGCGGCCGGAGGGGTCGTGCGCAGCTCGGTCATGCCGTCTCCCCGGGCTCGGTGCCGGTCGGCGCCGACGCTAGGAGCGGCGCACCGCCCGCGGCCGGGATCGGAGGTCCGCCGGGACCGGGCCGGAGGCCCCGTGCCGCTCGCCCGTGGGGGCCGTGGCGCCGGAGCGGGCCACGAGCTCCACGAGCAGCGAGCCGGCGACCCCCAGGACCGCGGCCAGCAGCAGGCCCGGCCCGGTCGGCTCGAGCAGGAGGACGTCCTCGCGGAACGACGGCACCGCCAGTGCGAGAGCGGCCAGGCCGGCCATGGCGGCCAGCAGCGCGGCCTTGCCCGCGGTGAGCGGGCGCGCCAGGACCGCGAGGGTCCACAGCGCGACGGCCAGGACGACCACGGTCGCCGTCGTCCGGGCCGCCGGCACGCCGCCCTCGGGGACCAGCCAGCGCGTCCCGGCGTAGCCGGCGTACGCGGCGGCGGCGGTGACGACGCCCGCGGGCACCGAGAAGCGCAGCACCCGGCCGACGAAGCCGGGCACGTAGCGGCGCCGGTTGGGCGCGAGCGCGAGGAAGAAGCCGGGGACCCCGATGGTCAGCGTGGAGATCAGCGTCAGCTGCACCGGCGCCAGCGGATAGGCCGCCAGCG
Source organism: Blastococcus sp. SYSU D00868 (assembly GCF_054050575.1). NCBI lineage: Bacteria > Bacillati > Actinomycetota > Actinomycetes > Geodermatophilales > Geodermatophilaceae > Blastococcus > Blastococcus sp. SYSU D00868. Next base: position 138,336 of record NZ_JBJGZO010000002.1, read on the forward strand.
TGACGACCGTGACGAGCGCCAGGACCAGGCTGTAGACGTTCTTGACCAGGAAGAGGTTCGCCGCCCGCTCGATGTTGGCGATCACCCGGCGGCCCTCCGCGACGGCGTGCGGCAGGTGCGCGAACCGGCCGTCCAGCAGGACGAGCTGCGCCACCGCCCGGGTCGCCGGGGCGCCGTTGCCCATGGCCACCCCGATGTCGGCGTCCTTCAGCGCCAGGGCGTCGTTGACCCCGTCCCCGGTCATCGCGACCACGTGCCCGCGGGCGCGCAGCGCGCGGACCATCGCCCGCTTCTGGTGCGGGGTGACCCGGCCGAAGACGCTCGCCTCCTCCAGCGCCTCGCCCAGCTCGGCCTCCCCCTCGGGGAGCAGGCGGGCGTCGACGGCGTCCCCCGCCCCGGCCACCCCGGGGACGCCCACGGCCGCGGCCACCGCGCCCACGGTCCGGGGGTTGTCCCCGGAGACGACCTTCAGGGCGACGCCCTGCGCGGTGAAGTAGCGCAGCACCTCGGCGGCGTCGGGGCGGATCCGCTCGGCGAGCACCACCAGGGCGACCGGCTCCAGCGCCGCCGGCAGGTCCGGCTCGGCCGCGCCGCCGGTCCACGGCCGCGGCGACCGGGCCAGCAGCAGCACCCGGCGGCCGGCGGCGGCGAGCTCGTCGGCGCGGCCCCGTGCCTCGGGCGCGCCCGGCCCGACCGGGTCGGGGAGCACCATCTCCGGCGCCCCGAGCACCCACGTGACCCCACCCGCGGTGCGCACGGCCGACCACTTCCGCGAGGACGCGAACGGGACGCCGTCCACCACCTCCTCGGTGCCGTCGTCGGGGAACGCCGCGCCCAGGGCGCGGGCCGTGGCGTTCCCGCCGTCGGCCGCGGCCAGGGCGGCGAGCGCGCCCGCCGCCCGCTCGTCCGCGGCGAGCGGCACGAGCTCGTCGAAGACGACGTCGCCGGAGGTGAGGGTGCCCGTCTTGTCCAGGCAGACGACGTCGACCCGGGCCAGGCCCTCGACGGCGGGCAGCTCCTGCACCAGGACCTGCCGCCGGGTCAGGCCGAGGGTGGCCACGAGGAACGCCAGGGTGGTGAGCAGGACGAGCCCCTCGGGGATCATCCCGACCAGCGCGCCGACGGTGCCGGTGACCGCGTCGCGCCAGTCCTCGTTGTCGTCGCTGCGGAACTGGCTCCACAGGACGGCCGGGCCGACCACGAGCATGCCGAGGGCGATCCAGCGCAGGATCCGGGTGGTGCCCTCCTGCAGCTCCGACCGCGTGCGGGTGAACACGCGCGCCTCGGCCGCCAGCCGCGCCGCGTAGGCCGCCTCCCCCACCGCGGTGGCCTGCATCCGGCCGCTGCCGGCCAGGACCACCGACCCGGACAGCAGGGTGTCGCCGGCCTCCTTGGCGACGGCGTCGGACTCCCCGGTCAGCAGCGACTCGTCGACCGACAGCCCGGCGCCGCTGCGCAGCACCCCGTCCACCGGCACCTGGTCCCCCGCCCGCACGACGAGCAGGTCGTCCAGGACGACCTCCTCGACCGGGGTCTCGGTCTCGCGGCCGTCGCGGACGGGCCGGGCCCGGGGCGCGCTGAGGACGGCGAGCCGGTCGAGCGTCCGCTTGGCCCGCAGCTCCTGCACGATGCCGATCACCGCGTTGGCGACGACGACCCCGCCGAAGAGCGCGTTCTGCCAGCGGCCGCTCAGCGCCGCGACCACCCACAGCGCGGCGAGCAGGCCGTTGAAGAACGTGAACACGTTGGCGCGGAGGATCCCGGCGACCGTCCGGCTGGTCCGTGCCGAGGTCGTGTTTACCGCACCGGCGGCGACCCGGTCGGAGACCTCGGCCGCAGTGAGGCCGGCCGGGGCGGTGACGGCCCGCGGTGCCGCCGGCGCCTGCGGTCCCCCGGTCACAGCAGTCCACCGGCGCGCAGGTTGAGCGCCACCACGCCGGCGGCGAGCAGGGCCCCGCCGACCGTGCCGAGGGCGAGCAGCACGCGGCGGGCGCTCCACCGCTGCACGCGGATGCGCGGGTGCGCGGGCAGCCGGTCCCGGAAGTGCGCCTCGAGGTCGCGCCCGTCGGCCTCGAGCAGCCGGCGCAGCTGCCGCGGCACGGTGAGCGCGCTGGTGGTGGCGAACGCCTCGGCGAGCTCCGCGTCGGTGAACAGCCGCCGCGCCCGGTCCAGCACCCGGCCGGGCGGCACCACCAGCGCGCAGATCAGCAGCATGTTGGCGAGGTCGACGGCCTGCCGCCAGCGCGAGGGCCGCAGCTCGCCGAACGAGACGTCCACGAGGACGACGCGGTCGCCCTGGGCCAGCACGTTCGACGGCTTGACGTCGCGGTGGGCGGCGCCGGCGGCCCACAGCCGCCGGATCTGGTGCAGCGCGTCGTCGACGACCGCGTCGTCCATCCCCGACGCGAGGATCTCGACCGCGCCGGGCACCAGCTCGGTGACCAGCAGGTACTCGCCGCCGGGCACCACCTCCACCACCCCGACCGGGGCGGGCACGCGGACCCCGCCGTCGCGCAGCAACCGCAGCATGTAGTCCTCGTGCTCGACCAGCCGGCGCACCGAGGCGAACGGGGCCTCGTCCTCCAGCCGGCCGTAGCGGAGCACCCGGAAGAGCTTGTACCAGCGGTCGGACCGCAGGTGGGTCAGCGAGTAGAGCTTGCCGAAGAGCACGCCCGGCACGTCCCCGGCGAGGAGCAGCCGGCACGGCGTCGAGCCGGCCGAGCCGTCGAGCCGGTACGGCTCGATCGAGTCGAGCTCCAGCCCCAGCTGGTCGCGGAGGGCGGCGCGGACCCGCGCGACCCGCTGCCCGTCGAGCGCCAGGTGGGCCTTTCCCCGGCGCCGGTAGGTGACCGGGAAGGCGTCCTCCGGCGCGAGCAGGGTGGTGACGACGACCGCCGCGCCGCAGCCGACGACCGCACCGGCCACGGCGGTCGAGGCGTCGTCCAGGCCGAGGGCGATCCGCGGGGCGACGCACACGGCCAGCAGGACGACGACGGCCGCCCAGCCCCAGCGGCGGGCCCGCCCGGCGGGGGTCAGCACGTACAGCGTCCCCACCGCCACGGTGGCGAGCACGACGTCGGGCCAGGCGGACAGGTCGAACGGGTCGGGCGAGCCGGTGACCTCCTCGCGGACGGCCCGGACCAGCACGGCCTCGCCGGCGGCGAACGCGGCGACCGCCGCGACGCCGGAGACGAGACCGAGGTAGACGAGGAGGTGCCGCCAGCGCGCCGTCCAGACCAGCACGAGGACGGTGGGCAGCCAGAGCGCCCGGTAGCCGACGCGGGCGCCGAACCGGGCCAGGTCGGCGGCGAGGTCCGGCGGCCGGCCGCCGGGCACGAGCAGGTCGGTCGCCGCCCGGTCCAGCGGTGGCAGGCCGCCCGGCCGCCCGGACCACACGACGAGCAGCGCCGTCGCGGCCGCCACCGCGACGGTCCAGGCCCAGACGACCGGCGGGACGGGCCGGTGCTGCGGCCGGTCCCGGCCGGAGGGGCGCCGGACGGCGCCGCCGGGCCACGACGGCCGGCGGGTCCCACCCCCCGCGGGCGCGGGCCGGACGTCGGTCACCGCCCGATGGTCGACCGGCCCGCGGACCCCCGGCCCGGGTCGCCGGACCCGAGGGCCCGGGACCGAGGTCCCTGCCCACCGGAGCCGCACCGCGGCACCGCGGGTTCCCGGGTCGCGACCTCCGTCCCTGCCGGGCGGCCGCCGTCAGCGGTGAGGCTGGGGTGCGCACGCCCGACCCCGGAGGCCCGCATGTCCGTTCCGACCCGGCCGTCCCCGCCGTGACCACCCGCGAGACCGCCCGCCCGGCGCCCGGCGCCCCGCCGGCGGAGCCGCCGGCCCCCGCGACGGTCGGCGCGGCCACCGTCGTCCGCCGGACGACCGACCTCGTGCGCGTCGGCCTGGGGCTCACCGTGCTCGGCATCGGGGCGCTGCTCGCCCGCCGCGGCGAGCTCTCGGCCATCGAACGGGACCTGTTCCGGCTGGTCAACGACCTGCCGTCCGGCGTCTTCCCGGTCGTCTGGCTCGTGATGCAGCTGGGCAACGTCGTGGCCGTCCCGGTGCTGGCCGCGGCGGCGGCGCTGACCCGCCGGCTGCGCGCCGCCCGGGACATCCTCGTCTCCGGCCTCCTCGCCTACGTCGCCGCGGACCTGGTGAAGTCGGTGGTCGGGCGGGAGCGGCCCGGTGGCCTGCCGGTGGGTGCCGTGCTGCACGAGGGCCCGATCGGCGGCCTCGGCTTCGTCTCCGGCCACTCGGCGGTCGCCGCCGCCCTGGCGACCGCGGCCGGGCCGTATCTGTCGCGCCGCGGACGGCGGGTCGCCTGGGCGCTGGCCTGGACGGTGGGGCTGGCCCGGATCTACGCCGGCGCCCACCTGCCGCTCGACGTCGTGGGCGGGCTGGCGCTGGGCTGGGCCATCGGCTCGCTGGTGCACTGGGCCTTCGGCATCCCGCGCCGCACGGTCCGCCCGGCCCGCGTCGAGGCCCTCCTGGCGACGGTCGGTCTCACCGGCACGCGGGTCCGGCCGGCGCCGGTCAGCGCGCGCAGTTCCCACCCCTTCACGGCCGTCGACGCCGCCGGCCGCCGCCTCTACGTGAAGTACCTCGAGCCCGACCGCAGCGAGCGGGACTGGCTGTACCGGCTGTGGCGGCTGTTCGTCGCCGGGGACGTCAAGGACGCCGACGCGCTCGCCCCGCTCGGGCAGCAGGCCGAGCACGAGGCGGTCGCGGCGATGACCGCCCACGCCCGCGGGGTGCGGGTCCCGGAGGTCGTCGTCGCCCGCGGGGACAGCCGGCAGGCCGTCGTCGTCCAGGAGCACGTGACCGGCCGCCCGCTGGACTCCCTGGAGCCGGCGGAGCTGTCGGTCGGGCTGCTGTGCGCGGTCTGGCGGCAGGTCGACCTGCTGCACGCCGCCCGCGTGGCGCACCGCGACCTGGTCGCCTCCAGCGTCCTCGTCGACGCCGACGGGCGGCCGTGGGTGGTCGACTTCGGCAACGCCCGGACCGGCGCCTCCGACGACGTCCTCGCCGACGACGTCGCCGAGCTGATGGCCTCCCTCGCCCTGTGCTTCGACCCCGGGCCGGTCGTCGCGACCGCCGTCGAGGTGCTGGGGACCGCCCCGGTCGCGGCCGCGCTGCCCTCCCTCGCGCCGCTGAGCCTCGCGGCGGAGACCCGCCACCGGTTGCACGCCGAGCCGGAGCGGCTGCCCGCCCTCCGCGCCGCCGTCCGCGCGCGGCTGGACCTGCCGGACCCGGAGCGGCCGGTCTGGCCCGAGCCCGGGCGGGCGGCCGTGGCGGTGGCGGCCGCGGGCACCGCCGTCGTGCTCGGGGGACTGCTGTGGCAGGCCGGGACCGCCACGCTCGAGACCCTGGAGCACAGCGGGTGGCGCTGGCTCGGCGGCGCCGTCGTCCTCGCGGCGCTGGCCCGGGTCGCGGCCGCCGCCGCGGTCGCCGGCTCGCTCGACCGGCGGCTGGCGGTCGGCCGGGCCGTGGCGCTGACCGCCAGCGGCGACGCCGCCTCCCTGCTGCACGGGCGGGCCGGCCGGCGGCGTGCGGTCGCCCGGTACCTGGAGCGCGCCGGGGTGCTGCCGGACGCGGCGGCCCGGGCGTCGGCACACGCGCTCCTCGGGGTGCTGACCGGGGCGGGCGCCGTCGCCGTCGCCGCCGTCGCCCTCGGGCTGACGGACGGCCGGCTGGGCGACTGGCGGGTGCCCGACGCGGTGTGGCGCCCGGTCCTGACCGGCCTGGGCGCCGCCTGCCTGGTCGGCGCCGGCCAGGTGCTGGCCCGGCGGCGCGGGCCGGCCCGGGAGCAGGGGCCGCGGCCGGGCGGGTTCCCCGCCCGGTGGGCGCCGGTGACCGGCTGGTCGGCGGTCGCCGTGGGGCTGGAGGCCGCGGTGCTGGTCTGCGCGGTCGAGGCGGCCGGTGGCCGGCCCGCGGTGCTCGCCGTCGGCGCCGGGTGGGCGGCGCTGCGGCTGCTGTGGGCGGCGGTGCCGGTCACCGGCCTGCCCGGTGCCGCCGAGGCCGCGCTGCTGCTCCTGCTCACCGCGCTCGGGGCACCGGTGGCCGCGGCGTGCGCGGCCGTGCTGATCACGCGGGTGCTGACGTTCTGGCTGCCGGCGGCGCTCGGTGCCGGGGTGGAGCGGGCCGCCGAGCACCACTGACGCCGGTCAGCGCGTGTCCTGCCCCGCCGGTCGCGCCGTCGCGGCCGGGAGGACCAGCTCGTCCACCTCCAGCCGGGCGATGTGGACGCGCTTCAGGTCGGCCCGGCCCACGGCGAGGCGGCCCACGGCGAGACGGCCCACGGCGATCGAGCCGACCACGAGGGCGCCGAGCGCGAACGAGCCCACCGCCAGGGCTCCCAACGCCACGGCGCCCAGCGCCACGGGGCCGCCCACGACGGGGCCCACGGTGACGGGCCGACGGACACGGATGGGACGGGACGTGTTCACGGGGGACCTCCAGTCGAGTCGCGATCGCCCGGACGGTGCCCGCTGCCCGGGCCGCGCGGGCAGGGCCGGAGGTCTCCGATCGCCGACCTGCTGGGCCAGCGACCTCCCCCGCCGGCCGGCGACGTCGTCGTGGTGCTGGCCGCCTCCGCGGTGCTGCTCGTCGACGGCGCGGGGAAGGCGTGGGTGGCGCATCGGCGCGACGTGGATGTGACGCCGGCGCCGCCGGGCGCCCGGTCGGCGCACCGGCGGCACGCGCGCCCGCACCGGACGACGGGGTACCGCCGGCACCCCGCCCGGCACGGCGGCGTCGCGGCGGTCGCCGCGGCGGCCGTCGTCCTGTGCTCGGTGGCCGTCTCCTCCGGCGAGGTGGGCGCGGCCGAGGCGGCGGTCTTCCGGTTCGTCAACGCGTGGCCCGACGGTCTGCGGCCGGTGCTGTGGGGCTTCCAGCTGGGAGGCGTGCTCGGCATGCCGCTGCTGGTGGCCGTTCCCGCGCTGCTGCTGCGCCGATGGCGGCTCGCCCTCGCTCTCTGCGCGCTGGTCCCGCTCAAGCTGCTGGTGCACGGGGAGCTGGTGAAGGCGCTGGTGCAGCGGCGCCGGCCGGGCAGCTCCATCGAGGGCGCCGTGCTGCGGGACGTCCCCTCCGACGGGATCGCGTACCCCTCCGGGCACGCCGTCATCGCCTTCGGCGTCGTGGTGCTGCTGTGGCCGCACCTACAGGCGCGGTGGCGCGCGGTGGTCCTCGGGCTGGCCGTGCTGAACTCGCTGGCGCGGGTGTACCTCGGCGCCCACGCACCGCTCGACGTGGTCGCCGGGGCCGCGCTGGGGGTGGCGCTGGGCGCGGTGCTGTGCCTGGTCGTCGGGGTGCCGGCGGCTCAGGCGCGCAGCACCGCCGCGCCGCCGAAGCGCCCGGCGGCCAGGTCCGCGAGGGCCCGCGGCGCCTCGTCCATCGGGTAGGAGGTCGTCGTCGCCCGGACGCCGAGCCGCACGGCCAGCCGCAGGAACTCCTCCCCGTCGCGCCGGGTGTTGGCGGTGACGCTGCGCAGCCGGCGCTCCTGGAACAGCTCGGTGGCGTAGTCGAGGGTCGGGATCGGCGACAGCCAGATGCCGGCGACGGCGAGCGTCCCGCCCCGGTCCAGCGCCCGCAGGGCGACCGGGACGAGCTCGCCGGCGGGCGCGAAGAGGACGGCGCCGTCCAGCGGCTCCGGCGGCGCGTCGGTGGCCTCGCCGACGGAGTCGACGCCGAGCTCCCCGGCCAGCCGCCGGTTGTGCTCGCCGCGGGTGAGCACGTGCACCCGCAGCCCCTGGGCCAGCGCGACCTGGGCGGTGAGGTGGGCGCTGCCGCCGAAGCCGTAGATCCCCAGCCGGCCGCCCGGCGGGACGGCGGCGCAGCGCAGCGCGCGGTATCCGATGATCCCGGCGCACAGCAGCGGCGCGGCCTGCTCGTCGGCCAGACCGTCGGGCAGCCGGTAGGCGAACCGCTCGTCGACGAGGCAGGCGTCGGCGTACCCGCCGTCGAGGTCCCAGCCGGTGAACAGCGGGGCGGTGCAGAGGTTCTCGTCGCCGCGGCGGCAGAACCGGCAGGTGCCGTCGGTGCGCCCCAGCCAGGGCACCCCGATCCGCTCCCCCACCCGGAACCGGTGCGCGCCGCGGCCCCGGGCGGCCACCCGGCCGACGACCTCGTGCCCGGGCACGACCTGCGGGGCCCGGGGCTCCAGGTCCCCCTCGGCCAGGTGCAGGTCGGTGCGGCACACGCCGCAGCAGAGGACCTCCACGCAGACCTGTCCGGGGCCGGGGTGGGGCAGCCGCCGCTCCACCCGCAGCAGCGGCCCGCTCGCGATCGGCCCGGGGCGGTCGACCACCCAGGCGCGCACCGCAGCCGCTCAGCCTGCGGTGGGGACCGGTGCCGGCTCGGCGGACACCGGTGCGGCCTCCGCGGCCTCGGCCGGTGCCGGCTCCGCGTGCACGACCATCACCGGGCAGGGGGCGTGCACCGCGCAGTGCAGGGCCACCGAGCCCAGCAGCATGCCGGCCAGGCGGCTGGTGCTGCGGCTGCCCACGACCAGCAGGGCCGCTCCGTCGGCGGCCTGGACGAGCCCCTCGGCGGGGGCGCCGGCCAGCACCCGGAGCCGGACGTCGGCGCCGGCCCCGAGCACGCCGGCGACGAGCTGCTCGGTCCGGACCCGCGCCTGCTCGAGCGTCTCCGACAGCGGCGGGGCCGTGACCGCGTAGAGGTCGCTCCAGTAGGCCTCCGGCTGGAAGACGGCGACGACCTCGAGCTCGGCGTCCCGCTGCCGTGCCTCGTCGGCCGCACGGGCGAGCGCCGCCCGCGACACGGCGGAGTCGTCGACCCCGACCACGACCCGCGGCGGCGGCTGCACGGCACCGGGGTGGACCACCACCGCCGGACAGGGCGCGTGCGCCACCAGGTGCTCGGCCGGTGCGCCGGCGCAGACCAGCACCTCCGCCTCGACGTCCGCGGCGCCGGGGACGGCGGTCAGCGCCGGGTCCTGGCGGGCGTCGGCCAGGAACCCGCGCACCCGGGCCTCGGTGTCCTCGCGGATCGCGTCCAGTCGCCCCACGTCGACCAGGTACGGGTCGAGCCCGTAGTAGTCGATCGGATACGCGCTGACCAGCTCCAGGGTCGCCCCCGCACGGGCCGCCGCGCCGAGCGCCCAGACGAGCGCGGCGCGGGCCCCGGGCGACCCGTCGACCCCGACGACCCACCGCTCCGGCCGCCCGGCGGTCCTCCCGTGCCCGGCGGCCGCCCGCGCGGCCGGCTCCGGAGGCATCTGCTGCGTCGTCACCGTCGTCCCTCGGCATCCCGCCCGGTCGGACGCCGGGCCTGGTGCCAGCCTCTGGGCGCCGCAGACGCCCGGACGCGGGCCGACGTCCCCGCCCCGCGGGACCTTGGGCCCGCGCCATCCGGGCCGTCGGCCCGGACCGGCCACGCGGGTCCCCGCCCTGGCGTCGCGGTCGAACCGGTCCCCGGGCCGGAGGACGGAGGACCGCGATGGGACCGCGCTGGGCTCCCGGGGCAGGTGGACGACGTACACCGGACAGGTCACGTGCAGCACGCAGTGCAGCGCCACCGACCCGAGGGCGGCGGCCCGCAGCGCGCCCTGGCCGCGGCCGCCGGAGTGCCGGACGTCACCGGGCACCGGGACCTGCGGCCCGACCGCCGCCGAGAGGGCCGGAGGTCCCGCCGCGGCCGGTCCGGCGACCCTGGGAGGACGGGACCGGATCTGCCTAGCGTCGGCCGCGGACCCGTCCCGAGGAGGAGCAGTGCAGGTCAGAGACGTCATGACGCGCGCGGTCGTCACCGTCGGGCCGGACACGTCGGCCGAGTACGCGGGCGAGGTGATGGCCGAGCACGGCTTCGCCGCCCTGCCGGTCGTCGACGCCGACGGCCGGCTGGTGGGGATCGTCGCGGAGGCCGACGTGCTGCGGGACCGGCTGCCCCGCGACCCCCGCCTGCACCTGCGCCGGGACCCGGAGCCGGCGCGCGTGCTGCCCCTGCTGGTCCGCGGGGTCATGACGGCGGGCGTGCGGTCGGTGGACCCGACCGCCGACGTCTCCGACGTGGCGCAGCTGTTCGTCGACGGGCACCTGCGCAGCGTGCCGGTCGTGGACGGCGGGCGGGTCGTCGGCATCGTCAGCCGCCGCGACCTCCTGCGTGCCCTCGTGCGGACCGACCCGCAGATCCGCACCGAGCTCCTGGACCTCGTCGAGCGGTACACCGGGGAAACCGGCGCGTGGGAGGTCGCCGTGACCGAGGGCGTCGCCACCGTCCGCCGCACCTCCGGTGCGTCGCTCGACCCGCCCGGCACCGAGGAGCGGGCGCTCACCGCGCTGGCCCGGACCGTCGGTGGGGTCGTCGCGGTGGAGGTCCTGCCGCCCGCCCCGGCCGACCGGTCCGACGCCCTGACCACCGGCTCCTGAGGACCGGCCGTGGCCGCACCGCACGCCGTCCGCCCCGTGCCCGCCGGCGGGAGCAGGGACGGATGACGGCCACCGGGGTCCCCGTCCTCGACGAGCTGTCCTCTGTCGCATGCCTCCGGCTGCTGGCCTCGGTACCGCTGGGCCGCCTGGCGTTCACCGTCGGTGCCCTGCCCACGATCCAGCCGGTGCACTTCGCCGTCCGCGGCGACGAGCTGCTGATCCCCGCGCGGCTCGGCGGCAAGGTCGAGGCGGCCAGCCGCGGCGCCGTCGTCGCGTTCGAGGTCGACGACTACGACGCGGCGGCGCGCACCGGGTGGAGCGTCACGGTCGTGGGCCCCTCCTGGGTGCTGGACGACGCGGCCGAGGTCGCCGCCCTGCACACCGCCGGCCTCACGCCCTGGGTGCCGGCGACCCAGTCCTGCGTGGTCGTGGTCCGCATCGCCCGGATCACCGGCCGGCGCCTGTCCCGGCACGCCGTCGGGCACGCTCCCCCGGCCGCCACCCCGCCCCTGTCCCCGGCCTCCGCGCACGTCGCCGCAGGTGAGTGAGCCGGCCGACGCACCGCCCTCCGGACGCGACGGGGTATTGACCGGTCCGGGCGGCGGTGCCAGCGTCGGGCGCGCGCGGGGGGCTCCGACGGGCGGGACGAGACCATGCAGGACGACAGCCGGGCCCAGGCATCCCCGGCCCGCGACCTCCTCGCGGGCATGCGCCTGACCGAGCTGCTCGACGAGGTGCAGGACCGGCTGCGCGCGGTGGCGCGCACCCAGGAGCGCGTCCAGGGACTGCTCGACGCGTTCCTCAGCGTGTCCACCGGCCTGGACCTCGACGCCACGCTGCGCCGGATCGTGGAGGCGGCGGTCGGCCTGGGCGACGCCCGCTACGGGGCCCTGGGCGTCCTCGGGCCGAGCGGCGGGCTGTCCGCGTTCATCTACACGGGGATCGGCGAGGAGGTCGCCGCCCGGATGCCGCACCTGCCCGAGGGCAAGGGCGTCCTGGGCCAGGTCATCAGCGAGCCCTATCCGCTGCGCGTCGGCGACCTCTCCACGCACCCCGCCTCGGTCGGCTTCCCCGCCGGCCACCCGGAGATGCGCAGCTTCCTCGGCGTCCCCGTCCTGGTCCGCGGCGAGGTGTTCGGCAACCTCTACCTCACCGAGAAGCGGGACGGCGACTTCACCGCCGAGGACGAGGCGGTGCTCACCGCCCTGGCCGGGGCCGCCGGGATCGCCATCGAGAACGCCCGCCTGTTCGAGGAGGCCGAGGTCCGGCGGCGGTGGACCGTGGCGGCCGGTGACGTGCGCGAGCGGCTGCTCGGTGACGCGCCGCCCGAGGCGGCGCTGCAGCTGATCGTCAGCCGGGTCCGCGAGCTCACCGAGGCCGACGCCGTGTGGTTGATGGTCGGCCCCCACCCCGAGGACGGCCACTTCGAGTTCCGGGCCCAGGCCGGCGAGGGCCTCGAGGACGTGTCGGCCGCCCGGCTCCTCCCGTCGGAGGCCCCGCTGCTGGCGGCCTTCGCCGAGGCGAGGTCGGTGGTGGTCCTCGACATGAGCGGAGTCGCCTACGAGGGCCCGAACGCGCACGTGCCCTGGGGCCCCTGCATCGGCGTGCCGCTGCCGGGCGGTCAGGCGGAGGACGGCCTGCTGATCGCGGCGCGGCGGGCCGGGGGGAAGCCGTTCAACCCCGGCCTGGCCGTGCTCATCGGCACGTTCGCCGACCAGATGGCCGTGGCGCTGGACCTGGCCGCGCGCCAGTGGACCGCCCGCCGGCTCGACGTCTTCGAGGACCGCGACCGCATCGCCCAGGACCTGCACGACCTGGTCATCCAGCGGGTGTTCGCGGCCGGCCTGAGCCTGCAGTCGGTGCTGCCGCGGGTGGGCGACCTGCAGGCACAGCGCCGCATCCGCGACGTCGTCCGTCAGCTGGACGAGACCGTCCGGGACATCCGGACGACGATCTTCGACCTGCACACCACGGACGACGCGGACGCCGGGAGCAGTCTCCGCCGCCGGTTGCTCGACATCGTCACCGAGACCGCGGGGAGCGACCTCTCCCCCGCCGTCCGCCTGTCCGGCGCCGTCGACAACCTGGTCACCGGCGAGCTGGCGGCCGACGTGGAGGCCGTCGCCCGCGAGGCGGTGAGCAACGCCGCCCGGCACTCCGGCGCCCAGCACGTCACCGTGACGCTCGACGTCGGCGACGACGTGGTGCTCGAGGTGGTCGACGACGGTCGCGGCATCGACCCCCGGGCGGCGCGCAGCGGGCTGCGCAACCTCGCCGACCGCGCCGACCGGCGGGGTGGCGGGACGACGGTCGAGGCGGCGGCCGAGGGGGGTACGCGGCTGCGCTGGTGGGCGCCGCGCGGCTGAGGGAGCGGGTCAGCGGGACCGCTGCGACGGCGCGCCGGAGCCGCGCAGCTCGGTGGCGAGGACGGCCGCCTGGGTGCGGCGTTCCATGCCCAGCTTGGCGAGCAGGTGGGAGACGTAGTTCTTGACCGTCTTCTCGGCCAGGAACATCCGCTCGCCGATCTGCCGGTTCGTCAGGCCCTCGCCGATCAGCTCCAGGACCGTCCGCTCCTGCTCGCTCAGCGTCGCCAGCGGGCCGCTGGGCTCCGCCGAGCGGCGCATCCGCTCCAGGACGGCGGTGGCCGCGGCCGGGTCGAGCAGGGACCCGCCGGCGGCCACCGTGCGCACGGCGCTGACCAGGTCCTGCCCGAGGATCTGCTTGAGCAGGTAGCCCGACGCGCCCGCCAGGATCGCCTCGAACAGGGCCTCGTCGTCGCTGTAGCTGGTCAGCATGATGACCTTGAGCTCGGGCATCCTGGACCGCAGCTCGCGGCACACCGAGACGCCGTCGCCGTCGGGCAGCCGGACGTCCAGCACCGCCACGTCCGGACGCAGCGCCGGGACCCGGGCCAGCGCCTCGGCGGCGTTCTTCGCCTCGCCCACGACGCTGATCCCCGGGTCACCGCTCAGCAGGTCGGCGACCCCACGGCGCACGATCTCGTGGTCGTCGAGCAGGAAGACCCGGATGGTGGGCCGGGCGTCGTCCACAGGTGCTGCTCCGTCCCGCCGCGGCTGCGCGGCCCCTGATGACACCGGTCGCCGTGAGGCTAGGCCCGGCCGGCCCGGGTCCCCTCAGGGTCGAAGGTCCCGACTCAGTGCCCCGGGGACCTCCGACGGTCCGCGGAGGTCCTCCGTCCCTGCCTGCTCGACCGTCGGGGGCGGCAGCGTGCCCGTCATGGACATGAGCCCTCCTCGGATCCTCGTCGCCTACGCGACCGCGGGCGGCAGCACCCGCGAGGTGGCCGAGCGCATCGGCGCCCGGCTGCACGAAGCGGGCGTTGTCGAGGTCCGCCCGGCCGGCCCGGGCCTCCGGATCGACGGTGTCGACGCGTTCGTCGTCGGCAGCGCGGTCCACGACATGGCCTGGCTGCCCCCGGCCCGGGAGTTCGCCGGGCGGCTGGCCCCCGCGCTGGACGGCCGGCCCGTCTGGCTGTTCAGCGTCGGCGGCCTGGACCCGCGCGGCCGGTTCCGGACGTGGATGGGCCGCCAGGAGCTCGCCCGGATCGGGCGCGGTCTGCCCGCGGGGCTGGCCGCCCGCGACCACCGGCTGTTCGGCGGCGTGGTGCGCACCCGGGGCGTCCCGTTGTAGGGCCGGGTGTTCTACCGGGCCACCGGCCAGCGGCCGGGCGACCACCGGGACTGGGCGGCCATCGAGGGCTGGGCCGCCGGGATCGCCGGGGCCCTGGCGCCCCGCGGCGCCGGTTCGGTCACCGGCTGACCGGCGGGTCGGCCTCGCGCCGTGCGGCCCGCCAGGTCGGGACCCCCGTCCCTGCCGGGCCGGAGACCGCGCACCGCAGTGCCCGGGCGGCGACGTCCTCGCCCGGGCACTGCCACGAGCAGATCGCGCGGCACCGGGCCCAGGTGGTGGAGGCCCTGGAGGACCTGCCGGAGGTGCGCGACCGGACCTGGCGCGGCTGACCCGCCCCGGCCGGCGACGCACGCCCGCCCGGGTCCCGCCCCACGACGACCCGGGACGTTGGTCACGGCCGGGGACGTCCTCCGCCTCCTGCCCCCGGCCCGATGGGGCGGGACCGTGAGCCCACGCCCCGCCGGGGCGCGACGCAGCCGTCCGGGATCCGGAGGTCGCCGTGGACGTCCTGAGCCGCAGCATCGACGAACGCCTCCGGACCGACCTCGTCGCGGCCCGGCAGCGGCTGCTCGCCGCGCGGTCGGTCCAGCGCACGGCCGACACCCCGGCATCGCGCTCGGCGGTCGAGGAGTGCCTGGCCCGCCTCGACCGGCTGCTGGACCTGTGGAACGAGATGTCGGTCCGGGAAGCCGGGGTGTGAGCACCCGGCGCCCCCTCGGGGGCTGACCGGGCTCTGGCCCCGGTGGCCCTACCGACGCGGGCGCGGACGTCGGGGCCGGGCGCGCACCGCCGCCCGCCGTCACCGCCTGCCCCCGGTCGGGGCGGCGAGCAGCTCGCGGGTCAGCCGGCCCGTCACGGTCTCCTCGTCGACCCCCACCGGCGCAGGCCCGCGTCCCGCAGGTCCAGCGGCAACGTCAGGGCGACCGCCTCGTCCGGCAGTGCGGCGGTGCAGGCCGGAGTCGGGCACCAGCACGACCGTGGCGTCGGGCCGGCAGGCCCGCTGCGGAAGGGCGACCGGGTCGTCGCACCCTTCGCGATCTCCGACGGCACCTGCGAGTCCTGCCGCGCCGGCCTGCACACCTCCTGCGCCCACCCCGAGGCCGGGTCCTGGGACGGCGAGCCCGGCGAGGGCGGCCAGGCCGAGGCGGTCCGCGTGCCACTGGCCGACGGCACCCTCGTCAGGCTGCCCGTCGCCGCGGACTCCGCCCTGATCCCGTCCCTGCTCACCCTGTCCGACGGCCTCGGCACCGGGTACCACGCCGCGGTCGCCGCCGGGATCGCCCGCGGCCACCGGGTGGCCGTGATCGGGACGGCGCCGTCGGTCTGCTGGCCGTGCTGTCGGCCCGGCGGCTGGGCGCCGAGCAGGTCATCCTGATGGGCCGCCACCGCGCACGCACCGGGCTGGGCCGGGACCTCGGCGCCACCGACGTCGTCCCCGCCCGCGGGGAGGAGGGCGTCGCCGCGGTCCGCGACCTCACCGACGGGCACGGCGTCCACGCCGTGCTCGAGGCGGTCGGGACCCTGCCGGCCTACGAGCAGGCCGCCGGCATCGTCCGCCGCGGCGGCGTCATCAGCCGGGTCGGCGTCCCGCAGTACGAGGACGCCCCCATCGGCATGGGCAGCCTGTTCCGGCACGACGTCCGCCTGGCCGGCGGACCGGCACCGGTGCGCGCCTACGTCGACGAACTGCTGCCCGACGTGCTCGACGGCACCATCGAGCCGGGCCGGGTCTTCGACACCGCCATCGACCTCGCCGGCGTCCCCGGCGACTACCGCGGCATGGCCGACCGCACGTCGCTCGAGGTCCTCGTCCGGCCCTGACCCACCCGACCGACGGCGAGGGGTGCGGAAGGCCGCGCCCCTCGCCGTGTCCGGCTGCGGCGACGAGCCGAGCTCGCGGGGCCCGGCCGGCCACCGGCAGGATGTGCGCGGCCCGCCGGGCCCCGGGCGGCGGGCACGGGACCGCGGGGGCCGCCTGCAGGAGCCGACACGGAGGAGGAGCCGACGATGGGCGGAGCGCGGTACGAGGTGGACCCCGGCCTGGAGCGGGTGGGCCGGCTGCTCGGCCGCCTGACACCGGGCACACCCGAGGGCTACCGGCGGCAGGTCCGGGTCATGAACGCCCTCGCCCGGCGGCGCCACCGCCCCGGCCAGGAGACCAGCCGGGTCCGCGGGGACGTCGAGGTGGCCCAGCGCTGGACCACCCGCCGCGACGGCTCCCCGCTGCGCCTCGTCGTCGTCCGCCCCGCCGTCCCCCGCGTCGGCGTGCCCGGGGTGCTGTGGATCCACGGCGGCGGCTACGCCATCGGCACCCCCGAGCAGAGCCTCGCCACCGCCAGGCGGCTGGTCACCGCGGCCAACGCCGTCGTCGTGCTGCCCGACTACCGCCTGTCGGTCGAGTCGCCCTACCCGGCAGCGCTGGACGACTGCTACGACGCGCTGCTGTGGCTGCGCGACCACGCCGGCGACCTCGGCGTGGCCGACGACCAGCTGGTGGTCGGCGGCGAGAGCGCCGGCGGCGGCCTGACCGCCGCGGTGACCCTGCTGGCGCGCGACCGCGGCGAGGTCGCCGTCGCCTTCCAGATGCCGCTGTACCCCATGATCGACGACCGCCCCACCGCCTCGTCCCGGGACAACACCACGCCGGTGTGGAACACCACCACGAACGTCGCCGCCTGGGACCTCTACCTCGGCGACCTCCGCGGCGGCGACGTGCCCGCCTCCGCCGCCCCGGCGCGGGCCACCGACCTCGCCGGCCTGCCGCCGACGCTGACCTTCGTCGGGGACATCGAGCCCTTCCACGACGAGGTCGTCGACTGGTGCCGCCGGCTGGAGGCCGCCGGCGTGCCGGTCACCCTCGAGGTCTACCCCGGCGCCTTCCACGGCTTCGACCTCGTCGCCGCCTGGGCCCCGGTCAGCCGGAGGGCGCGCGCCTTCCTCGTCGACGGGTTCCGCGACCACCTCACCCGCTACCGCGGGTCTCAGCCCGCTCGCCTCTGAGGGGTTCCCGGACGGACCCGACCGGGCCACCCCTGCGCGGGGTGGCCCGGTCCTCCGCGGTCAGGCGGCCGTCGCGCGGGCGGCCTCGTCGACCAGCCGGGCGACGACGTCCGGCCGCGAGACGGTCACCGCGTGGGAGGCGTCCACCTCGACGGTGTGCGAGGACGCCCGCTCGGCCATGAACCGCTGGGCCTCGGCCGGGACGGCCAGGTCCTGACGCGTCACGAGGGTCCAGGACGGGATGGTCCGCCAGGCCGCCTCCGACGCCTCGTCGGCCAGCGCCGCGGCGGTGATCGGTCGCTGCGTGACGGCCATCAGCTCGGCGACGTCCGCCGGCACGTCCGCGGCGAAGACCTCCCGGAACCGCTCCTGCGCGATGTAGAGGTCGTCGCGGACCCGACCGTCCGGACCGCGGACGGGCACCGGGCGCAGCGCCGGCCCCAGCTCGTTGCCCGGGTACCTCCCGGCGAGCTCGCCGGTGCTCTCCCCCTTCTCGAGCAGGAAGCTGGCGACGTGGACCAGCGCCCGGACCCGCGGGTGCCCGGCGGCCGCCTCGCTCATCACGCTGCCGCCGTAGGAGTGGCCGGCGAGCACGACCGGCCCGTCGATGCCGTCCAGGACGTCCCGCAGGAAGGCGGCGTCGCCGTGCAGGTCGCGCAGCGGGTTCGCCACGGCGACGACCGGGTGGCCGTCCCGCCGGAGCGCGGCGATCACGCCGTTCCAGCTCGACGAGTCGGCGAAGGCCCCGTGCACGAGCACCACCGTGGGCCTGCCGGCGGCGCGGGCGTCGAGCGTGCTGCTGGTCATCGGTCTCTCCCTCTCGCTCCGCGGGCGGCCCGGTGCCACCCGTCCGGTCGCACTCCCGGCGCCCGCCCCGCTCGACCCGCCGGTTCGTCCGATATATTGCATTTCGGGGTCGCGGCACGGAAGGGTACGAACCGCCCTTCCTCGTTCCGCAGCCCGCCCGTCCGCCCGGAGGTCCCCCGTGCCGATCCCCGCGACGGCCCCCGGCGTCGACCGCGGCCTGCTGCGCGACGACGTCTACCGCCGGCTGCGCGACGCGATCGTCGACGGCACCTTCGCCCCCGGCGAGCAGCTCAAGGACCTGGAGCTCGCGGCCTGGCTCGGGGTCAGCCGGACGCCGGTCCGGGAGGCGCTGCTCCGGCTCGCGCAGTCCGGCCTCGTGCTCGCCCGGCCGGGCCGGTCGACGGTCGTGAGCCCGCTCGACGCCCGGGACGTCCGCGACGCCCGCGACGTCGTCGCGGCGATGCACGAGGTCGCGGTCCGCGAGGCGGTGCCGGCCCTCACGGAGTCCGACCTCGACGAGCTGCGCGACGCCAACCGGCGGTTCGCGGCCGCCATCGAGTCCGGCGACGTCGAGCAGGCCCTGCTCGCCGACGACGAGCTGCACGGCGTGCTCGTGCACATCGCCGGCAACCGCGCCCTCGACACGGTGCTCGAGCAGTTCACGCCGACCGTGCGCCGGGCGGAGCGGCTGCGGTTCGCCTCGCTGCAGGGCCGGGCCTCGGTCCGCCGGCACGACGAGCTGATCCGGCTCTGCGCCGCCGGCGACGTCGAGGGCGCGGCCGCCGTCGCCTACGACACCTGGCACAGCCTGCCCGGCCCGCCGGCGTGAGCCCCGGGCGCCGCCGCTCAGGGCGCGATGACCAGCCCGGCGATGCGGTCGCCGTCCATCGCGAACCGGTAGCGCAGCGCGACGACGCCGCCGGGGAAGTCGCCCTCCAGCCGGAGGACGGCGACCCAGTGCGCGTCGTCGTCGCGCTCGGCGCCGACGAGCTCGGTGGTGTAGCTGAACTCGGCCCCGGCGTGGGACAGGAACCGCCGGATCTCCCCCGTGCCGCGGTAGGTGGTGCCGTCGTCGACGACCACGGCGGTGGGGGTGAGGGCGCGGAGCGCGGCGTCGACGTCCCGGGCCACGTGCGCGGTGAGGAAGCCGCGGATCGTCGCGGGCAGCCGGTCGGTGGGGATGCTGGTCGGTGCGGTCATGCCCCGACCCTGCGGCCTCCCGCTCCGGGAGGGTCAACCGCTGGACCCTCCCCCCGGGGGAGGGTGCACAGTGCTCCGGTGCTGGCGATCGGCGAGTTCTCCCGGCTGACCCACCTCAGCGTGCGCACCCTGCGCCGGTACCACGACGCCGGCCTGCTGGAGCCCGCGACCGTGGACGCCGCGACCGGCTACCGCTACTACAGCGCCGACCAGATCCCGACCGCCCAGGTCATCCACCGCCTGCGCGAGCTCGACGTCCCCCTGCCCGACGTCCAGCGCATCCTGCGCTCCCCCGATCCCGGCGCCCGTGCCGCGCTGGTCTCCGAGCACCTGCAGCGACTGGAGGCCGAGCTGGACCGCACCCGCGCGGCGGTGGCGTCGCTGCGCCGGCTGCTGCGGCCGGCGCCGCCCCCGCTGGCCGTCGAGCTGCGTGCGGTGCCGGCCGCGACCGTGGCCGCGGTGGAGGACGACGTGGCGCACGACCAGGTGCTCGCCTGGTACGCCGGCGCCATGGCCGAGCTCGACGCCGTGGTCGGCGAGGGGACCGGCGTCCCGGGCGGGCTGTACGACAACGCGCTGTTCGAGGCGGGCCGCGGGCACGCGCTCGTGTACCGGCCCGCCGCCGAGCCGCCGCGCCGCGGCCGCGTGCACCCGGTGACCCTGCCGGCCGTCGAGCTGGCCGTCACCACGCACGCGGGCGAGCACGACGACGTCGACGTCACCTACGGCGAGCTCGGCATGTGGGTCACGGCCAACGCGCTGGCCGTGGCCGGCCCGGTGCGCGAGCGGTACCTCGTCGGCCCCCGGGACACCGCCGACCCGGGCGCCTGGCGCACCGAGATCGGCTGGCCGGTCTTCCGGGTCGCCCCGCGCTGAGCCCGCGGCGGCGGCACACTCGACCTCGCCCCGCGCCGTCCGGCGGCTCCTCGGTGAGAAAGGCGCGCACCCATGCCCAGCGCCCCCCGGTCCCCCGCTCCCCCTCCCCTGCCGCGGCACCTGCAGGTGGAGGTGACGTCGGCGTGCAACCTGGCGTGCGCCATGTGCCTGGTCAGCTACCGGCCGCCGGTCAACCGGGCCGACGGCGCGATGCCGATGGAGCTGTTCCGCCGGCTGGTGGACGGCACCCCCGGGCTGACGCGGCTGACCCTGCAGGGCCTCGGCGAGCCGCTGCTGCAGCCGCACCTGCTCGCGATGGTCGCCCACGCCAAGCAGCGGGGCATCGAGGTCGGCTTCAACACCAACGCGATGCTGCTGACGCGCGAGCGGGCCGAGCGCCTCGTCGCGCTCGGGCTGGACTGGCTGCACGTCTCCCTGGACGGCGCCACGGCGCGGACCCACGAGGGCATCCGGGCCGGCGCGGACCTCGACCGGGTCGCCCGCAACCTCCGGGGGCTGCAGGCGGCGAAGCAGGCGGCCGGGTCGGACGACCCGGAGGTGCGGGTGGTGTTCGTGGCCATGCGCCGCAACCTCTCCGAACTGCCCGACCTCGTGCGGCTGCTCGCCGAGTGGGGGGTCGGCGAGCTGCACGTGCAGGACCTGTCGCACGACTTCGGCGACACCGACCCGTCGGGCGACTACGCCGGGATCCGGGCGTTCGCCCGCGCCGAGAGCCTCGAGCACGTCGATCCGGCCCGCGTGGCCGACGTCTTCGCCGCGGCCCGGGAGCAGGCCGGGCGCTGGGGCGTGCGCCTGCGGCTGCCCACCCCGGACGCGCAGCCGCCGGTCCGCGCACCCGGTGAGCCCGGCTGCAGCTGGCCCTGGGACGCCGCCTACGTCACCAGCTCCGGCGTGGTCCAGCCCTGCTGCATGGTCATGGGCGACGACCGGGTCTCGCTGGGCAGCCTGGCCGACGACGACCTGCCCGGGATCTGGACCGGCGAGGCGTACGCGGAGTTCCGCGCCGCCCTCCGCACCGACGAGCCGCCGCCGGTGTGCGCCGGCTGCTCGCTGTACCGCGGCCGCTTCTGACCCCTGCGGGACGTCGGGCCCTGCACGCGTCGCGCCGCCGCCGCCAGCATGGCCCGGTGCCCTTCGACGTGGAGCGACTGCTGCGCCTGTGGTCCGACCCGCTGCCGGCGGACGACGGCGCCGCCACCGCCGCCTTCCGCGAGCTGTACGCCGATCCGGTGACGGTCAACGGCACGCCGATGTCGCCGGCGGCCCTCGTCGACCGGGCGCGGGCCGTGCAGCGCACCTTCGCCCCGGTTCGGCGCGAGGTGCTGTCGGTCGTCGACCGGGGAGACCGGGTCGCCGTGGCGTTCCGGATGGGCGGCCCGCACGTCGGCACCTGGACGACGTCCGCCGGGCCGGTGCCGGCCACGGGCCGCGAGCTCTGGCTCCGCGTGATCGACGTCCTCACCGTCGCCGAGGGGCGGATCACCGACATCGTCATGGTCGCCGACGAGCTGGGCGTGCTCGTCGGCCTGGACGCCGTCCGGCTGCGCAACCCCGCCTCCGCCGCCACCGGCGACTGACCCGCCCACCGGCGGGCGGGTCGGCGGACGGCGCCCCGCGGTCAGCCGCCGGCGGCCAGCAGCCGCCCCATCTGCTCGTGCGCGGCCTGGATCCCCTGCAGCGGCCGCAGCATGACCCGGAACTCGACGATCCGGCCCGCCGCGTCGCACCGGATGATGTCGACGCCGTTCACGTACCGGTCCTCGACGCTCGTCTCGAACTCCAGCACCGCGGTGTCCCCCGACAGGACCTCCTTCGTGTACCGGAACCCGCCGGCGACGAGCGTCCGGGACGCCGCCTCGAGGTACCGCGCCGTGACGGCCTTCCCGCGCTGCGGCGTGAAGACCACCGGCGAGTGGAAGACGACGTCGTCGGCGAGCAGCTGGTCGAGGCCGCCGGGGAGCTGCCCGGCCAGGTACCGGTGCCAGCGGGCGACCACGCCCTCGATCACGTCGCCGGTCCCGTCGTCGGTGCGGTCGGTCACGAGGCCTCCTCGTCGTCGGCTGCCAGCCCGCGCCGCAGCTCCTCCAGGGCCTGGGCCAGGCCCACCCGCGGCGCCCAGCCCCACCGGCGGGCCCGGTCGGTGCGCAGCTGCCCGGTCCACACCGGCTCGTCGGTCCACTGCGGCTCGACGCCGAGCGCGCCGGTGACCGCGCCGAGGTAGTCGCGCCAGGTCGCCGGCTCACCGGCGACCAGCACCGGCGTCGTCGCGCCGGCCACCGGCCCGCGCTCCGGGTCCTCCGCGGTCGCGACCGCGCCGGTGGCGACGTCCGCGAGGAACGCCGCCAGGTCGTCGACGTGCACCCACGGCCAGCTCTGCGCCGGGTTCACCCGGCGGTCGCCGCGGAGCACCGCCCGCGGCCTCAGCGTGTTCCAGACCGACGTGTCGCCGGCGCCGAGGACGGCCGGCGGGCGCACCAGCACGACCGTGAGCCCGCCGACCCGGGCGAGCGCGGCGTCGGCGGCGTTCTTGGTGTCGGGGTAGTCGCCGCTGCCCTCGGGCAGCAGGGCGCCGTCCTCCGCGATGTCCCCGGCGCCGGCGGAGCGGTCGTGGACCCCCGCCGTGGAGACGTGCACGAACCGCGCCACGCCGGCCTCCCGGGCGGCCTCGGCGAGCGCGACCGCCCCCTCGGCACCCACCCGGTGCTGCTCCTCCCGCGACGAGCCCATCGGGTGCACCGTCGAGACGACGGCGTCGGCGCCCCGGGTCACCGCGCGGGCCACGGACGCGTCGGCGAGGTCGCCGACGTGCTCGGTCACCCCGTCGATCACCGGCGCGCTGCCGGCCCGGCGGACGACGGCGCGCACCTGCGCCGACCGCTCGGCCAGCGCCCGGCACACCGCCGCGCCCACCAGTCCGTTCGCACCGGTCACGACGACGACGGGAGCGGCACCGACCATGCCGCCCACCCTGCCAGTGCGCGGGCCACGGCACCCACGGAGGGGCGGACCGCGGCGGCGTCGTCGGCAGGCCTGGTGCCGCCGGGCCACGAGCGGTAAGGAGGGGCCCCCGGCCCTCGACGAGGGAGCATCCCCATGGCCGACACGTCCCCCTCCGGCACCTCCTCCCCCGGGCCCTCGGGCGCCGCCGTCGGGGTGCGGACCGCGCCCCGGCTGGAGGAGTTCCGGCTCTTCATCGACGGCCGCCCGGTCGACGCGCTGTCGGGCCGGACGTTCGACAGCCAGGACCCGTACACCGGCCGGCCGTGGGCGGTCGTCGCCGACGGCGGCCCCGAGGACGTCGACGCGGCCGTCGCCGCCGCCCGGACCGCGTTCGAGGGCGAGTGGGGCGAGATGACCGGCTTCCGGCGCGCGGCGATCATGCGCCGGTGCGCGACGGCGCTGGAGACGGCGGCCGAGCGGCTGGCGCTGCTGGAGGTCAGGGACTCCGGCAAGCTGCTGCGCGAGATGCGCGGGCAGATGCTCGCCCTGCCGCAGTGGTTCTTCTACTTCGCGGGGCTCGCCGACAAGCTCGAGGGGCGGACGGTCCCCCCGGTCAACCCGCACTACTTCGGCTACACCCAGCGCGTGCCGGTCGGCGTGGTCGGCGCGATCACGCCGTGGAACTCGCCGCTGCTCCTGCTCACCTGGAAGCTGGCGCCGGCCCTGGCGGCGGGCTGCACGGTGGTGGCGAAGCCGTCGGAGCACTCCCCCGCGGCCACGGTCGCGCTCGCCGAGGTGCTGTCGGAGGCGGGCCTGCCGGCCGGCGTCTTCAACGTCGTCCCCGGCTGGGACCGGTCGACCGGCGAGCACCTCGCCGGCCACCCCGGCGTGGACAAGATCGCGTTCACCGGGTCGACGGCGACCGGGGTGCAGGTCGCCCGGGCGGCCGTCGCCAACGTCAACCGGGTCACCCTGGAGCTGGGCGGCAAGAGCGCGCAGATCGTCTTCCCGGACGCCGACCTCGACGCGGCGGCCAACGGCGTCGTCGCCGGCGTCTTCGCCGCCACCGGGCAGACGTGCATGGCCGGCTCCCGGCTGATCGTGCACGCCGACGTGCACGACGCCGTGGTCGAGAAGGTGGTCGCCCGCGCCCGGACGATCCGGCTGGGCGACCCGACCGAGCCCGGCACCGAGATGGGGCCGGTCGCCAACGCCCCGCAGTACGAGAAGGTGCTCGGCCACCTCCGCCGGGCCCGGGAGGAGGGAGCGACCTTCGCCTGCGGCGGCGCGGCCGCCGCCGAGCACGGCGGCCTGTTCGTCGAGCCGACCGTCGTCACCGGCGTGACGCCGGGGACGACGATCGTCCGGGAGGAGGTGTTCGGCCCGGTCGTGGCGGCGCTGCCCTTCACCTCCGAGCGGGAGGCCCTCGACCTGGCCAACGACACCCCCTACGGGCTGGCCGGCGCGGTGTGGACCAAGGACGTCCACCGGGCGCACCGCGTCGCGGCGGGGCTGCGCGCCGGCACGGTGTGGATCAACGCCTACCGGGTGGTCGCCCCGAACATGCCGTTCGGCGGCTTCGGTGCCAGCGGCCTCGGCCGGGAGAACGGCATCGAGGCGCTCGACGCGTACACGGAGACGAGGTCGGTGTTCGTCGAGCTGACCGGCGGCACCCGCGACCCGTTCCAGCTCGGCTGACGCGCGGGCTTCACCACAGGCCCGGCGCGTCCGGGTCCGGGGCGTCCTCGGCGACGGTCCAGACGGTGCGGCCGTGCAGCGGCGGGGTCTTGGTGCCGTCGGTGAACCACACGACGACGCCCCCGTGCGCCCGGCAGTGCGCCCGCACCACCCGCACCTCGCTCCCCCGCCGCGTCCTCGCCGGCCGGACGAGCGGGAGGCCGAAGTCCGAGCCGACGACGCCGGTCGTCAGGACCCGCTCCCCGGCCGGCACGTGGGACGTCGAGACGGTGGTCATCGGCACCTCCGGGCAGCGGTTCGAACGCGTGTTCGATGATGCCACACGGCAGGGACAGCCGGCACTCCCGTCCGGGGGCGCCAGGCCCGGACACCGGCAGGCCGGACCGGGGAGGGGAGGTCGCCGATCACGGGGCCGGCTGCGGCAGCTCGCCGGGACGCCGGGCGGCGCCCGGGATGACCTGCGGGGGCTCGAGCAGGTGCAGCTCGCGCGCCCGGCGGACGGCGTCGGTGCGGCGGGTGACGTCGAGCTTGCGGAGGATGCTGCGGACGTGCGTGCGCACGGTGTTGACGGAGACGAACAGCGCAGCCGCGACCTCCTCGGTCGACAGCAGCTGGGCCAGGTGCCCGAGGACCTCCAGCTCGCGGGCGCTCAGGTCGCCGGCGACCGCCGCCGGCGTCGGGGGCGCCGGCGGGGAACCGGCGTCCAGGGGGTGGCGCGGCGTGGGGACGGCCGGTGCGGTCGGGTTGAGCCAGGCGCCGGCGGCGGCGAGCACGGGCTGCGAGCGCAGCAGTGGCCGCAGCTGCGCCGGCGCGTCGAGGAACGGTCGCCGCAGGCGTTCGGGAGCGGCCAGCTGGAGCGCCTGCTCCAGCGCGGCGACGGCGGTGGCGGTCCGTCCGGCCGCGGTCAGCAGGCAGGCGCGGACGACGGCGGCCTCGACGGCGAGACCGAGGGGCAGCGGCCCGCCGCTGTCGGCGGGTGCGTCGGCAGGGGACGCGTCGGTGCCCGGGAGGAGGCCGGCAGCCGCGACGGTGGAGCACAGCACCCCCGCGCGCGGGCTCGCCGGTGGCAGCTGGTCGATCAGGCTCCGTGCCGCCGGGCCGTCGCGGCGCGCCAGGCGGACACGGACGGCCTCGGCGACGACCTGCTCGCGCACCCACGCCGGGCCCCCGGGGGTCTCCAGCGCCGGTCGGAGGGCCCGGCCGGCGGCCTCGATCTCGCCGCGGGCCCGGCGCAGCCGGCTCTCCAGCACGGCGCACAGGGCGTCGGTCCCGACGTCGGGGGCGCGCCGGGCGGCCCGGCCGATCCAGCGGCGGGCCTCGGCGAGCTCGTGCCGGTCGACGTGCACCCAGGCGAGGGCGGTGGCCGTGGCGGCGGCTCGATCCGCCTCCGGCCAGCGGCCCTCGTCGGCGACCGCCTCGTGTTCGGCCGCCAGCCCCGTCGCCCGCCGTGCCCGCCCGGTCAGCGCCTCGAGCAGGGCGAGGTCGGCCAGCGAGCGGGCCCTCGTCCGTGGGGCGTCGGCGGCGGCGCTGAGCGCGAGGGCGCGTCCGACGGCGTCGCGCAGCGCCCCTCCGGGCGCGTCGCCGTGCAGCAGGGCGGTGGCGGTGCCGCTGGCCAGGACGGCGGTCAGCTCGGCCCGGCGGGAGGCCTGCGCCTCGGGCAGGGCAGCGACCAGCCTCTCGGCCCCCACGGCGGCGGTGCGCACCCGGTCGGCGCCGGGCCCGGCGGCGGCGCAGACGACCGCGGCGCTGGCGCGCAGCGCCGGCCGGGCGCCGGGATCGCCGGCGGCGACCGCGGCCGCGGCCAGGTCCCGGGCGTCGGCCGGCCGGCGCCCGGCGAGCGCGGCGGCCGCGCGCAGGACCGCCGCGTCCGGTCCGTCCGCGGCCGGCGGCAGCCGCACGGCGGTCGGGTCGGAGGCCAGGAGGCGACCGACGGCCAGGTCGTCGACGAGCAGGCGTGCGGCGAGCGCGTCGTCGCCGGCGGCGGAGGCGTGCTCGACGGCGGCCGGCAGGTCGCCGGCCGCGGCGTACCAGGCCGCGCAGGTCCGGTGCCCGGCGGCGAAGGCGCCGGGGTCCTCGTAGGCCAGCTGCGCCTGCAGCAGCTCCCGGAAGAGGCCGTGGACGCGGAAGCCGCCGGTGGCGCCCGGCACCCGCTCCACGAAGGCGTTGGCCGCGGCCAGCGCGGCGAGCGCGTGGCCGCCCGGCCGGCCGGCCAGCCGGTCGACGAGATCCGGCCACAGCTGCTCGGCGGCGCTGATCCGCAGCAGGAACCGGCGGACCGGGGCCGGCTGGCGGTCGAGGACCTCGGCCGTCAGGTACTGGGCGACGCTGCCCTCGTCGGCGGCCAGGGACGCGAGCAGCCGGTCGGGGTCCGCGCCCTGCGCGAGTGGCGCGGACGCCAGCCGCAGTGCGGCCGCCCAGCCCTCGGTCCGGCGCTGCAGGGCCGCGGCCACCGCGGGGGTGACGGGGGTGCCGAGAGCGGCGAGCAGGGCCCCGGTCTCCTCCGCGGTGAAGGCCAGGTCGGCCGTCCGGATCTCGGTGAGCCGGTCGTCGAGCCGGTAGCGGTGCAGCGGTAGCAGCGGGTCGGCGCGGGCGCACAGCACCAGCCGGAGGCGGGCGCCGGCGTGCCGGACGAGCAGGTCCAGGGCACCGGTCACCTCCCGGGCGGTGAGGCTGTCGGCGGCGTCGAGGACGAGCACCACCCGCTCGGGCCGTGCGCCCAGCGCCGCGGCCAGCTCGTTCGGCCAGGCGTCCGGGGCGGCGTCCCCCGGCGCCGGCGCAGGTGGCGTCGGCAGGTCCACGCCGGTCCGCCGCAGCGCCGCCAGCAGGTGCGCCCGGAAGACGGCCGGGTCGTCGTCGCCGGCGTCCAGGGACAGCCAGGCGACGCGGCCCTGCTGGGTCCGCGCCCACGTCGCGGCGAGGACCGTCTTGCCCGAGCCGGCGGTGCCGGCGACCAGGGTCACCGGGGTGGCGGCCACCCCCTGCGTCAGCAGCCGGAACAGCCGGGGACGGGGCAGGGGCGGGAAGCCGAGCGGGGGTGGGGCGAGCGTGCTCGGCAGCAGCCCGGACCCGGCCGGGTCCGCGACCCGCGGCTGGTGCTCGGTCATCTGGACCACGACCCAATCGTCTGCGATACGGACCTTCGGCCCGGGAACGGAGGACCCGGGCGGGTGGACGGCGGCCGCCGCCGTCGGCTGGGCTCGCTCAGAGCAGGCCGAGCTCCCGCGCTCGGGAGACCGCCTGGTCCCGGTCGGTGGCGTCCAACTTGGCGCGGAGGTGATGGATGCGGTCGCGCACCGTGTTGGGCGAGATCGACATCGCGGTGGCGATCTGCGCGGTCGAGCGGCCCTCGGCGAGCAGGCGCAGCGCGGTGAGCTCCCGGTCGGACAGGACCGGCCGTCCGTCCCGGTCGGCGGCGGTCGACGCGGCGGACCCGGCCGGGGGCGGGTCGTGCATGGCAGCGCTCCGTTCGCCGTCGTCGCGCCGGGGCCGGCCGCTCCCGGTCCGGTACGACGGGTCCTCTGCAGCTCCCCGGGGACCGGCGACCGGTGCGGTCGGCGTTGTTCCCGGTGCCGCCACGGTAGGAAGCCGCAGGTCGGTGCGCTTCACGGATGCGGCCGGTTCACTTGCGCATGCGGGCCAGCAGCGGAAGGAGCCGGCATGGAGCGCCTCGTCCGGTACGCGGCGCTGACCGGCTACGCGGAGGTCGCCCGCTCCCTGGGTCTGGACCCGGCGCGGCTGATGGCCGAGGAGGGGCTGGACGTCGCCGCCCTGGCCGACCCGGACCGCTGGACCCCGGCCGTGCCGGTGGCCCGGCTGGTGGAGCGCTCGGTGGCGGAGTCCGGGTGCGAGGACCTGGGCCTCCGGATGGTGGCCTACCGGCGCCTGTCCGCGCTGGGGCCGATCAGCGTGGTCCTGCGCGAGGAGCCCGACCTCCGCTCGGCGCTGGAACTGGTGATCCGCTACGAGCAGGCCATCAACGGCGTCCTCGACCTGCGGCTGCTCGAGGCCGACGGGCTCGCCACGGTGCAGGTGTGGATGGACTTCGGCGCGCCGGTCCCCGTCCGGCAGTTCCTCGACGGGAGCACGGCCGTCCTGCTCGACGTCATCCGCAGCCTGGTGCGTGCCGACTGGCAGCCGCTGTCCGTGGTGTTCGCCCACGGGCCGCCGTCCGACCTCACCCGGTTCCGGGAGGTGTTCGGCCCGGCCCTGCGCTTCGACCAGCCGTTCACGGGCGTGGTCTTCCCGGCGCGGGACCTGGACCTGCCGACGGTCACCGCCGACCCGGGGCTGCGGCCCTACGCCCGCCGGCTGCTGGAGACCCTGCCCGCGCCCCGGCCGGCGGACACCACCGGGCAGGTCCGCGCCGTGGTCGAGGCGCTGCTGCCGACCGGGCGCTGCTCGCTGGGGCACGTCAGCCGCGCCCTCAGCGTGCCCGAGCGCACGCTGCGGCGGCGCCTGGCCGAGGAGGGGCAGACCTTCTCGGCGATCGTCCACGACGTGCGGGTCCGGTGGGCCGAGCGGTACCTGGCGAACGAGACCTACTCGCTGACGCGGATCGCGCACCTGCTGGGCTTCGCCGCCCCGAGCGCGTTCTCCGTCTGGTTCCGTGGGCACTTCGGCGTCACGGCGACCGAGTGGCGGCAACGCGCGCAGCCCGCCGCGAGCTCCCGTCGACCGCGGGAGGACCAGGTCGGCGACCGTGGGTGACGCCCTCGCCGACCCGCCCGCCCCCACGGCGGCCCGGTCGCGGGCGTTCCCCTGGCTCGTCTTCGCGCTGGCCTTCGGCCTGCTGCTGTCGGACTTCATGTGCCGGCAGGTGCTGGCGGCGGTGTTCCCGTTCCTCAAGGCGGAGTGGACCCTCAGCGACGCCGAGCTGGGCGCGCTGAGCAGCGTCGTCGCGCTCACCGTCGCGGTCCTGACGGTGCCGCTGTCGATGCTGGCCGACCGCCACGGCCGCCGCCGCGCCGTCCTGCTGATGGCCGCGCTGTGGAGCCTGGCGACCCTCGGATCGGCCCTGGCCGCCGGCTACGGGCAGCTGCTCGGCGCGCGCGTGCTCGTCGGCGTCGGGGAGGCCGCCTACGGCAGCGTCGGCCTGGCGCTGGTGCTGTCGGTCTTCCCGCCGCACCGGCGGGCCACGCTCGCCGCCGCGTTCACCGCCGGCGGCGTCGCCGGTGCCGTGCTGGGCATCGCCCTCGGGGGCGCGCTGGCCGACCGGTTCGGCTGGCGGCCCGCCGTGGCGGCCATGGCCGTGCTCGGCGTGGTGCTGCTCGTCGTCTTCCGGGCGGTGGTCACCGAGGGCCGGCTCGCCCGCCACACCCGGCCCGAGGCGGCCGACGACCGCCCCGGCGGGCCGGCGCCGGGGCGGCTGTCCGCGGTGCTGTCCCCGCCGGCCGTGCTGTGCACCTACCTCGCCAACGGGCTGCAGCTGTTCGTCGCCGGGTCGCTGATCGCGTGGCTGCCCAGCCACCTCGACCGGGCGCACGGGCTCCCGGCGGGGACCGCGGCCGCGCGGGCCGCGGCGCTGCTGCTGCTCATGGGCGTGGGCATGGTCGTCTGCGGGCTGCTCACCGACCGGCTCGCCCGCACCGACCCGGCGCGCCGCTGGACCACCGCGGCCGGCTACGCCGGCGCCTCCCTGGTCCTGCTCGCCACCGGCTTCTCCCTGCCACCCGGGGCGGCGCAGCTGGCCCTGGTCGGCGCCGGGGCCTTCTTCGCCGCCGGCACCGCCGGCCCGGCCGGTGCCCTGGTGGCCGGGCTGACGCCCGCGTCGCTCCGGGCGAGCGCCCTGGGGGTGCTCGCGATGGCCAACAACCTGATCGGCCTCGCCGCCGGTCCGGTGGTCACCGGTGCCCTCGCCGACCGGCTCGGCCTGGCCGCCGCGCTGCGGTGGGTGCCGGTGGTCTCCGTGGCCGCCGTGGCCGTGCTCCTCCTGGGCCGGCGCATCCAGCCGGGAGGTGGGCGCCGCCTCGCCACCGCCGCCTGAGCCTCGCGGGACGTCCCGCCGGCGTCCCTCCCCGCCGCCCCGATGACACTGCCGGACCCCCAGTTCGGGAGCGTCCCCGCCCCCCGTTCGCGGCTGCCGCCGGGCCGCCGCGCGCGCGACCGTCGTCGTGTGGCCGCCGGGCCTGAGCGAGCAGGGACCCGCACGGCGGCCCGGATGCAGGGAGGCGGAGTCATGACGAGCCAGCACTGGTCGCCGCCGGACACCCGGGGCGACATCCTCGCCGCCGCGCTGCGGCCCGGCGCGGCCCAGCCGGTCGCCGTCCACGTGCGCCCGGAGGTGCGCGCCCGGCTCGGCGCGTGGCCACCGCCGCCGGGGAGCGGCCTGCCGGAGGGCATCCGGCTGGTGGTCGACGACCGCCTCCCCCGCTCCCCCGGCTACGAGGTCCACCGCGCCGCGCCGGCCCCCGCGGTTCCGGCGCCCGAGCCGGTGGGCACCGCCGCCGTCGCGCCGGCGCCGTGCGCGGCGTGGACCCCCGCGGGCCGCCGCCGGCCGCGCACGCGGCAGGTGCGGTGGCTGCACGGGCACCGGCGTCCGCGCTCGGCCGACCCCGCCGCGCTCAGGGGCTGGCGCCCATCCGGTCCATGAGGCTGTCCATGTCCACGCCGACGGACTCGAAGACGGCGGCGGCGACCCGGTAGTCGACGGGGTAGCGGAGGGCGAGCACCCGCCGCTCCTGCGCGGGGCTGAGCCGCATGAGCGGCAGCAGCCGGAGCACGTGCTGGCGGGTGATGGTCTGTCCGTGCAGGTTGAGCACGAGGACTCCTCGGTGGTCCGGACCCCGGATGGTCACGGAGGAGGCACCCAGACGTACGGCTCACCCGGGATCGCGGCCGATCGGCTCGACGACGCGGGAAGCGGGGCCGGAGGAGCGATCGGCGACAGCCAGCGGCCCGCTACGGTGGCCGGGGTCGCTCCCCGACCGGTCAGGGCGACGATTGAGGCTAGCTCCTGTCCGAGGGAGGACCAAGGTGCAGATCGTCGTCGACGGCGCGGAGCGGCCGCGCCGGCCGGCGGGCGTGCGGCGATGACGGCCTGGCCGGAGCTCCGGTACGACGCCTGGCAGCCCACCCGCGACACGCTGCACGCCCACACCCAGCTGCTCGGCAAGCTGTCGGCCGCCCTCGCGCCGCCGGAGCCGCAGCTCCAGCACGCCGCGCTGCGGCTGACCGCCCGCGGCTGGGAGACCCGGCCGCTGCCCGCGCCGGACGGCTCGGGCGCCCTCGTGCTGGCCCTGGACCTGCACGAGCACGCCGCCGTCCTGGAGCACAGCGACGGTCGCCGCCGGCAGGTGCCGCTCGTCCCCCACCGGTCGGTGGGCGCGGTGACGCGGGAGGTCCTCGCCGCCGTGCGGGAGACAGGAGGGCCGGTGCGGATCGACCCCCGGCCCCAGGAGACGCCGTGGTCCACGCCGCTCGACGAGGACGAGGAGCACGCCACGTACGACCCGCAGCACGTGGCCGGCTACCTCGCCGCGGCCACCCGGGCGGCCCTGGTGCTCGCCGAGGTGCGGGCGCCCTACCGCGGCCGGTCGACCCCGGTGAACGCCTGGTGGGGCTCGTTCGACCTGGCCGTGAACCTCTTCTCGGGCCGGCCGGCCGACCCGCCGTCCGGCGACTTCATCATGCGCAACGCGATGGACTCCCAGGAGATCGCCGTCGGCTGGTGGCCCGGGGACGCGCGGTACCCGCACGCCGCGTTCTACGGCTACGCGCACCCCGCGCCGCCCGGCTACCCGCAGCTGCCGCTCGAGCCCGCCGAGGCGCGGTGGGACGAGGGCCTCGGGGAGTTCCTGCTCGACTGGGCCGACGTGTGCCGGTCCCCGGACCCGCGCGGGACGGCGCTGGCCTTCGTTCGGTCGGTCGTGCTGGGCTCGTGCGGCGCCTGCGACTGGGAACCGGGCCTCGCCGCGAGCGCCCGCGGCGTCCCCCCGCCGGTGCGCTGACGCCGGTTGCGCTCCCTCCTCGGCCGTCCGCGCCTGCCGCCGGGACGGGTGGGGCGCACGGGACCGATGGGACGAGGGCGCACCCCTCCGGCGTCCGCCGGCGATGACAGGAGCGAGATGGCCGCGTCAGCGGACGTCCCGGACCATCCCCCGTGGGCCCGGGCCGCTCCGTCTGGCGCGGTCATCTCCCCGTCGGCGCTCCCCCGCGCTCAGGCCGGCGGACGGCGGGCGGACAGCTCCTGGGCCTCCACGGCGGCCGCCCACCGGTACCAGGCCCGCCCCGAGGCGCCGACGACCTCGACGGGTCCGTCGATCTCCAGCGTGCCCCAGTCGGGCACCCGCCAGTGCGCGGCGGCCTGGTCGCGCAACTCGCCCCGGAGCACGGCGAGGGCCCGGCCCTCGTCGGGCCGGGGCAGGGCGACCCGCGCCGTGAACCGCACCCGGCCAGGATGGCGATGCGGAACCGCCCGGTCCATCGCCCGAGCGGGCGACCGGTCCCCCGCCCGGGTCACCTGCGGCCGGTGACCCTGCGTGAGGCCGGGGTCGCCGAACTCCGCGGACCGGGACCGAGGTCCCTGCCGGAGGGCCCGGACGCCGCCGAGGCTGGGCGGCGACCGCGTCCCGGAGGTCCGATGTCCGTCCTGCCCCGGCCGTTCCCGGCCCACCCGCCGGCCGGCGCGCCCGGGGGCCCGGGAGGTCCCGGCCCGGCGGCGGCCGGCCCGGCCGCCGTCGTCCGCCGGAGCACCGACCTGGTGCGCGCGGGCCTCGGCCTCGCCGTGCTGGGCATCGGCTCGCTGGTGGCGCGGCGCGGCGAGCTGTCGGCGATCGAGCGCGACCTCTTCCGCGTGGTGAACGACCTCCCGTCGGCCGTCCTGCCGGTGGTCTGGGCGGTCATGCAGCTGGGCAACGTCGTCGCGGTCCCCGTGCTCGCCGGCGTCGCCGCCCTGGCCCGGCGGCTGCGCGCGGCCCGGGACCTGCTGGTCTCCGGCCTGCTCGCCTACGTCGCCGCGGACCTGGTGAAGTCGGTGGTCGGGCGGGAGCGGCCCGGCGGCCTGCCGGTGGGTGCCGTGCTGCACGAGGGCCCGATCGGCGGCCTCGGCTTCGTCTCCGGGCACTCGGCGGTCGCCGCGGCGCTCGCCACGGCGGCCGCCCCGTACCTCCCGCGCCGCGCCCGCCGGGTCGCGTGGGGCCTGGCCTGGGCGGTGGGGCTGGCCCGGATCTACGCCGGCGCCCACCTCCCGCTCGACGTCGTGGGCGGGCTGGCGCTGGGCTGGGCCATCGGGTCGTTGGTGCACTGGGCCTTCGGCATCCCGCGGCGGACGGTGCGGCCGGGCCGGGTGGAGGCGCTCCTGGCGACGGTCGGCCTGCCCGGCGCCCGGGCGCTGCCGGCCCCGGTCCACGCGCGCAGCAGCCACCCGTTCACCGCCGTCGACGGGAACGGCCGCAGGCTCTACGTGAAGTACCTCGAGCCCGACCGCGCCGAGCGCGACTGGCTGCACCGGGTGTGGCGGCTGCTCGTGGCCGGTGACGTCAAGGACGCCGACGCGCTGGCGCCGCTGGGGCAGCAGGCCGAGCACGAGGCGGTCGCGGCGATGACCGCCCACGCCCGCGGCGTCCGTGTGCCGGAGGTGGTGGTGGCGCGCGGCGGGGACCGGGACGCCGTCGTCGTCCAGGAGCACGTGACCGGCCGGCCGCTGGACGCCCTGGACCCCGACGAGATCGGCCCCGACCTGCTGCGCGCGGTGTGGGAACAGGTGGACCTGCTGCACGCCGCCCGCGTGGCGCACCGCGACCTGGTCGCCTCCAGCGTCCTGGTGGACGACGCCGGCCGGCCGTGGGTCGTCGACTTCGGCAACGCCCGGACCGGCGCCTCCGACGACGACCTGGCCGACGACGTCGCCGAGCTGCTCGCCTCGTTGGCCGTGTGCCTGGACCCCCGGCTGGTCGCCGACGCCGCGGTCGCCGTCCTCGGCGGCCCACCGGTCGGCGCCGCGCTGCCCTCGCTCGCCCCGCTCACGCTCTCCGCCGAGACCCGGCTGCGGCTGCGCGCCGAGTCCGGCCGGCTGCCGGCGCTGCGCGCCGCGGTGCGCGCGCGGCTCGACCTGCCGGACCCGGCGCGGCCGGCCTGGCCGGCACCGGGGCGCGCGGCCGTGGCGGCCGCGGCCGCCGGCACGGCCGTCGTCCTCGTCGGGCTCCTCGTCCAGGCCGGGACCGCCGTGCTCGACACGGTGGAGGACGGCGGGTGGCGCTGGCTCGGCGGGGCCGTCGTGCTCGCGGCCCTGGCCCGTGCCGCGGCGGCGGCCTCCGTCGTCCCGCTGCTCGACCGCCGGCTCGCGGTCGGGCGGGCGCTGGCCCTCACGGCCAGCGGCGACGCCGCCTCGCTGCTGCACGGGCGCGCCGGCCGGCGGCGGGCCGGGGGCCGCTACCTGGAGCGCGCCGGGATGCTGCCCGGCGCGGCCGCCCGCGCGGCGGTGCGCGCCGACCTCGGGACGCTGGCCGGGGCCGGCGTCGTCCTCGTGGTGGCGGCGGCGCTCGCGCTGGCCGGCGGCCGGCTCGGCGAGGCCCGGGTGCCCGAGGGCGTGCTGCGCCCGGTGCTGGTCGGGCTCGGAGCCGCGTGCCTGGTCGCGGCCGGTCAGGTGCTGGCCCGGCTGGGCGGTCCCCCGCCGGAGGGCCGTCCCGGTGGGGGGCCGCGGGTGCCGGTGGGCCGGGAGGTCGCCGCGGTCGCCTGGTCGGCGCTCTGCGTCGGGCTGGAGGCCGGGGTGCTGGTCTGCGCGGCGGAGGTCGCCGGCGGGCAGCCCGACCCCGTCGCCGTGGCCGCCGGGTACGCGGCGCTGCGCGCTGTGTGGTCGGCGCTGCCGGTCACCGGCCTCCCCGGGCTGGCCGAGGCCGGGCTCCTGCTGCTGCTCACCGCGCTGGGCGCACCGGCGGCACCGGCCTGCGCCGCCGTCCTGGCCGCCCGGGTCCTGACGTTCTGGCTGCCCGCCGCCCTCGGCGCCTCCGTGGAGCGGGCCGCCGAGCACCGGTGAGGGCCGGTCCCCCGGCCGGGCGTGTGCGCCCGGCGGGACCTTCGGCCCGTGCCGACCGGGCGCCGGCGCCCCTACCGTCCCCGGCGAGCCCGTCGCGGGCTCCGGGCACGGGGAGGGTGGACCGGTGATCAGGGCACTCGCCGCCGCGGCCGGGGCCGCGGCCCTGAGCGGGCAACTGCTGCACGTCACCCGGAACTGGGGCGCCACCCGGGCGGAGGCGGCGATGCCCCTGCCCGGCGACGAGCTGGTGCCCGGCCCGGCCGAGCAGACCACGCTGGCCGTCACGGTCGAGGCGCCGGCCGAGGCGGTCTGGCCGTGGCTGGTGCAGATCGGCCGCGGACGCGGCGGCATGTACAGCTACGACCGCCTGGAGAACCTCGTCGGCCTGGACATCCACTCCACCGACGAGATCCGCGCGGAGTGGCAGCACCTGTCCCCCGGCGACCGGGTCGTCGTGGTCCCCGAGGGCTACGGGCCGATGCCGCAGGGCTACTCCTTCCCCGTGGCGGCGGTCCTCCCCGGGCGGGCCCTCGTGCTGCGCCAGGCCCCTCCCGAGCACCCGTGGAACTCCGTCTGGTCCTTCCACCTCCTCCCGCACGACCCGGGCCGGTGCCGGCTGGTCTCCCGCTCCCGCACGCAGCGGCCCCGCGGGCCCGCCCTCCGGGCCGCGACCCGCGCCATGGAGCCGATCACCCTGGTCATGACCCGGCGGATGCTGCACGGCATCCGGGAGCGCGCCGAGCGGCGCCTGGCCGCCGGGCCGCCGGTCCCCGTCGACGCACCCGGGCCGTACCGGTGACCCGCACCGCGAGGGCCGGAGGTCCCTCCCCGGCCGGTCCGGCGACCCTGGGGAGTCCCCGCTCCCCTGTCTAGCCTCGTGCCGCCACCCCGTCCAGGAGGAGCCGTGCAGGTCGAGGACGTCACGACCCGCGAGGTCGTTCCCGCCGGACCGGAGACGTCGATCCGGGGCGGCCCCCGGTGAGCCCGGTCCGGGTGCTCGTGGCGGTCGCCAGCCGCCACGGCGCGACCCGCGAGATCGCGGCCGCCCTGGCCCGCGACCTCACCGGCAACCCCGCCGCGCCCGGGCTGGACCTCGTGGCCGCCGCCCTGCCGGTCGAGAACCGCCCGGACCCGGGGAGCTGGGACGCCGTCGTCCTCGGCAGCGCCGTCTACGGCGGCGCCTGGCTGCCGGCCGCCCGCGCCTTCGCCACCGCGCACGCGGCCGCGCTCCGGTCCCGCCCGCTGTGGCTGCTGTCCAGCGGCCCGATCGGCGCCCCGCCGTACCCCGACGCCGAGCCCTACGACGTCCCCACGCTGCGCGACCTCCTGGCCCCGCGCGGCTGCTGGGTGCTGCCCGGCCGGCTCGAGCCGCGGCTGCTCACCACCGCCGAGCGCGCCGTCGTCACCGCGATGCGGGCCCCCGCGGGCGACGCGCGGGACTGGTCGCTGGTGCGCGCCTGCGCGGACGCCGTCGCGGCGGGCCTGGCGGCCGCCCGGCCGCCGGACCGGGCACGGGGACGGCCGCAGGCCGCGGACCCCCTCGCGGTCCCCCTGCGCCCGGACCGGTGAGGACGCCGCATCGATGCCGCCCCCCGAGGACCCCGCCCCCGACGTGCTCTCCCCCGACGAGTGCCGGCGGCTGCTGACCTCGGTCTCGCTGGGGCGCCTGGCGTTCACGATCGGGGCGCTGCCGACGATCCAGCCCGTGCACTTCACCGTCCGCGGCGACGAGGTCCTGGTTCCCACCCGGCGCGGCGGCGAGGTGGAGGCGGCCAGCCGCGGTGCGGTCGTCGCCTTCGAGATCGACGACCTCGACGCCGCCACGGGGACCGTCCGGAGCGTCACGGTCGTCGGCCCCTCCCGGGTGCTCGCCGACGCCGAGGCCGCCGGGCCCGGCGGGCCGTCCGGGCCCGCCCCCGGGACGCCGGGCCCGGACACCTGCGTGGTCGCCATCCGGATCGCGCGGATCAGCGGCCGGCGGCTGGGCGGGGGCGCGGACGTCCCGGCGGCCCCCGGGGCCGGCGGCGGCACCACCGCCGAGGCGCCGCCCGAGGGCGGCACCCGGCCGCGCCGGCCGGCGCCGCTGGGCTGAGCCGCCCGTCAGCGGGGGGACGGCCAGGTCAGCGGATCGACCGGGACCGCGCCGTGCCGGCCCGCAGCTCGGTGGCCAGCACCGCCGCCTGCGTCCGGCGCTCCAGCCCGAGCTTGGCGAGCAGGTGCGAGACGTAGTTCTTCACCGTCTTCTCGGCGAGGAACATCCGCTCCCCGATCTGCCGGTTGGTGAGGCCCTCGCCGATCAGCTCCAGGACCGTCCGCTCCTGGTCGCTCAGCCGGGCGAGCGGCCCGCGTGGCTCGGCCGAGCGGCGCATCCGCTCCAGCACCGCGGTGGTCGCGGCCGGGTCGAGCAGGGACCCGCCGGCGGCCACCGTGCGCACCCCGCTGACCAGGTCCTGGCCGACGATCTGCTTGAGCAGGTAGCCCGACGCGCCGGCCAGGATCGCCTCGAACAGCGCCTCGTCGTCGCTGTAGCTGGTCAGGATGATCACCCGCAGCCCGGGCATCCTCGACCGCAGCACCCGGCAGACGGCGACGCCGTCGCCGTCGGGCAGCCGCACGTCCAGGACCGCCACGTCCGGACGCAGCGCCGGGACCCGGGCCAGCGCCTCGGCGGCGTTGCGCGCCTCGCCGACGACCGTGATGCCCGGATCGCTGCTCAGCACGTCCGCGACGCCGCGGCGGACGACCTCGTGGTCGTCGAGGAGGAAGACCCGGATGGTGTCCCGACCGTCGTCCA
This sequence comes from Blastococcus sp. SYSU D00868, assembly GCF_054050575.1. NCBI lineage: Bacteria > Bacillati > Actinomycetota > Actinomycetes > Geodermatophilales > Geodermatophilaceae > Blastococcus > Blastococcus sp. SYSU D00868. The sequence goes on from NZ_JBJGZO010000002.1 coordinate 176,680, forward strand.
CGGGCGTGCTCCGTCCTGCGCGGCCGCGCAGCGGCCGGGGAACCTCTGGCGTCCCGCCAGGCTAGGGCCGAGGGGCCGTCCCCGGCCCAGGCCGAAGGTCCCGATCCGGGCCGGAGGTCCCGGTCCGCGGGTCCTCCGGCCCGTCGCCGCGGCGGCCCGGTCCGCGCCACCATCGAGCCGGCGGACGCCGCGGACGAGGAGGGAGCGCCCCATGACCCGCGCCCTGGTGGTCTACGAGTCGCTCTTCGGCGACGCCCGGGCGATCGCCCGCGCCATCGGGGAGGGCCTGTCGGCGGCGCTCCCGGTGGACGTGGTGGCCGCGGCCGACGCCCCGCGCGAGGTCGGGCCGGACGTCGGCCTGCTGGTGGTGGGCGGTCCCACCCACGCCTTCGGCATGCCCCGGCCGCGCACCCGCCAGGGCGCGATCGACCAGCAGGGGGCGGAGATCCCGGACACCCACGTGGGCCTGCACGAGTGGCTGGAGGCGGTCCGGGTCGGCACGCCGGGACTGCCGGCGGCGGCCTTCGACACCCGCCTGGCCGGCCACCCGGTGCTGACCGCGATGGACCACGCGGCCCGGACCGAGGAGACGCTGCTCGGCCGGCTGGGCGCGCGGGTCGTCGCCCCGGCCGAGCACTTCCTCGTGCTGGGCACGGAGGGCCCGCTGGCCGACGGCGAGGTGGCCCGCGCCCGCTCCTGGGGCGGGGCGCTCGCCGAGCGCGCCCGCGCCGGCGCGGCCCGCGGCTGAGCCCGGCGCGGGCGCCGCGCCCCGGGCCCCCCGGGCGGCCTGCCGGCGCAGGCCGGACGCAGGTCGACGGCCGACTACATGCTCGTCGCCGCGGCGCGGGCACGGGGGACGGAGCGGCTGGGGTCGTGTCGCCAGGTGACGACTCCCGAGGGCGGCGATCCGGTGACCGACGACGGACCGGCGGATGCCGGCGCTCCCCCACCCCGCAACGGGCCCCCCGACGCGACCCCCGGCGCCGGTGCGGGACCGCGACGCCGCGACGCCGCCGCCACCCGCGCCGCCCTGCTCGCCGCGGCCCGGCGGCTGATCGCCCGGGACGGCATCGCTCAGGTCAGCACGCGGGACATCGCCGCGGCGGCCGGCGCCAACCAGACCCTGGTCTACCGCTACTTCGGCTCGAAGGAGGCCCTGCTCGTCGAGGCGCTCGCGCCGACCGAGCCGGACCGGACCATCGCCGACACCCCGCTGCCCGACCTCGCCGGCGAGCTGCTGCGGCGGGCGTTCGACCCCGATGCCCCGGTGGAGGCGCGCGCGAGCAGCATGTCGACCCTGGTCGCCGGCGCCGGGATGGACGTCGTCCGCGGCATCGCCCGGCAGCGGATCGACGCCGGCTACACCACCCAGCTGGCGGCCCGCCTCGGCGGGCACGACCGGGAGCTGCGCGCCGAGCTGGTCGCGGCCCTGCTCACCGGCGTCTCCTCGCTGCGCACGCAGATCGGCACGCGGGCGATCGCCGCGGCCGACCTGGACGTGCTCGCCGTCCACGTCGGCCGCATGGTCGCGCCGCTGCTGGCCCCCGCCGCCGCGGAGCCGGCGGCGGGGGCATGAATCAGGGGCCCGGGCCGCGCCGGGCGCTCAGCCCGAGGTGGCCCGCGGCGGCGGCACCGGCGAGGGCTCGATGTTCTGGTTGAGGTGGAACAGGTTGCCGGGGTCGTAGCGGCGCTTGACCTCGGTCAGCCGCCGGTGGTTGGCGCCGTAGTTGTCCGGCGCCTTGGGCTGGTCGTCGGCGGAGGCGAAGTTGATGTAGCCGCCCGGCTCCGAGTGCGGCGCGATCGCCGCGTAGTAGTCGCGCACCCAGGCGATGTTGGCCTCGTTCCCCGCCGGGTCGGGCCACATGCCGGCGATGTTGGCGACGTACCGGGCGTCGCGGTGGCCGAACGCCGTGGCGTCCGAGGGCACCTCCTGCACCGCGGCGTCCAGCGTGTACATGTGCATGGCGCAGGTGATCTCCGGCATCCGGGCGCCCATCTCCATGTGCGCGGCGATCGCGTCGTCGGTCAGCTCGGTGAGGAAGGCGTTCTTCCAGTAGTGCTGCAGGCCCGGCGGCAGCAGCGGGTCGAACAGCGCGTTCAGCGCCGGATAGGGCATCGAGGCCACCATCTCGGCGGCCGGGGCGGCCACCTGCCGGAAGCGGTCGTAGAACCGCTCGCCCTCCTCGGGGTCGCCGGTCCAGGAGGAGACGACGACCGCGAACGGGTCCCCCACCCGGTCCTCGGGGATGAACGGCAGCGGCGGGCCCAGGTGGATCGCCGGGTACCCGCCGTACTCGCGCGGGGCGTCGTCGAGCATCTGGTCGAAGAACCGCCAGACGGCCGGGCCGTCGCGCAGCTCGAAGAACATCAGGCCGACGAGCACGTCGGTGACCGGGTGCAGCCGGTAGGTGAACTCGGTGACGACGCCGAAGTTGCCGCCGCCGCCGCGCAGCGCCCAGAACAGGTCGGGGTTCTCCTCCTCGCTGGCGACGAGCCGGGAGCCGTCCGCGGTGACCACCCGCGCCGCCAGCAGGTTGTCGCAGGACAGGCCGTACGCCCGGCCGAGGTAGCCGATGCCGCCACCCAGGGTCAGCCCGCCGATGCCGGTGGTCGAGATGATCCCGCCGGTGGTCGCCAGCCCGTGCGCGCCGGTGACGTCGTTGAACCGGCCCCACGTGCACCCGCCGCCGGCGCTCGCGGTGCGCCGGTCGTCGTCGACGGACACCGCCTGCATCGGCGAGAGGTCGGCGACCAGCGCGCCGTCCGCGGTGCCGAACCCGGGGACGCTGTGCCCGCCGCCGCGGACGGCGAGGTCCATCCGCTGCTCGGCCGCCAGGCGCACCACGGCGACGACGTCGTCCTCCGTCGCGCAGCGGACGACGGCGGCCGGCCGGGCGTCGACCATGCCGTTGTAGACCCGCCTCGCCTCCTCGTACTCGGGGTGCCCCGGGCGGATCACCACCCCCGCCACGCGATCGGCCAGGGTCGACAGGGCCTGGGTCATGGCTGCTCCCTCGTCCAGACTCGGTGGGCGCGCCCCCGCAGTCCGGGGGCGCACGGACTGCGGCGCCGACGCTAGGAGCGCCGCCGGAGCGGCTGATACGGCCGGAGGTCCCCTCCTGTCCCGAGGGACCGCGGCCCAGCGCCGGCCGCGGCCACCACCCCGCTGCTGCCGGCCACGCCGGCGCTCGTCGCGACGCCGGCGCTCGCCACGGTGGCCGCGCTGCCGGCGACGCGGGCCGAGGCCGCCGTCGCGGCGCTGCCCACGACGCCGGTGCTCGACGCCCTGGCGGCGCTGCCGACCACGGCGCTGCTGCCGGTGGTCGCGACGCTGCCCTCCGCCGCGCCGGCCGACGGGCCGTGGTGCTGGGACATGCGCGCCTCCCGGCGGTCCGGATCCGGCCGATCCGCGGAGGGCCGGCCTGGCCCGCGCGGCCGGGCCCCGGCAGGACCGGGCCCCCGCGCGCGGCACGTACTCCTCGACACGCCGCTGACCGGGCAGGATGCGTCGGCGGGCGCGGCCGGCGCGCCCCCCGGGCCCGGCGGAGGAGAGCCGACATGACGAGGACCGGCTCCACCGCGGCGCGGCTGGTCCGCGCGCTCGGCCTCGTCCTCGGCACCGCGGAGGTCCCGGTCCGCGTGCGCGCGTGGGACGGCAGCGAGGCCGGGCCCGCCGGCGCGCCGGTCGTCGTGGTCCGCTCGCGGCGCGCCCTGCGCCGGCTGGCGTGGGCGCCCGGCCAGCTGGGCCTGGCGCGCGCCTACGTGGCTGGGGACCTCGACGTCGAGGGGGACGTCCTCGCCCCCCTCGCGGCGCTGGGCGGGGTCGGCCGGCTGCGCGTGCCCGGCAGCACCGCGGGCCCCTCCGTGCGCGACCGGCTGGAACTGCTGCGGGTCGCCGTCCGGCTGGGCGCGGTCGGCCCGCCGCCGCCCCCGCCGCCGGAGGAGATCGACCTGGCCCGGCACGGGCGGCGGCACACCCGCCGCCGGGACGCCGCCGCCGTCTCCGCCCACTACGACGTCGGCAACGACTTCCACGCGCTGGTGCTGGGCCCCTCGATGGTCTACTCCTGCGCCGTCTGGGACGACGAGCACACCGGGCTGGACGCCGCGCAGGAGGCCAAGCTCGACCTGGTCTGCCGCAAGCTCGGCCTCCGGCCGGGCGCGCGGCTGCTGGACGTCGGCTGCGGGTGGGGCAGCCTGGCGCTGCACGCCGCGCAGCGGTGCGGGGCGGACGTCGTCGGGATCACCCTGTCCGCGCAGCAGGCCGCGCTGGCCCGCGAGCGGGTCGCCGCGGCCGGGCTGGCCGGCCGGGTGGACATCCGGTTGCAGGACTACCGCGACGTCACCGACGGCCCGTTCGACGCGATCGCGTCGATCGGCATGGCCGAGCACGTCGGTCGCGCGCAGCTGCCCGGCTACGCCGCCCACCTGTCCGGCCTGCTGGCGCCCGGCGGCCGGCTGCTCAACCACGCCATCTCCTGGAACGCCGGCGGCGACACCGGGGCGGACGGCGACACCTTCATCACCCGGTACGTGTTCCCCGACGGCGAGCTGCTGCCGCTGTCGGAGACCGTGGCGGCGCTGGAGTCCGCGGGCCTGGAGGTGCTCGACGTGGAGGCGCTGCGCCGGCACTACGGGCTCACCCTGCGGGCGTGGGTCGGCCGCCTGGAGCAGCAGTGGGACGCCGCCGTGGCCGCCGGCGGCGAGGGCCGGGCGCGGGTGTGGCGCCTCTACCTGGCCGGCTGCGCGCTCGCCTTCGAGGCGGGCACGACGGGCGTGAACCAGGTGCTCGTGCAGCGGCCCGGTGGGGCGCCCCCGCCGCTGCGGCGCACGGCCTGGGTCTGACCACCGCCGCGACACGGCCGCGCGCGGAGTCGTCGCCCCGCCGTCCGCGGGCGGTTACCGTTCCGGGATCGGTCCGAGGAGCAGACCCGGAGGAACGGATGACCGGCCGCACGGTCGCCCCCGACAGCCACGACCTGAGCACCACCGAGATCGCGACACTGCTGGAGCTGGCGGCCGGCGTGACCGCCGACCCCGGCGCCGACCCGGCCGGCTTCACCGCCCAGGCCGCGCGGGCCGCCCGGCGCGTGCCCGAGTCGCTCTGGGAGGTGCTGCACTGCTTCGACCTGTACGGCAGCGCGAGCGGCATCCTGGTGCTGCGCGGCCTCCCGGTCCGGGACGTGCCCCCCACCCCGGCCGACAACGGCTCCCACGTCGGGGCGACCACCGAGGCGGCCCGCGTGCAGGCCGTGGTCAACAGCTGCCTGGGGCACATGATCGGCTACGAGGCCGAGGCGGGCGGCCGGCTGTTCCAGGACATGGTCCCCTCCCCCGCGATGGCCGACACCCAGACCTCGCAGAGCTCCCGGGTGGTGCTCGAGGCGCACACCGAGCAGAGCTTCAGCGCGCTGGGCCCCGACGTCGTCTCCCTGATGTGCCTGCGCGGCGACCCGGCGGCGGCGACCTACGTCTTCCCGGCCACCGACCTGCTGCCGCACCTGTCCGCCGCGCAGGAGGAGCTGCTGCGCCGGCCGCTGTGGACCTTCGCCGTGGACCAGAGCTTCCGGCTGCGCGGCGACGCGTTCGTCGAGGGCGACGTCCGCGGGCCCTTCCCCGTCCTCGCCGGCCCCGCCGAGGACCCCACCTTCCTGTTCGACCAGGACCTCCAGCGCGGCACCACCCCGGAGGCGCAGGCCCTGCTGGAGGAGGTCATCGACCTCTACTGCGCGCACCGCCGCAGCCACGTGCTCGAGCCGGGTGACCTGCTGCTGCTGGACAACCACCGGGCCATCCACGGCCGGTCGGCCTTCCGGCCGACCTACGACGGCACCCAGCGCTTCGTCGTCCGCTCGTTCGTCGTCCGCGACCTGTTCCGCTCCCACGCCGCCCGCCCGGCCGGCGGGCGGATCGTGCCCGCCCGCTACAGCTGACCCGCCCGCCCCGGGGGCGGTCAGGCGGCGCCGCCGCGCACCCGCGCGCCGGCGTCGCCGGCCGCCAGCACCGCGGTCGTGGTGCGCACCGCGGTCTCGTACACCGTCCACCGCCGCGAGGCGTCGAACGGGCTGGTGCCCATCGCCACGAGGTCCTCCCCGGTCGGGGCGAACACGCGGACCGCGGTCCCGTCCGCCGCGAGCCGCGCCACCTCCCACCGCAGCCGCGCGGTCAGGTGGTGGCGCACCCGGGCGTCGAGCAGGGCCGCGGCGGACCGGCGGGGATCGGGCTGCGCCGTCGCCATGGGGGCCACGACCACGACCTCGTCGAGGTGCTCGGCGACCAGGAGGTCGGCGTTGGACACCGAGACGGCGCCCCCGTCGACGTAGCGGCGGCCGCCGATGACCACCGGCGGGAACAGGCCCGGCACCGAGCAGGAGGCCGTCGCCGCCTCGGCGACCGACGCCACCGGCTCCCCCTCCGCGCCGAACACGACCCGCCGGCCGGAGTCGAAGTCCATCGCGACCAGCCAGGTGCGCGGGGCGACCGGCCAGCCGGGGTCGCCGCAGAAGCCGGAGACCAGCGTCCCGACGGGGGTGAGGTCGCCCCGGCCGCGGGGGGCCAGCGCCGCGGCGGCGGTCCGGACCGACCGGCGCCCCGGCCGGGCCAGGGCCCGCGCGGCCAGCCGCAGGTTGCCCGGCAGCGGGAGCGGCCGCGGGATGCCGGTGAGCGCCCGGTGCACGTGGTCGGGCACGCCGTCCGGCGCGATGCCGTCGCCGCCGGGCCGGGAGGCGCCGGTCAGCGTCTGCACCATCACCTCCGGGGCCACCCGGGAGCCGATGAGCGCGGCGAGCACCGAGCCCGCCGACGTCCCGACGACCACCTCGCACGACGACGGCGTCCAGCTCCCGGAGGCCTCCAGCGCCCGGAGGACCCCCAGGGCCCAGGCGCCGCCGACCGCGCCCCCGGCGCCGATCACCAGGCCGCGGCGCGGCGGCCGGTCCCCCGCCCGGCCGGCGTCCTCGACAGCGGTCCTCCGGAGCCCGTCCTGGGCGGCTGTGCGCATGGACCCAGGCTGGCCGGGTCGGGGGCGGCGCGCGTCACCCGTCGCAGACGAGCCGGCCCACGGACGGGGGCACCGGGGCGCGGGACTCCTCCCCGGCGGGTGAGCCGCGGCCGCCGCGCCCGGCCCACGATCCCCGGAGGGAGGGCCCATGACCGACTACGCGCTCGCCGTCACCCCGGAGGAGATCCGGCGGTACCGGATGATGGCCGACCGGGCACGGACCGAGGAGGCCGCCTTCTGGCGCGCCGCCGGCATCGTGCCCGGCGCCACCGTGGCCGACGTGGGGTGCGGCCCAGCCGCGATCGCCGTCCTCGTGGCCGAGGTGGTCGGGCCGGCCGGCCGGGTCGTCGGCGTGGAACCCGACCCGGCGGCGCGGGCGGCCGCGCGGCAGCTCGTCGCCGGCTCCGGCGCCCGCAACGTGGAGCTGCGCGAGGGCACCGGCACCGACAGCGGGCTCGCGCCGGGCTCGGTGGACGTCGCCCTGATGCGGCACGTCCTGGCCCACAACGGCGGCCGGGAGCAGGCGATCGTCGACCACCTCGCCTCGCTCGTCCGCCCGGGCGGGGCCGTCTACCTCGTCGACGTCGACGCGACCGCGCTGCGGGTCATCGACCTCGACCCGGAGCTGGCCGACCTGGACGAGCGGTACGCCGAGCTGCACCGCCGGCGCGGCAACGACCTCCGGATCGGGCTCCGGCTGCGCCAGCTGCTCGAGGCCGCCGGCCTCCGGGTGGAGCTGCACGAGGGCCGCTACCTGATCGGCGCGCTGCCGCCCGACGTCCGTCCCCCGTCGTGGGCGGCCCGCGACGCCCTGCGCGCCGACGGCCTGGCGACCGACGACGACGTCCGCCGCTGGGCGGCGGCCTTCGAGCGCAGCGACACCGCCCCGGTGCGCCCGACCACCTTCGCGCCGTTCTTCGTGGCCGTCGGCCGCCGCCGCTGACCGGCCGGCGGCCGGGTCCCCCGCCCGGCTGACCCTCGCTTTGGGGGTTGGGCCGGCGGCGTCCCGCTCCGCACCATGCACACCGGGGAACCGGGGAGGTGCATCGTGCTGCAGCAGCGCTGGCGGGACCGGGCCGCGCGCCGGCGCCGCGTCGCGCTCGTCGGCCCCGCCTTCGTCGCGGCGATCGCCTACGTGGACCCCGGCAACTTCGCGACGAACTTCTCCGCCGGCGCCGAGTACGGCTACCTGCTGCTGTGGGTCATCGTCCTGGCCAACCTGATGGCGATGTTCGTCCAGGACCTGTCGGCCAAGCTCGGGCTGGCCACCGGGATGTCCCTGCCGCAGCTGTGCCGGCGGCACTACCCCCGCCCGGTCGTGCGGGGGCTGTGGGTGCAGGCCGAGCTCGTGGCCATGGCGACCGACCTCGCCGAGATCGTCGGCGGCGCGCTCGCGCTCAACCTGCTCTTCGGCACGGACCTGTTCGCCGGCGGGCTGATCACCGGCGCGTGGGCGTTCCTGCTGGTGGCGGTCCAGGCCCCCGAGGACCGCCGCTACATCCACGCCGTCGCCGCCTACTTCGTGATGATCGCCTTCGCGTTCCTCGTGCTCGTCCTCGAGGCCGACATCGACGTGCCCGCCGCGGCCGGCGGGCTCGTGCCCGGCCTGGACGACCAGGGCAGCCTGCTCCTGGCCGCGGGCATCCTCGGCGCCACGGTCATGCCGCACGCCATCTACCTGCACTCGGCGCTGGTTACCGAGACCACCGAGAGCCGGGCGGCCACGACGGTCGCCCTGAAGCGGCGGGCGCTGCGCGCGCAACGCGTCGACGTCACCACGGCCATGAGCCTGGCCGGGCTGGTGAACGTGGCGATGCTGCTGGTCGCGGCGGCGCTGTTCGCCGGCACCTCGCTCGGCGACGACACCCTCCGCGGCGCCTACGAGGGCTTCGGCACGCTCAGCACGGCCGCGATGGTGTTCGCGCTGGCGCTGCTCGCGTCGGGCCTGGCCTCCTCGAGCGTGGGCACCTACGCCGGCCAGGTGATCATGGAGGGGTTCCTGGAGCGCCGGATCCCCCTGTTCCTGCGCCGGGCGCTCACGATGCTGCCCGCCCTGGTCGTGCTGGCGCTGGGCGCCGACGTGACCTGGGCGCTGGTCGTGTCCCAGGTGGTGCTGTCCTTCGGCATCCCGTTCGCGCTGGTCCCCCTGCTGCTGCTCACCCGGCGCCGGGACCTGATGGGCGAGCTGGTCAACCGGCCCCGGACGACCGCGGTCGCCGTCGTGGTCGCCGCGGTGATCCTGACCCTGGATGCCGTCCTGCTGGTCCTGCTGCTGACCTGAGACCAGGTCAGGCGCCGGCCGGCGCCCCGGCCACCGGGTCGGCGGCGGACAGGGCGTCGGTCAGGAGCGCGACCAGCGCCTCCAGCTGCACGTCCGCCGAGGAGACGACCTCCTCGTCCGAGCCGTCCAGCGCCCGCGCGGCCAGCCCCGCCTTGCTGTCGATCAGCTCGGCGATGCGGGCGTCGATGGTCTGCGCGGCGATGATCCGCCAGGCGGTGACCGGCTCGGTCTGGCCGATGCGGTGGCTGCGGTCGATGGCCTGGGTCTGCTCCGCGTCGGTCCAGGAGAGCTCGGCCAGCACGATGTTGGAGGCGACCTGCAGGTTGAGCCCCACGCCGGCGGCGGTCAGCGAGCAGACGACGACGGCGACGTCCGGGTCGTTCACGAACGCGTCGATGTTCCGCTGCCGCACCGCGGGGGTCTGGTCCCCGCGGATCGAGGAGAAGCGCACGCCCTGGCGGGTGAAGGTCTCCTCCGCGGCGTCCATGACGTCGACGTGCTTGGCGAAGAACACGACCTTGCCGGCGCTGCGCGCCAGCTGCGCGGCGTAGTCCGCGGCGAGGCCGGCCTTCGCCTGGCCGATGCGGCGCATCATCGTGAACACGTTCTCGCCGGCGGTCGTGGTCGCGTCCTTCAGCTCCGTCCGCGCCACCCGGCGGACCAGCTCGCGGTCGATCCCCTCGACCCCGCCGTCGCCGGACCGGGCCGCCAGCGCACTCTCGTAGCGAGCCACCATCCGGCGCGCGAGCTCCCGCTCGGCCGCCCGGATCGACCGCCCGGCGGCGCCGTCGAGCTCGACCGGGAGGTCGGCGATGCGGCGGGCGGGGATGTCGGCGGCCACGTCCACCTTGCGGCGCCGGACGATGCCCAGGTCGATCACGCTGCGGCGGGCGGCGGCGTAGAAGCCGGGGTCGGCCGGCGTCAGGCCGGTGGCCTCCAGCGCCTCCATCAGCTCACCCAGCGGCTTGGACTCGTCGATCCAGCCGAGGAACCGCCAGATCGCCCGGAAGTCGTCGATGTCGTTGATCAGCGGGGTGCCGGTGAGCGCCATCAGCAGAGGCCGCGGGGTGCGCGACCGGATCCGCTCGGACAGCTCGAGCACGTGCTGCGAGCGCTGGGACGACGTGTTCTTGATGAAGTGCGCCTCGTCGACGACCATGCCGCGGAAGCCGAAGTCGCCCAGCCAGCCCACGTGCCGGTCGAGCACCTCGTAGTTGACGACGACGATGTCGGCGAAGCCGTCCACGGTGTCCCCGTTGCCCTGCACGACGGTGACCGGGCGCTGCGGCGTCCAGCGGCCGGCCTCGCGCGCCCAGTTGGTCTTCACCACGTTGGGCACGACGACGAGCAGCGGGTAGGCGTCGGCCGCCTCGGCGGACAGCAGGGCCTGCGCCGTCTTCCCCAGCCCGGGCTCGTCGGCGAGCAGGAACGTGCGGTGGCCGGCGGCGGCCGCGGCGACCGTCTGCCCCTGGTGCGGCATGAGCTCCAGGCCCGGCGGCGTGAAGCGGCTCGTCGGGAAGGGCAGCGCCAGGCAGGCGGAGTCGCCGCTGCCGGCGCGCTCGAACGAGCTGAGCAGCGGGCCGAGCAGCTCCCAGCCGGCCAGCCGGCGCGGGCGGGCCACCGGCGCGGGCGCGGCGGAGAAGTCGGGGGCGAGGAACGGGTTGGCCAGCTGGCGGGAGATCACCGACTGCGGCACGACCCGCTTCTCGGGGGCGACGGGCGCGGCGGGGACCTCCGCCGCCGGGGCCTCCTCGACGGCCGGGGTGATGCCGGCGGCCTCGAGGAGCTCGCGGCTGAGCGACCGGGCCTCCGCGGAGACGACGGCGTCGTCGGCCAGCAGCGCCAGCAGCCGGGCGTCGCGGACCGCGGTGGTGGCGAGCACGGTCGCGACGCCGTCCAGGCGCTTGAGCTGCTCGTCGCGGGCGCCGTCGCCGCCGGCCGCCGCGCGGACGCGGGCGCGCTCCTCGCGCAGCAGCAGCGCCACGGCCTGGAACTTCGCCCGGACGGCGGGCGTCACCCGGCCGCGCTGGGCCGCCGCCTCCACCTCCCGGGCGGTGCGCGCCAGCACGGCGACGACGTCGCCGGTGGGGCGGGCGCGCCGTTGGTGCCGCGGGGCGGAGCGGCGAGCGCCCGTCGAGCGCTGGCCTGGTCGAGCCACGAGTTCCTCCTCTGGGTGCCCGGCGGCCCGGCGGCGGCGAGCATGCCGCACGGGCCTCCGGACGGGGCGCGGACGCCCCGGTGGGCGCGCCCGGTGCTCCGGGCGCTGGCCGGCCTGCCGCTCCCGGGGACCGGCGCCGCGTGCTGCGGCAGGTCCCGCGGGCGGGAACGGGGAGCCGCCGGCAGATGTGCTGGGCGACCTCGGCAGGGCGGGGATCGTCGTCGGCCGACCGGCCCCCGACCCCGGGGTCGTGCCCCGATCATGTCAAACGCACGCGGGCCGAGGGGATTCCCGCTCCGCGCGCCGACACTGACGGGGGAACCCGGAGGTCGCCATGACGTCGGACCGAGCCCGCCGGCTGCGCGCGCGGTCGCTGCTCGCCGTCGAGGTGCTGCTGGCCGCGCTGGTGCCCGGCGTGGCCGCCACGACCGCCGCCGCGACCGCCGCCATGACCGCGGCCACCGGCGGGGACGGCGCCGGCGGCGTCGCGGAGGTCACCGTCATGACCCAGAACCTGTACGTCGGGGCGCCGCTGGCCGCGGTCTTCGGGGCGGCGTCGGAGGCGGAGCTGGTGGCCGCCGGGACCCGCGCGTGGGCCGACGTGCTCGCCGCCGACCTGCCCGCACGGGCGGCGGCGCTGGCCGACGAGCTCGCGCGGATCCGGCCCGACGTCCTGGCCCTGCAGGAGGCGTCGCTGTGGCGGGAGGAGATCCCCGGCGACGTCCTGGCCCGGCCGGAGCCCGACGCCGGCGACGTCGCCCTGGACTCCCTGGCGGTGCTCCGGGACGCGCTGCGCGCCCGCGGCGTCCCCTACACCCCGGTGGCCACCTCGGCCAACGCCGACGTCGAGTTCCCGCGGCTGGACCCGGCCGCGGGCCCGGTCGACGTGCGGCTCACCGACCGCGACGTCCTGCTCGTGCGCGCCGACGTGGCCGACCGGGCCGGCGACGCGCGCGACGGCCACTACGCCGCGCAGTTCGCCGAGCCGTTCGCGACCGGGCCGCTCGTGGCCTCCACCCGCGGCTGGACCTCCGTCGACTACCGGGCCGGCCCGGGGACGACGCTGCGGATCGTCGGCACCCACCTGGAGGTGGGCGACCCGGTCACCGGCACCACCCAGGAGGCGCAGGCGGCCGAGCTGGTGGCGCTGCTCGCCGACAGCCCCCACCCGGTGATCGCGCTCGGCGACTTCAACGCCCCGCCCGGCGCTCCGGCGCCGGCCACCTACGGGGTGCTGACGGCGCGGCTGCGGGACGCGTGGACGGCGGTGCGCCCGGCCGACCCCGGCCCGACGTGCTGCCGGTCGCCGTCGCTGGCCGACCCGGTCCCCCAGGAGGCGGCGCGGGTGGACCTGGTGCTCGCCGACGGGGCGCTGGCGGTGCGCTGGGTGGCGCGCACCGCCGACCGGCCGTTCCGGTCCGCCCCGCCGCCGCTGTGGAGCTCCGACCACGCCGGCGTGGTCGCCCGGCTCGCCGTCCCGGCACCACGCGGCGGCCCGCGCGCCGGGCGCCGGCGGCCCGTCGGGACCCGGCGGGGAGGAGCGCGCGGGGCTGCCGCGCCGCCGGTCCGGGCCCCTACTGTGGGCCGCCCGAGCCGGAGGTGGTCATGAAGGTCGTCGTCACCGGAGGCGCCGGGTTCATCGGGGCCAACCTCTGCCGCGTGCTCGCGGAGCAGCGCGGAGTCGAGACGCTCGTGCTCGACGACCTGTCGACCGGCTCCCGCGCCAACCTCGAGGGCGTCGGGGCCACCTTGGTGGAGGGGAGCATCCTGGACCGCGACCTCCTCCGGGAGGTCGTGGCCGGGTCGTCGTCGATCGTGCACCTCGCGGCGGTGCCGTCGGTACCGAGGTCCATCGCCGACCCGATGACCAGCCACGCCGTGAACGCCACGGGCACGCTCGAGGTCCTCGAGGCCGCTCGCCGTGCCGGAGGCGTCCACGTCGTGCTGGCCTCCTCGTCGTCGGTGTACGGCCGCAACCCGGCCCTGCCGAAGCACGAGGGCCTGCGCTGCGAGCCGATGAGCCCCTACGCGGCGAGCAAGCTGGCCGCGGAGAGCTATGCGCTGGCCCATGCCGCCTGCTTCTCCCTCGACGTGCTGGCGTTCCGCTTCTTCAACGTGTTCGGTCCGCTCCAGGCGGCAGGGCACGCGTACGCCGCGGTCGTCCCCGCGTTCATCGACGCCGCGCTCTCGGGCCGGCCGCTCCCGCTGCACGGCGACGGGACGCAGAGCCGCGACTTCACCTACGTGGAGAGCGTCGCGGGCGTCCTCTGCGCGGCGGTCCTGTCGCGGGTCACGGCGACCGAGCCGGTGAACCTGGCGTTCGGCACCCGGGTCACGCTCCGGCAGACGATCGCCCTGCTCGGCGAGGTCCTGGGGCGGGAGCTGGAGGTCGAGCACCGGCCTCCCCGCCCGGGCGACGTACCGCACTCGCAGGCCGACGGCACCCGCCTGGCCGCGCTGTTCCCCGGCCGCTCACCGGTCCCCCTCCGCGTCGGCCTGGCGAGGACGGTGGACTGGTTCGAGGAGCAACGCTCGCTCGGCCGGCCGCACGCCGGCGCGGGAACGCCCGCGTGAGGCCTGCCTCTCCGGAGCTGTACCGCGCCCACGGCCTGACCATCCGGTCCGACTACCCCCTGCCGATGCTCCCCGCTCCGGGCACGGCGCCGCCGGACCTCGTCGTCGTCCGCGGCGAGGACCGCACCGTCCCCGATGCGGACGAGGCGGGCAGCACCCGGCTCGCCGAGACCCGCGACCCCGGAGGACGGGTGTTCTCCTCCTTCACGAGGACCCCCGGCGGGGTCGATCTGCGGTGGCCGGGCATCTGCCGCATGCGGGCCGACCAGCAGGTGCGCCGGGTGCTGGTCGACCACGAGCCGGGTGTCGACGACGACCTCGTCGCCGTCCTGGTGGCGGGCGCGGTGGTGAGCGTGCACCTGCTGCTGCACGGCCGGCTCGTCCTGCACGCCAGCGCGGTCGAGGTGCAGGGCGCGGCGGTCGCGTTCGTCGGCGGCGCCGGGGCGGGCAAGTCGACCGTGGCCGCCCTCTTCGGCCGGGCCGGTCACCCCCTCGTCACCGACGACGTGCTGCGGGTCGATCCCCGCGGTCGGGGAGGCGCGGTCGCCCATCGCGGCGGGCTGGGGCTCCGGCTGCGGGAGCGCGCGGCCTCGCTGGCCGAGGGCGTGAGGGCAGCGACCACGGGCGACGGCCGGATCGCGGTCGGCCTCCCCGTGACCGCCGCGGCGACCCTGCCCCTGCGCGCGTGCCTCGTCCCCCGCCCGATGCACCGGGGCGGCGGGGTCGCACTCGAGCCGCTGCCCGCCGTCGGGAGGATGCTCGCGCTGCTGCGGTGCCCGCGCGTGGTCGGCTGGTCCGACGGCCCGACCTCCGCCCGGCAGTTCGCCCTCGCCGGTGACCTCGCGGAGATCGTCCCGGTCGCCGCGGTGGACCTGCCCTGGGGCCCGCCGTTCGACCCGACCGTGCCGGCCCGGGTCGTCGAGGCGCTCGAGGCGCTGTGAGGCGCCGTGGGTCCGGACCGGTCGCCGGGCCCGGTTCCCGGGCCGCTGGGCCTGTGTCACCCGTGTCCCGGCGAGTACGTTGCCCGGCATGCGCCACCGCGCGACGCCTCCGGCACGGCCGACGTGGTAACGAGCGGCGCCGCAGCGCCGTCCTTCGCCTTCCCGGAGACCGTCCTCACCCGGGAGGTCTCCGGGGAACTGGTCCTCCTCGACCTCGCGCGGGAGCACTACTACGGCCTCGACCGGATCGCCGCCGACATCGTCGGCCGGCTCACCCGGCTGCCGCACGACGACGCGCTGGCCGAGCTGTGCCGCGACTACGAGGTCGCCCCGGAGGTGCTGCGCCGGGACGTCCAGCACCTGGTGGACGAGCTCCTGGCCGCCGGCCTCCTCCGGCGGACCGCTCCGTGATCGGGTCGCCGGTCCGGTGACCGGGACGGCCGGAGCGGCGGCCCCCGGCCGGCTGCGGGTGCGGGGCGTGGCCCCTGTGACCCTGCCGACGGCCGCGGCGGCCGAGGCACGCGCGCCGGACGGGGCGGTGTGGCGGCGGGTCTGGTCGCTGCCCGGCCGGCTGGTGGTCGACTTCCCCGGCCTCGCGGCCCTCGAGGCGGCCGACGACGGGACCGTCACCGTCGACCGGACCCTCCCGCCCGACCTGGAGGCCCACCTCCTGCTGGACCACCTGCGGCCGCTCCTGCTGGCCCGCCGGGGGGAGCTCGTCCTGCACGCCGCCGTCGTCGCGCTGGGCGACCGGGCCGCCGTCCTCCTGGGCGCGTCCGGCGCCGGGAAGTCGACGCTGTCGGCGTACGCCTGGCAGCGGGGGTGGACCCTCGGCGGGGACGACGGCGCGGTCCTGCGGCTCCACGCGGACCGCGTCGAGGTCGAGCCCACCTGCCCGACCGTCCGGCTGACCGCCGAGGCCGCCGCCCTGCTCGGGATCCCCGCGGACCAGGGCGCGGCGTCGGTCGGCAAGCGACGGCTGCGGACCGTCGGCACCGGCCGTCCCCTCCTGGCGGGGCCGGTCCGGTTGGTGCGGGCCGTCGCGCTGGAGCGCCTCCCCGGTGGGCGGCCCGCCCGCTACACCGCGCTGGCCGGGGTGGACGCCCACGCCGCCCTCTTCGGCTGCACCCTCGCCGCCCACCTGGGCCGGGGGCCGGTGCTCCGGAGCGTGGTGGACCGACTGGGGCGGGTGGCGGAGTCCGTCGGCGTCGGCCGGCTCGAGGTCCCGCGGGGGCGGTCCGGTCTGGCGGACGCCGAGCGGCTGCTCCGCCGGGAGGTCACGGCGTGACCCGGCCGCGGCTCCTCGGGCGCGCCGTCCGCCACGTCGCGCGCCGGCCGGTGACCCGGGCGGCACTCACCGACCTCGCCGCCGCGCTGCAGAGCCGGGAGCGCGTCAGTGCCCTCCGCGCGGTGGTCGACGGCGCGCTCGTCGCCGCCGTGCTGGAACGGCAGGGGGTGCGCCCGCTGCTCCGGGACCGGTCGGACCTGCCGCAGGCCGATCCCGGCGACGCCCGGCGGGTGGCCGCTGCGGTGGACGCCGGCCTCGCGGTCCTGCCGGTGGCCCCGACCTGCCTGCGGCGGTCGCTGACCCTGCTGCGGGAGCTGCACCGCACCGGGCGGGGGGCGGTGCTGCACATCGGGGTGCGCCCCGGCGCGGGCGGCATCGAGGCGCACGCGTGGGTGCAGGTGGCCGGCGAGGTCGTGAACGACGACCCGGCTCTGGTCGGCACCTACAGCGAGCTCGGGGCGGGCGAGGTGGAGCGGCTGATGCCGAGGTTCTCGTGACCCCGACCCCGACCGCGGCCGTGGCCACGGGGCTCGAGGCCGTGGCCGACCTGCGGCGTCTCCTCACCCGCCGCATCGAGCGCGGGGAGGTCGGCTGGGTCGAGCACGGTGACCTCGCGGTCGGCTGGGACACCCGTGACCGCTTCGTGAGCAGCCGGGACGACGGCACGGTCCTCGTGGTGCTCGACGGGCACCTGCACGACCTGTTCGACGCGGAGCGCTCCCAGGCGGCGCTCCTGCTGGAGCGCTACCGCAAGCTCGGCGCGGACGTGGCGGTCGGCCTGCTCGGGGACTTCGTGGCCGTGGTCCTCGACCGCGCGCGGCGCCGCCTGCTCGTCTGCCGTGACCCCGTGGGCGTCCGGCCCTGGTACCAGGCCTCCTGCGGGCGCCGGCACTCAGGAGCGGGGGACGAGGCGACGCTGTGCGCTCTCCCCTGGGTCGACACGGCCGTGGACGAGGCGGCGGCGCTCGCCTACCTGGCGTTCGTCTCCCGCAGTCAGGGGCCGACGCTGCACCGCGGCATCACCACGCTGGCGCCGGGGTGCACGTGGTCGTCCACCGCCGGCGCGAGCGCCGTGCGGCGGCACCACACCTGGCGGATCCCCCTCCGCCCCCGGCTCTCCTGGGAGGAGGCGGTGCACCGGTGCCGGGAGCTGGTGGACGAGGCGGTGCGCTGCCGCCTCCGCGTCCCGGATCCGGTCGGCGCCGAGCTCAGCGGCGGGCTGGACTCCTCGAGTGTGGTCGGGGCGATGGTCGGGCTCGGCTCCCCGCCGCTGGTGGGACGGCTGCTCTTCGAGGGGCGCACCGCGGACGAGCGCGGGTTCTCGCAGGCCGTCATCGACCACTGGGGGCTGGCGGACGTGTCGGTGGCGCCGTGGGTCCCGGGACAGGACGAGCTCGACGCCCTGACCGCCCGGTGGCGCCGTCCCGTCCCCGACGCGAACTTCACCATGTTCGTCTCGCTGCAGCGGGCCCTGACCGGGGCCGGGCGCGCCCGGTCGCTGACCGGGCTGGGTGGGGACGACGTCTTCCGCCCGATGTCCCCCGCCAGCAGGGTGGTGAGCGCCGCGCAGCAGCGCCGGTGGGACGTGCTCCGTCCCCTGCTGCAGGACTCGTGGCGCGATCCGCGGGGATCGTGGCGCCGGACCTGGCGGCCGACGCTGGCCCGGCTCTCACCCCGCGGACGCCCGAGGCCGCCGCGCTACGTCACCGAGCGCGCGGTCCACGAGCACGGCCTGGCGGAGCTGTTCACCCGGCCGCCACGCGTGACGGGCGTGGCGGCCGTCGACCAGCGCGCCGTCAACCTGACGACCGGCCACACGGCCTTCCTCCTCGAGCTGCGGGCGCTGGTCACCGGGCTCACGGCGCACCGGAACAGCCATCCGCTCCTGGATCCGCGCGTGATCGAGGGGCTCTACGGGCTGGATCCCGAGTTGCCGCTCCGGGATGGGCAGCTCCGGGCGCTCCAGGTGGCCGCGTTCGGCGACCGCCTGCCCCGGCCCGTGCGGGAACGGCGGACCAAAGCCGAGTTCTCGGAGGTGTTCTGGCCGCAGGCCCTCACCCACGACGTCCTGCGGCGCGTCACGACGGGGCCGCTGGTCGCCCGGGGCTGGCTCGACCTGGAGCACTTCCAGGACGTCGTGCACGGCGCGCGCGAGAAGCGGCCCTCGGCGGCCCTGCCCCTCGCACGCGCCGTGGAGACCGATCGCTGGCTGCGTCAGGCCGAGGCCTGACGCAGCCACCGATTCAGGGGCGCCCGGTGCCGTTGGGGTTGCCCACTCCCTGCCCGCCGTTGTTGTCGCTCGGCGGCCCGTTGTTGTTCTGGTTGTCGTGGCTTCCGCCGTCGGGGCTGCTGCCGTTCTGCCCCAGCGTCAGGTACGACAGGGACCCGAGGTCCCGGAACTGCGGTGTCGTGTACTCCATGGTGTCCTCCTCCCGGGTGTCTGGGAGACGACGCGACGGGTCATCGAACCGGGTCACCGCGGACCGGCGGTAGGCGCTACGGCGTGCGGCCGCCCGAGCGGGAGGCCGGGGACGGCGTGGAATGACCCGCCGTCACGGCCTCGTCTCCGTCCGGCGGCGGCTGCCCCGCCGTCGGCACCGCGTCGCCGGCGTCCAGATACGCCCGTGCCTGCAGCTCGAAGAGGTCGGCGTAGAGCCCGTGCGCCGCCATGAGCGACGTGTGGTCACCGTGCTCGACGACCCGCCCGCCGGACAGCACGTAGATGCGGTCGGCGGTGCGGACGGTCGACAGACGGTGGGAGATCACCAGCACGGTCCTGCCCGCGAACAGCCGGCGGATGCGCTCGAACAGCTCGTGCTCGGCACGCGCGTCCAGCGCGGCGGCCGGTTCGTCGAGGATGACGAGCGGGGCGTCGCGCACGAAGGCGCGCGCGAGGGCCACTCGCTGCCACTGCCCCAGGGACAGGTCCGTCCCGCCCACGTACTCCTTGCTCAGCGGCGTGTCGTAGCCCGCCGGCAGTGCCGAGAGGAACCCGTCGGCACCGGCCTGCCGCGCCGCCGCCCGCACCGCCTCCTCGTCGGCCTCGTCGACGCGCCCGACGCCGATGTTGTCCCGGGCGCTGAGCTTGTAGCGCACGAAGTCCTGGAAGACGACGGCGATCCGCCGGCGGACGCTCTCCGGGTCCAGTGTCCGGAGGTCCACACCGTCCCAGGACACGGCACCGGCCTCGGGTTCGTAGAGGCCGGCCAGCAGCTTGGCGAGTGTCGTCTTGCCGCTGCCGTTCTCCCCGACGAGAGCGACGACCTCGCCCTCCCCCAGCTCGACGGTGACGCCGTCCAGGGCGGGCCGCGCGGCTCGCGGGTACCGGAACGTGACGCCGGAGACGACGATCCGGTCGAACCGGTCGGGGGCGGCCGGTCGCGCCCGGCCCCGGTCCCGGGCCGGCAGCCGCTCCAGGAAGGCGGCCAGGTCGCGGAGGAAGAGCGCCGACTCGAAGACCGTGCCGGCCCCCGTCACGGTTCCGCTGACCCGGGTGCCGAGCAGCCGGATCGCGATCAGGGCGGCCCCCGCCGAGGCGGGGTCGAGGAGGCCGCGGTCCACCAGCAGGAGGGCGAGCAGCAGGGTGCCGACGGTCAGCACGGCCGACACCGTGGTGCCCAGCAGCGCGAGCCTGCGCCGGCGGCGCAGGTGGCGCCCGAGGGCGGCGAGGTAGTCGGCGGAGTGGGCCTCCCATCGCCGCCGCAGGGCCGCGGGCAGCGCGAAGGCCCGGACCTCCTCGGCCTCCTCCCGCCGGGTCAGCACGGTCTGCAGGTAGGCCCGCACGCGCAGCCTCGCCGACTGCGCCACCGCGAAGTCGAACTCGTGCCGCCCGGCGGTGCGGGAGGTCAGCAGGAGCGGCACGCCCGACAGCAGGAGGAGCGGCAGGAGGGACGGGGCGAGCGTGAGCACCGCGACCGCTCCCGCGACCACGCCCAGCGAGCCGCCCACGACCAGGAGCAGCCCCTGGACGACCAGGCGGGTCTGCTGCGCCGCGTTGGTCTGGGCCCGCTGGGCCTGGTCGTAGAAGTCGGGGTCCTCGTAGGACTCGAGGTCGACGGCCTGGGAGACGTCGAGCAGCCGGCGCCAGACCTCCCGTGAGACCAGCTCCCCCAGCATCCGCTGCTGCAGGTTGGCGAGGGCCGTCGCGATCGTCATCGCTGCCGTGAAGAGGCCGAGCAGCACGACGGGGAGGACTGCCGGACCGACGGATCCCCCGGTCCGGCCGATGTCGAGCACGGCCGACAGGACCTGGTCGATCAGCAGGACCTGGACGTAGAACGAGAAGGAGCTGAACAGCTGCACGGCGAGGAGGACGAGGAGGCGGCCCGGGCTCGCCGTCCACGTGAGCCGGGCGGCCGCCCTCAGCAGCCCCGGCAGGTCGCGCGCGGATCCGCGGCGGCGCCGTCCCGGTGCCGCCGCCTGTCCCTGGTCGACCATGCTCCACCTCTCGGGGGCGCACCGGGCCTGGCCACGGGAAGCGGTCGTCCCGGCTGTCAGCGGAGTGTTCCACGCCGGAGGGGCGCGACCCCTGCCGCTGGGACCGCCTGATCAGGAGCGCCTCGTCCCTGTCGGACCAGGGCGGACGTCAATACCGTGGGCCTCCCCGGTCCCTGGAGGCAGGCATGGCTGCGGTGGCGCCGGTGGAGCCGTCCCGGTGATCAGGTCGCGACTCGCCGATGCCGTCGGGGCCGGGCTGGCGCTCCTGCTCGCCGGCTCGGTCACGCTCTCCGCGCAGGTCGAGGGCGCCGGAGAGCCGTGGCCGGCGCTCGCGACGCTCGCCGCCGCCGTGCTGCTGTACGTGGCCGGCCGGGTGCTGGCGCCGGCGGTGCCGCTCGTGGTCGGCGTGGCCGTGGGCGCGACAGCGCTCGTGGTCGCCGTCAGCCCGGCAGCGCTGTCGGGGAGCGCGGTGGCTCCGCCCCTGGGCTACGGGAACGCCGATGCGGCGCTGTACGCGCTCCTGGCCGGCCTGGCGGCGATCGCGGCGGTCACGGCGGCGGGTGACCGGTGGCAGACGGGCGCGGTGCTGCTCGTGGTGGCCCTCGTGCTCGTCACCGGGCTGACCGGCTCCGTGGCCGGCCTCGTGAGCGCCCTGGCCGTGCTGGCCGTCCTCGCCGGCACCCTCACGGTGGGACGGCCGGCCAGGCGCACGGTCCTCCTCGCCGGGGTGGGGCTGGTCCTGGTGACCCAGCTCGCGGTCGTCGGGCTGGCGGCGACGCACCGGCCGCCCGACCCGCTCTCCCCCGTCCACGAGGTCGCGGGCGCCGCACTGAGCGAGCGGCGGCTCGACCTGTGGAGCGACGCCGTGGTCATCGCGGCGCGGCACCCGGTGACCGGCGCCGGGCCGTACACCTTCCCGACGGCCAGCCCCACCGCCCGCAGTGACCCCGACACGCGCCAGGCGCACTCCGCGACCCTGCAGATGGCGGCGGAGACCGGGTGGCCGGGCGCGGCCGCCCTCCTCGGACTGCTCCTCTGGGCCGTTGCCCGGCCGCTGCTGACCGCGGGGCGGTCGGTCGGCGCCGGGGTCCTGGCCGCCACCGCGATGGCGTCCCTCGCCGTGCAGGCGTCCGTGGACTACGTGCTCGACTTCCCGGTCGTGGTCATGACGGCCGCGCTCGTGCTCGGGGTCGGCACGGGGGCGGCCACGGCGCGTGCCACCGTGGGGGCGCCGCCAGGATCACCGCGGGAGCGGACGGGCGGGTGACCCCACGACGACCGCGCCGGGTGGGACGTCGCGGGTGACCACGGCGCCGGCGCCGACGAAGGCACCCGGTCCGACGGTCCGGCCCTGGAGGACGACGGCGTTGCTGCCGACGGTCACGTCCTCGGCCAACGTCACCGAGCCGGAGACGTTGGCGCCGGGGTAGACGGTCACCCGGTCGCCGAGGACGGCGTCGTGGCCGACCGTCGCGTTGTAGTGGACCTGGGAGTGGGAGCCCAGCGCGACGCTGCTGGAGACGTGCGCGTTGGCGAGCACGAGGCAGCCGTGCGCGAGCGTGGTGTCCGGGGCGATCACCGCCCGGGGGTGCACGAGTGTGAGCGGGTGCAGCCCCCGGCCGTCCAGCTGTCCGGTCAGCTTGGACCGGGCCGCCGGGTCGGCGATGCCGACGACGTACGACGCGCACCGCTCGGCGTCGTCCGGGGCGAGCACCGGCAACCCGCGCACCGTCCGGCCGGCGAGCGCGTCGTCGAGGAAGGCCGTGACCGGGACGCCGCACGCCATCGCGGCGTCCAGGGTCTCGCGTCCCAGACCGCCGGCACCGACCACGTAGAGGGTCACGACGCGATCGCGGCCGGCTGTCGCACGGCCGCATCCAGCCGCGGGTCCCCGGCATGTGCCTGGATGCGCACCACGGCGTCCGCCAGCCGTTCGACCTGGTCGGTCGTCATGTGCGAGTAGAGCGGTGGTGTGAGCACGCGCGCGGCGAGCCGGTCGGTGATCGGCAGCTCCCGCCCGAGGGGCACGGACGCGTACGCCTGCTGCCGGTGGATCGGCGGCCAGTAGTAGCGCCGGGTGTCGGCGCCCTCCAGCCGCAGCGCCCGGCCCAGCGACGCGGCGTCGAGGCCGAACCGCTCCGGGTCGACGACGAGGGTGAGGTCCTTGTAGGTCGAGACGTCCCTGTCGTCGACCTGCTGGAAGGAGAGGCCGGGCAGGCCGGCGGTGGCCGCCCGGAAGGTCGCCACGAGATCGTTGCGGTGGGCGATCCGCTCGTCGAGGCCGTCCAGCGAGGCGAGGGCCACGGCGGCGTGCAGCTCCGACATCCGCGCGTTCAACCCGGGGAACCGGCAGTCGTAGTCGCCGGGGTTGCCGTAGTCCCGCCCGAGGCGGACCGCCTCGGCGAGCGCGGCGTCGTGCGTCGTGACCAGCCCGCCCTCGCCGGCGACCGCGACCTTCGTCGGGCTGAGGCTGAAGACCTCCGCCGTCCCGAACCCGCCGACCGGCCGGCCGCGCCGCCGGCTGCCCAGGGCGTGCGCGGCGTCGTACACCAGCGGCAGCCCGGCGCGGCCGGCCAGCTCCTCCAGCGCCTCCACCTCGCAGGGCCGGCCGTAGACGTGGGTGGCCGAGATCGCGGCGGCGTCGCCGACGAGGCCCACGGCGGCCGCGGGGTCGAGTGTCATCGTGTCGGCGTCCACCTCGGCGAACAGCGGCTCGGCGCCGGCCCACACCACCGCGTGCGCGCTGGCGGCGAAGGTGAAGCTCGGCATGAGCACGCGCCCGGTGACGCCGAGGGCCTGGTACGTCAGCATCAGCCCGGTCGTGCAGCTGGCGACGGCGACCACGTGCGGGACGCCGCACCGCTCGGCGACGCGCTCCTCGAGTTCGCGGACCAGGGGCCCGTTGGTCAGCATCCCGCTCGCCAGCACGTCCCCGAGCCGGCGGGTCAGTGCCGGGACGTCCGGGATCGTGGGGCGGACCAGCGGGAGGCCGTCGGGGAAGGCCGGGGTGCCGCCCACGGCGGCGGGTGGGGCTGGGGTCATCGCAGCGACGCCTCTCGAGCAGGTGGGGGGCGAGGGGTGCGGGGACGGGAGCGCCGGCGCAGCTCCGCGACCGTCGGCAGGCACACCAGCGCCATCAGGAACGGGTAGACCAGCGAGCGCTGCCGGGCGAGCAGGCCGAAGTTGCCGAAGGTCGAGAAGGCGTAGACGAACAGCAGCAGGTAGGCCAGGCAGAGGACGACGTAGGGCCGGCCCCGGCGGAACCGCCAGACCATCTGCAGGCGCCGCCACGACGCGACGACGAGACCCAGCAGCACCAGCCCCTCCGCGGCGGCGGCCAGGGCCTGGAGGTTCCCGGCCTCCCAGGGGAACGGTCGGAACAGCACCGTCAGGGCGGCGGCGGGGAAGTCTGCCGGCGAGTTCACCACCTGGGGCTCGAAGTCCGACCCGGCGCCGTCGGCGTTGGCGTTGCGCTCCGTCTCGCTCCGCACCTCGTCCACGGACTGGAGGGAGACGTCCTCCACCCCGAGGAACTCCTGGGCCTGTCCGGCGATCGCGACGCCGGCGACCACCAGTACGACCAGGGTGACCGTCCGCGCCAGTGGGGTGAGCGCGGTGCGGTGGAGGTCCCGGCGGAACAGGAAGCCCGCGACCACGGCGACGAAGGCGATCGCGGTCATGTGTGGCCGCACCATCGCGGAGCCGAGCAACCCCAGCGCCAGCGGCAGGGCCGCCCCACGCGTTCCGGTCAGCAGGCGCGCGGCTCCCAGGGTCGCGAGCCCGATGCAGAAGGTCAGGAACGCTTCCTTCCCCATCCCCGACGACCAGAAGACCATCGAGGGGAACAGGAACACCAGCAGTGCGTAGCGCCGGTGGTGGCCGCCCGGGACGGCGATGCAGAACGCCCGGTACAGGAAGTAGAGGCCCCAGAAGCCCAGCCAGGCGAAGAACAGGTAGCCACCGAGCAACGTCGGTCCGATCGCCGTGTAGACGACTCCGGTCAAGATGATGAGGAAGCCGGTGCCGACCACCTCCATGCCCAGGTCGACGCCGAAGATCCCGGACCGGAACTGCTCGGCGATCTCGGCACCTCGGGCGTCGTAACTCGACGCGTCGGCCGTTCCGTCGTAGAGGACGAACGCCACGGCCCAGCGCGCGAGGGCCCCGAGGACCTTGAGCGCGAAGGCGATGCCGATGAGCCGGCGCACCCAACCGTCGTCCTCCCGGCGGAAAGCGGCAGCGAGCAGCGGCCAGCTGATCAGCAAGAGGCCGGGGGCGACGACCATCGCGCCCCAGACGTCGTAGCTGGTCCGCTCCATCCCCAGCGCGAGCACGCCGACGTACGCCCCGATCGCCACCAGGCCCGCCGCTCTCCCCGCGACCCTGCCGAGGGACCGCGCCGCGTGGAGCCGCCCCCCGGGCGACCACGACGACGTGCGTCGGCCCCGACTCGTCACGAGGCGTTCCGGGCCGGACGATGACCGAGTGGGCGGGTATTCCTGTCCCGCCGGGTCGCCGGCTCGCGGCCAGGACTCACCGGCCCACGCCCGCCCGGACCGACGTCCCGCCGCTGCGCCGGCGCTCGGAGTTGCCGTCGGAGCCGCGGTGGACGCCGAACGGGTTCGAGTCGATGGCGGCCGACCGGCTCCCGATGAACGCCGCGCCGACGACCGGGGCGCGCAGGCGCGCGAGGAGGTCGGCGGTGCGCTCGGCCTGGTCGTGGGTCAGCCGACCGCTCCGGCAGGCCAGCAGCACGGTGTCGACGTAGGGCATGAGGTCCATGGCCTCGTTGCCGACGAGCATCGGCGAGCTGTCCACGATGACCACGTCGGCCAGCTCCCGGGCGTCGGCCAGGAGCCCCGCGACCCTGGTCGGCAGCGCAGGCGGCTCGTCGGTCATGGTGCCCGCGGTGACGAGTCGGACGCCCTCGACGGCTGTGGGCCGGACGAGCGCCGGCAGGTGGTGCTCGTCCGCCTCGGCGTGGATGAGGTCGGACAGCCCCGGGCCGTTGGGCACGTCGAGGAACGCGTGTGCCTCGGGACGGCGGAGGTCGCAGTCGAGCACGAGCACCCGCCGACCGCTCGTGGCCAGGGCCGCCGCGAGGTTGACGGCCGTCGTGGTCTTGCCCTCGCCGGACCGGGCGCTGGTGATGAGGAAGACCTGTGGCGGCGGCCGGTCGACCATCCCGTCGGCCAGGTCCTCCGCTGCGCCGGCCGGCCGGAGGATCCGGCTGGGGATGAGCAGCACCGACGAGGCGAGGGACCGGTAGGCGTCGGCCACGGCCGAGGACGGCCGAGCCGTGACGATGACGTGGTGAGCGGAGCGCTTGGCGCGGGAGAGCCGCGGGATCTCGGCCAGGACCGGCACGCGGTAGGCACGCTGGACGTCGATGCGGTCGCGGACGCTCGTGTCGAAGCGCTCGAGGACCAGCGCCAGCGCGCCGCCGAGGACGAGTCCCACGACGATGCCCAGGACGAGCCGGCCGCTCTGGCTCGTGGGGCCCTCGAGCACGCTGCCGTCGTCGGCTGGGACCGGGTTCCCGCGCCCCAGCAGCTCCACCCAGGCTGGGAACGGTGCCGCCCTCCGCTCTACCTCGGTCACCGTCTCCTCGGCGAACGTGTTGACGATCCGCGCCGCCTCGTCGGGATCGCTGGACGTGGCCGAGACGGTCACCGCGCCCGTCTCGTCGTCCCACACGACCTCCACGAGGTCGCTCGCGGAGGCGGGATCGCCTTCCAGCCGCAGCCGAGCGGCGACCTGTTCGGGGACCCGACCCGTCGTCACGAGCAACGCGGTGAACGCCGGCGACCGCGGCGCCTCCGGTCCCTGGGCCAGGGTCGCGGTGGCCTGGTACCGGTCCGCGCCGAGGTCCGAGGTGTCGAACGGGGAGACCACCAGCATGGCGAGCGCGCCCAGGACGCCGGCCACGACGATGACCGCCCATCGACGCCGCAGGATCCTCAGGTAATCGGTGGATTCCATGTCCTCGGTACCGTCCGATCGTGCTGAGGCTGAGCACACGGCAGGCGACGTGGCGGGCCCGCTGCGTTCCCTGGCTGCAATGGCGGGTTTTCCGAATCAGGAACGTACGGCACCTGTCCAGCCGCGTCAGCCCCTCCGGCGCCGATGTGCAAACTCTCGAGGCGCGACGGAATGGTCGCGGTAATGGCAAATTCCCGACGTGCGGTCGCGTCCGGTGACGGTCCGCAGAAGGGTGGTCACCGTGCGCGGACAAAGGAGTACGAGTGGAGATTTCTGAGACGGCCGAGTGACGCAACGCCATGTGGGGAATGGGGAGCGTCTGCGATCGCGCGCATTCCCCGTGCGACGGCGGGGATCAGCGTGGCCTCCCGGTCAGCCCGGGCCCCTCCGGCTCCCCGCCACCCGGGCGTACCCCCGCTCGAGTCGCCGCCCGGCCCTCCGGATGTCGAAGTCCCGGCCGCGTCGGAGGGCCGCTGCACCCAAGCGCCGCCGCAGGCCGCCGTCCTCGATGAGCGCCACGAGCGCGGCGACCAGCGCTTCGGGGTCCCCGGGCGGCACCAGCAGCCCCTCGACGCCGTCCGTCACCTGCTCGGGGATCCCGCCGACCCGCGTGGCGACGACGGGCAGCCCCACGCACAGCGCCTCCATGAGGGCGACCGGCTTGCCCTCGAACCGCGAGGGCAGCGTGAAGACGTCGGCCGCGGCCAGGAGCCCCGCCACGTCGTCGACCTGGCCCAGGAAGCGGAAGCGGTCGCCCAGGTGCAGCTCGCCGTGGCGACGCCGGAACGCGTCGGCCAGCGCCCCCTGCCCGGCCGCGAGGAACAGGACGTCCCGCCCCGATCGGAGGATGGTCGACGCGGCCTCGAGGAGCTCGGGATAGCCCTTCTCCCGGCGCAGGTTCGCCACGGTGAGGACGACGACCGTCCCCGGGGCGATGCCCAGCCGCCGCCGGACCTCCTCGCGCCTGGACCGGGCCGACGCGTAGTCGTCGAGGACGACCCCGTGGGCCAGCACCTCGACCCCCTTCCGCCAGGGCCGCCACATCGAGTCGCGGACCTCGGCCGAGACGGCGAAGCGGAGGGAGTCCCGCCGGTGCAGGACGGCGTTGAGCCAGCGGGTCCCCGGCCGGTAGGAGCTCCAGCTGTTGTGCTCGGTGGAGACCGCAGCCGGCCTCCGGCGCGCGGGGATCGTCAGCCGGACGAGCCGGGCGACCCCGGCCACGAGCGGCGAGTGGGTGTGCACCACGTCGTACCCCCCGACGGCCATGAGCCGACGGAGCCCGCCGATCCAGGCCAGGCGCCCGAGTGCCCTGGCAGGGGCGGCCGGGGTCAGGCAGTGGCTCACCACGCCCGCGTCGGCCAGCATCGGCACGAAGGCGGTCTTGTGCGGGAGCACGTAGGCGACCTCGAACTCGAACTGCTGCCGGTCGGCCACCCTGGCCAGCGACACCAGCAGACGCTCGGCGCCGCCGGCGCCGAGCCCCTTGATCGCCCACAGCACGCGGATACGATCCCGGGACCTCGACCGGGCGCCCGGCGCGGCGTCGACGGTCTCGGCGGGGGTGGCGACGACGAGGGGCGCCGGATGTGCGGGATCGTGGGGCTGGTCGACTCCGCCGGGCTGTGCACTCGGGAGAGCCTGCGGCACCACCTCGGCGCCATGACTGCTGTGGTCGACCACCGGGGCCCGGACGACGCGGGCGTCTTCGTCGACCCGCAGGTCGCGGTCGGGCTCGGGCACCGCCGGCTGGCGATCGTGGACCTCTCCCCCGCCGGGCACCAGCCGATGATGTCCCGGGACCGGCGTTTTGTCCTCGCCTTCAACGGCATGGTCTACAACCACCGCCTCCTGAGGGCGGAGCTGACGGCCGCGGGGGTCCCGTTCCGGGGGCACTCGGACACCGAGGTACTGCTCGAGGGCTGGGTCCGCTGGGGCGCGAGGGGGACGCTCGACCGGCTCAACGGCATGTTCGCCCTGGCCGTGTGGGATCGCCGGGAGCGCACCCTCACCCTGGCCCGGGACCGCCTCGGCGAGAAGCCGCTCTACTGGACCCATCGCGAGGGGCTGCTGGCCTTCGGCTCCGAGTCCCGGGTCCTCGCCGAGGTGCCGAGCGTGCCGCGCGAGCTCGACCGGGACGTCCTCGCGGAGATGCTGCGGTTCTCCTTCGTCCCCCCGGGCAGATCCGTCTGGAAGGACGTGCGCCAGCTCGGGGCCGGGGAGGTGCTGACGCTCGGCTACGGGGATCCCGAGCCGACGGTCGAGACCTACTGGAGCATCTCCGCCGCGGTCACGGCGGGCCGGTCCGAGCCGTTCCGGGGCTCCGGCACGGACCTGGTCGACCGGACGGAGGAGCTGCTGCGCGACGCCGTCCGCCTGCGCCTGGAGTCGGACGTGCCGCTGGGCACCTTCCTGTCGGGCGGGGTCGACTCGGCGCTGGTGACCGCCCTCGCGGCGGGGGCGGCGCCGTCGCTGCGGACCTTCACGGTCGCGATGGAGGGCGACGGGGACCTCGACGAGTCGCAGGCGGCGGCCCTCGTCGCCCGGCGTCTCGGCACGGAGCACACGACGATCCCCCTGCGCTCCGACGACGTCCTGGCCGCGGTCCAGGACGTGGGCCGCGTGTACGACGAACCGTTCGCCGACCCGTCCGCCGTCGCCGTCCTGGCGCTGTCCCGGGCGACCCGGGAGTTCGTCACCGTCGCGTTGAGCGGCGACGGGGGCGACGAGCTGTTCGGGGGCTACAACCGGTACGCGGCCGCGGAGCGGGTGCTGCGGCTGGGGCGCCGGTTCCCGCCCGGCGTCCGCACCGCCGCCGCGCGGGCCGCTGCCCGGATCCCCCTGCGGACGTGGGCGACCGCCGCGCGGGTGGCGCGGCTGCGGGACCGGTGGGACGTGCCCCAGCTGGCGGAGAAGGTCCACCGGGCGGCGGACGTGTTCGGGAGCCGGGACCTGGGAGAGGCGTGGCTGCGCCTGGCATCGGTCTGGCCCGAGCCTCCCGTGCTCGGCACCGCCGCCCGGCCTCCCCGCCCTCCCCGGCCGGACGTCCGCGGGTTGATGCAGCGGGACCAGGAGGTGACCCTGCCGGCCGACATGCTGACCAAGGTGGACCGGGCGACGATGTCGGTCGCCCTCGAGGCACGGGTCCCCCTCCTCGACCACCGCCTCGTGGAGTGGTCCTGGCGTCTCCCTACGGAGGCCCTGGTACGCGACGGCCGGGGCAAGTGGGTCCTGCGCCAGGTGCTGGAGCGGCACCTGCCGCGTTCCCTGGTCGACCGGCCGAAGGCCGGCTTCGACCCGCCGCTGGGCAGGTGGCTGCGCGGGCCGCTGCGTCCCTGGGCGGAGGAGCGGCTGTCCCCGGGCGCGCTGACCGCCTCCGGGCTGCTGGACGCCGGACCCGTCCGGCAGGCCTGGCGCGACCACCTGAGCGGTCGCGCCGACCGGACCTACCGGCTGTGGAGCGTGCTGGTGCTCCAGTCGTGGCTCGCCGAGCAGAAGGGGGTCCTCGGGTGAGTGGTGGCGACGACGGGCTGGTGCTCCGGCCGGCGCTCCCGCAGGACGACGAGGGGATCCGCCGGCTCGTCGCCGCCGAGATGGGCTGGGGCGAGGACCGCACCGCCGAACGGCTGTGGGAGTGGAAGCACGAGCGGAACCCGTTCGGTCCGTCACCGAGGTGGGTGGCCGAGGACCGGGGCCGGGTCGTCGCGGCGCGCATCCTGATGCGCTGGGAGTTCGAGTCCTCCGACGGCGGCAGCCACCGCGCCGTCCGGGCCGTCGACACGGTCACGGCCCGCGCGTACCGCGGCCGGGGCCTGTTCCGTCGTCTGACCCTCCAGGCGCTCACCGACCTGGCCGCCGACGACGTCGGGTTCGTGTTCAACACGCCCAACGACCAGTCCCGACCGGGGTACCTGTCGATGGGCTGGGAGGCCCGGGGCCGCGTGCCGGTCTCGGCCTGGGCATCCGGACCGAGCGACTGGCTGCTGATGGCGCGCAGCCGCGTGCCGGCCGCACTCGAGTCCCTGCCGTCGGAGGCCGGGCGGCCGGCGGTCGAGGCGCTGGACGACGACGTGGTGCGCCTGCTGGGTCGGCCGCGGGCGGGGATCGCCACCCGTCGGTCGTCGGCCTACCTGCGCTGGCGGTACTCGGGGCTGCCGGAGCTGCGCTACCGGGTGCTGACCCTGGGCCGGGACGCGAGCGAGGGCGTGTGCGTGTTCCGCGTCCGTCGCCGGGGCGCCGCGGTCGAAGCGGTGGTCCTCGACTCCCACGGCCCGTCCCGCCCGGCCCGGATGCGGCTGATGCGCGAGGTCGCCCGATCGGCGCAGGCCACGCACGTCCTCAGCGTTCCGGACGGGACCGGCGCCACCGGTGTGCCCGTCCCCCTCGTGGGACCCCGCCTGACGGTGCGGGCGATCGCCGGGGACCCGCCGCCCACCGAGGCCCTCCGCCTGACCCTGGGGGACGTCGAGCTCTTCTAGGTCCTCCGAGGGAGCACCCGGCGCACGAGCCCGCCGTCCCGGGCCTTGTAGCCGAGCACGCGACCCACGGTCGACACGGCGTCCATCGTGCTGGCCACTCTCCCCACGCGGTCGTCGACCACCCGTCGGTAGATGCGGTCGAGCTTGGCGGCGGTGGCCGGCAGGCTGAACCGGTCCAGGACGACGCGCCTGCCGTACTCGCCGAGTTCCCGCCGTCGGTCCGCGTCGGAGAGGAGGGCCCCGAGCTGCGCCGCCAGGGGGTCCTCGGCGGGCGCCACCCGGCCGGTGCCGACGCCGTAGAAGCCGGTCCGCTCGAAGGTGGGCATCGCCGCCGGCTCGACCGTCGCCGAGAAGCCCTGGACGCCCACGACGACGACCGGCTTGGCGAAGGCCATGGCCCGCAGCGCCGAGCTGCCCATCCCGACCACCACGTCGGCGACCTGGTACGCCGGCCGGGGATCCGCCAGGGCACCGGTGAAGACGACCGCCCGCCGGCCGAGACGCCGATCGACCTCCGCACCCCGTGCCCGCAGTTCCGGGAGCGCGCTGCCGTCGCCGACGACGAGCAGCTGGACCGGGAGCTCCGCGCCCAGCCGCTCGACGGCGTCGACGGTCCGTTCGATGCCCTCCCGCTTCATGTGCTGGGCGACCCGCGAGACGATGACGACGGTCAGCACGCCGGGCGCCAGCCGGTGCTCGAGCACGAGCTCGGTGGTGTCGATCCCCGGGTGGTCCGCGGCGGTGTCCACCGGGGGCTCCACCAGGTGCACCGGGGAACGCTGCCGGGCCGCGGCCTCGTCGTACAGGTCGCCGTAGCCGAGGGTGAGGGGGATGGACCGGGGGACGTAGGGGTCGAGCCCCATGGTCATGATCGTGCCGAGGACCGGGGTGCTGCCGAGTCCGCCGACGGCGAGGAAGCCCTCGACGCTCGGCCAGAACTCGTACGTGTGGACGAGGTCGACCCGGTACGCCGACGACACCTCACGGATCGCCCGGATCGCTCCCGGCCACGGTCGCGGCCGAACCGGGACGTGCACGGTGACCAGCGGCAGACCGTAGCTGGCGACCCGTTCCGCCAAGGGTCCCGGCCGTGCGACGAGGACCGGCTCGTGCCCGTGCTCGCGGACCGAGGCGGCGAGGTCGACCGCGTTGATGGAGCTGCCGCCCAGCTCCATGTCGTGCGGGTAGACGAGGACACGCACGTGAACCGCCCTTCGCTGGTGGGGAGGCGATCGGGACCGGACGGCTGAGCGGCCGGGGGCGGCGGCGCGTCGTCATCCCGCCGAGGCCTCCCTCCCCGCCGGGGCGACCGCCGGCACCGGCGTCAGGCCCGTGCCGGCGTGCTCGTACGCCCGCCCGCAGGCGCACCGCAGGTCCTCGGGCAGCCGCTCCCCGCACTCACAGACCCAGCCGCGGTGGCGTGCGGGGTTGCCGGCCACGAAGGAGTGCGGCGCGACGTCGCGGGTGACCACCGAGCCGGCGGCGGCGAACGCGTGCCGGCCGATCCGGGTACCGCACACGACCACGGTGCCCGCGCCGAGCGTCACCCCCTCCTCGACCACCGTGGGCAGCAGCTCCGCGGGCCCCTTCCGCACGTGGGCCCGCGGCCGCAGGTCGTTGGTGAACACCACGTTCGGCCCCAGGAAGACGTCGTTCCCGACGGTCACGCCGTCGAAGACGAGGACGGCGTTCTTCACCGTCACCCGGTCCCCGAGCCGGGCGCCGCCCTCGACGAAGGCGTGGTCGCAGATGTTGCAGCCGGCCCCGACCCGCGCGCCGGGCAGGACGTGTGCCCAGGCCCAGATGCGGGTCCCGGGCCCCACGGTGTCGCTCTCGCAGAGACCCAGCGGGTGGACCTGCACGCCGGCCGGCTCACCCATGACGGCCCACCGCCGCGGCCAGGACCTCGGCGACCCGCTCCTGCTGGGCGGCGGTGATGCCCGGGAACAGCGGCAGCGACAGGATCTCCCCCGCCGCCCGCTCCGCGACGGGGAAGTCCCCGGGGCGGTGTCCGCAGTCCGCCAACGCCCCGGTGAGGTGGACCGGCACCGGGTAGTGGATCCCGGCTCCGATCCCCGCGGCGCCGAGGTCGGCCAGGACGGCGTCGCGGGCGGGGACCCGCACCACGAAGAGGTGCCACACGTGCTCGTTGTCCGGCGCCACCGCCGGCAGCCGGACCCCCGGCACGTCGCGCAGCAGCGCGGCGTAGCGCTCCGCCGCCCCGACCCGCTCGGCGTTCCAGTCCGGGAGCCGGCGCAGCTTGGCCCGGAGCACCACCGCCTGGAGGGTGTCCAGCCGGGAGTTGAACCCGAGCACCGGGTGCTGGTACTTCACCTCGCTGCCGTGGTTGGCCAGCTGCCGTACCCGCCGGGCCACCTCGGGATCATCGGTGCAGACGGCGCCGGCGTCCCCGTAGGCACCCAGGTTCTTGCCCGGGTAGAAGCTGGTGCCTGCGGCCAGCCCCCACCCGCCCATGGAAGCGCCCCGGTGCGTGGCGCCGTGCGACTGGGCGGCGTCCTCGACGACCAGCAGGCCGTGCCGCGCGGCGACCGCCGCGATCCGCTCCATGGGTGCCATCTGCCCGAACAGGTGCACCGGCAGGACGGCGCGGCACCGCGCGGCCACCTCCGCCAGGGCGGCCGGGTCCAGCAGCAGGTGCTCGTCGTCGACGTCGACCACCACCGGGCGGCCACCGGCCCGCAGCACGGCCTCCGCCGAGGCGATGAACGTGTTGGCGGGCAGGGCCACACCGTCCCCCGGCCTCACCCCGGCGGCGCGCAGCGCGAACTCGAGCGCGTCCGTGCCGTTGCCCACCCCCACGCAGTGCCTGCGCCCGCTGGCCGCGGCGAACTCCTCCTCGAACGCCGCCACGTCCGGGCCGTGCACGAACGCGGTGGTGGCCAGCACGCGGGCGAAGCCCTCGGCCACCTCGTCGGCGACGCGGTCGCGCTGGATCCCGAGGTCCACGAGCGGAACCCGTGCCAGGGCCGTCTCGACGGCGGTCACCAGGAGCCCTCGTGCGGCCGGGGAACCGGGAGCGTGGCCCGCAGCCGGGCAGCGGGCGGGGACGCCGGGCCCGGCTCCGGCGGTCCGTCCGCCCCCGCCGCAGCGACGGCCAGCTGGGCCCGGAGCTGGACGATCTCCCGGACGAGGTCGGCGGTCCGCAGGCCCAGCGTCGCCCGGACCGACCGCACCGCCTCGGCCGCCGGCACGGCCTGCCCCTCCTCGACCCGGACCTGGTGCAGGCGGAACATGCCGTCACCGGTGAGCACGTCGACCCAGCCCTCCGACACGGATCTCCGGACGACGCGGCCGGGGACGCGGCCCTCGTAGCGCGGCGCGTCGGGCACCGGCTCGGCGCGGTCCACCCACAGCCGCCGCAGGCCCAGGAAGGTGTACGCGCCCGGCGCCGGAGCGGTGAGGCCCCGGACGAGGCGGTCGAGCACCTCGGTCGGCCGGGACCAGTCCAGCTCGCCGTCGTCCGGCACCCGGGCGCAGCCGTAGGTGGCCGCCGCCTCGTCCTGCGGCGCGCCGCGCTGTCCGCCGAGCAGGCGGGACACCGCCCGGCCGAGCGCGCGCTCCTGCAGGTCGTCGAGCCGGGCGTACAGGTCCGTGACCGTGGTCCGCGGGGCGATCGGCACCGCCTCCTGGTGGAGGACGCCGCCGGCATCGAGGTCCGGCACGAGCTCGTGGATCGTGATCGCCGCCTCGGCGTCCCCGTTGATGACCGCCCAGTTCACGTTCGCCCGGCCCCGGTACCGGGGCAGCGGCGAGTAGTGGACGTTGACGAACGGACAGGACCGCAGGAGGTCCGGCGGCAGGACCCGGTCGAACGAGGACACGACGACGCAGTCCGGTCGCTCGTCGGTCACCAGCGCCCGCACGCCCTCCACCGACGCCGCCGCGTGCACCGGGACGCCGGCCCGGGCGGCCTCGGCGACCGCGGCGTCGGTGGGGGGCGCCTCCCGGACGAGCGCCACCACCTCGTGGGCGGCCAGCAGGGACCGCAGGGCCGCGGCGGCCGTCGGCCCCTGGCCGACCAGCAGGACGCGGGCACGCCGGTCACAGGACATCGAGGTACCCCCGGTCCGCGTCGGTCCGGTCGTCCTCCGGAGTCAGCAGCACCTGGGCGACCTTGAGGCCGCCGGACTGCAGGCGGACGACGGGCTCGGGCCCGATCTCGTGCGGGAGGACGCCCATGTGGCCGTGTGGCGGCGGCCGGTCCGGCCAGCAGTTGACGTCGAGTGCCTCCGCGGCGGTCCGGTCGACGTCGCCGAAGAACTGCGCGACGACGGCGTCGGGCATGCGCTCGGCGACCGCCGCCAGGTCCTCCGCCGTCACGCGCGGGACCTCGGCCGGCGTCAGAGCCACCAGGACCGCGTCGACCGGCTCGCAGCGCCGGAGTGCCCTCGTCGACGGGGCCACCGTGACGTTCGCCCCGCAGGCGCGCAGCGTTCCGGCTACGTGCTCCGCGAAGGGGTTGTCGCAGAGCAGGAGGACGTCGCTGCCGTGGACGGCGATCCCGCCGTCCACCAGCAGCTTCACGGCCATGACACCCAGGTACGCGAAGACCCCGACGGCCGGTTCCCGCTCGTTGGTGCCGGCGAAGGCGATCCCGCGACGACGCAGCGCGGTCAGGTCGACGTCGACCCGGCCGGCACCGATCTCCCAGGCCTCCATCATCAGCGGGACGACGGCCCGCGGGCTGAGCCGCTGGACGAAGGCCGCGTCCAGCGGACGCAGGTGTCCGCTGTTGGTGACGACGTCGGCGCGGCCGATGATCGCCGGGGAGAGCTCCTCGACGACCTCGATCGCGCCGGTGACCCCGGCGGCGGCGGCGACCCGGTCGGTCCACTCCCGCACCTCGTCGACCGTTCCGTATTTCGTCCCGCGGGTCAGCGCCGTGACCTGAGCCCCTGCGAGGGCGGCCAGGACCGCCGTCGACACGTAGGCGCCGGTCGCCGCCTCGGTCAGGACACGCCGGCCGGTCAGGTCGAGGCGGCACCGGTCGACGGCCCGGTGCATCAGCCGCACCAGCCGACCGGGACGGAGCGTCACCGCAGGGCCTCGTGCAGCACCGCGACGACCCGGTCCTGGTCGGCGTCCGTCATCTGGTGGTACAGCGGGAGGACGAGGCTGTCGGCGGTGAGGCGCTCGGTCGCCGGCAGGCTGACCCGTGGCCGGTCGCGGTAGGCGGGCTCCAGGTGGGCGGCCATGATGCCGCGCCGGGCGGAGATCCCGGCCTCGGAGAGGCGCTCGAGCAGGGCGTCGCGGCCCACTCGTGAGTCCTCGGGCAGCAGCACCCAGCACGACTGGTAGTTCGTCGTCCCCCACGGCGGGTCCGCGACCATCCGGAGCCCGGGGAGGTCGGCCAGCAGCGCCCGGTACCGCCCGGCGAACTCGCGACGCCGGGCCACCATCGCGTCCAGGCGGGTCAGCTGCACGCGCCCGATGGCCGCCTGGACATCGGTCATCCGGAAGTTGAAGCCGGGCTCCAGGTACTGCTCGGGCGCCACGATCCCGCCGGCGTGCCGGTCGGCCGCGCTGATGCTCATCCCGTGCTCGCGGAGCCTCCGCGCGCGCGCCGCCCACTCCGGGCGACGGGTCACCAGCATGCCGCCCTCTCCTGTCGTCACCAGCTTCCGCGGGTGGAAGGAGAAGGCCGCGAGGTCGACGTCCGCGCCGACCGGCCGGCCGTACAGCGTGCTGCCGATGGCGCAGGCGGCGTCCTCGACGACCGGGATGTCCAGCGGTTCGAGCAGGGCGTACAGCGGCCGGGTGTCGGCCGGGACGCCGGCCTGGTGGACGACGATCACCGCGCGGGTCCGCTCGGTGAGGACCGCCTCCACAGTCGCGGCCGTGACGTTGCCGGTGACGAGGTCCACGTCGGCCAACACGGGCTCCGCTCCTCCCGCGCGTGCGGCGTTCGCCGTCGCGATGAAGGAGAACGACGGCACCACCACGTCGTCCCCGGCACCGATCCCGAGCATGTGGAGCGCCATCTGGAGCGCCGTGGTGCAGTTCGAGACGGCGACGGCCTCGGGAGCCTCGACCCGGCGGGCGAACTCCTCCTCGAAGGCCCGGACCCGCGGACCCTGGGCGACCCAGCCGGAGGCGACGGCGTCGGCCGCGGCCGCGGCCTCCTCCTTGCCGAGCCACGGCTTGGTCACCGGGATGGTGGGCGGCGCCCCGAGCGTCGTCACACCGCGCCTCCCCCGCCCGCGCCGCTGCTCACGCGACGCTCGGCGCCGCCGGCGCCCGCTCGCCCAGCCACCACTCGACGAGGCCGCGCAGCCCCTCGTCGAGGCCGATCCCGGCCTGCCAGCCCAGCCGTTCCCGGGCCGCCGACACGTCGGCCAGCCGCCGGGTCACCGCGTTGACCCGCCGGGCCTCCCCGTGCACCGGCGTCAGCTCCGACCCCATCGCGTGCAGCAGCCGGTGGGCCAGCTCCAGCAGGCTGGTCTCCTCGCCGGACGCGATGTTGAAGACCGCGTCCGTGACGTCGGCCCGGGCGGCCAGGACGTTGGCGCGGGCGATGTCGGCGACGTGGACGAAGTCCATCGTCTGCCGTCCGTCGCCGAGGATCAGCGGCGGCTGCCCGGTGGCGATGCGCTCCATCCAGCGGATGAGGACCTCGGTGTACAGGCCGTGGACGTCCATCCGCGGGCCGTAGACGTTGAAGTAGCGCAGCGCGACGTAGTCCAGGCCGTACATCGCGTGGAAGCTGCGCAGCATGCCCTCGTTGAAGGCCTTGGCCGCGCCGTAGAAGGTGTCGTTGTTGTACGGGTGGTGCCGCTCCGGGGTGGGGAACTGCTCGGCCAGGCCGTAGACCGACGCCGACGACGAGGCGATCACCTTGCCGACGTCGTGCTCGACCGCCGCCTCGAGGACGTCGAAGGTGCCGTCGACGAGGGACTCCAGCGCCAGCCGCGGCTGCTCGGCGCACTGGGTGATCCGCAGCGCCGCCAGGTGGAAGACCAGGTCCCTGCCGCGGGTCAGCTGCCCCAGCAGCGCGCGGTCGCGGATGTCCCCCTCCACCAGGCGCACGACGTCCGGGGCCCGCTGGACAGCCGCCTCGAGGTTCGAGACCCGTCCGCGGACGAGGTTGTCCAGGACGACGACCTCAGCGGCGCCGGCCGCCACGAGGTGGTCCACCACGTGCGAGCCGATGGTGCCGGCGCCGCCGGTGACCAGCGCGCGGCTCCCGGCGATCTCCACGGCCGCGCTCACGCCGCGGCCGCCTCGACCGGGACGGACAGCCCGTGCCGGCGCAGGCTGGTGCTGGCGGCCTCCAGGAGCGCGAGGACGCGCAGGCCCGACGCCCCGTCGGTCAGGGGT
The DNA here is from genome assembly GCF_054050575.1 of Blastococcus sp. SYSU D00868. Lineage (NCBI taxonomy): Bacteria > Bacillati > Actinomycetota > Actinomycetes > Geodermatophilales > Geodermatophilaceae > Blastococcus > Blastococcus sp. SYSU D00868. The sequence goes on from NZ_JBJGZO010000002.1 coordinate 215,154, forward strand.
GGCCGCCGCTCCGAGATGGCGGCGGCGAACTCGGACATCATCGAGCGCAGGGCCTCCCGCTCGGGGAGGGCGGGCGCGACCATGTCGCCGATCCGGTAGGAGACCCGGGTCTGGTTCCGGGCCTCGATGCCGAGGGCGGCCGGATCGCGGGGCTCGATGCCCCGGTCGTAGACGGCCAGCCGCTGGGAGGGGTTCAGGTCGTCCCAGACCACGGTGCGGCGGGAGCCGCCGACGATGGTGGTGCGGACCTTCGTCGGCGAGAGCCAGTTCACGTGCACGTGCGCGATCGCCCCGTTCGACAGCTCGATGGTCAGGTGCGCGACGCAGACCTGTCCGCACTCCAGCGGGTCCGATCCGTGGGCCGACACGCTGACGGGGACGACGTCGTCCGGCAGCAGCGTGTCCAGGATCGAGAGGTCGTGGGGGGCGAGGTCCCAGACGACGTCGACGTCGGACTGGACCAGGCCCAGGTTGATCCGCACCGAGTCGAGGTACTGCAGGGCGCCGATCTCGCCGCTGCGCACCAGCTGCCGCAGGTGCGTGACCGCCGGCGTGTAGCAGTAGGTGTGGTCGAGCATGAGCACCCGGTCGGCGTCCTCGGCGGCGCGGACGACCTTGGCACCGTCGCTGAGCGTCGACGCCAGCGGCTTCTCCACCAGCACGTGCTTGCCCGCTCCCAGCGCGGCCATGGCGATGCCGACGTGCGTCGCCGCGGGGGTCGCGATCGCGATCGCCTCCACGCGCGGATCGCCGAGGACGGCGCCGAGGTCGTCGCTGACGCGCACGGTGCTGTAGCCGCCCAGGACCTCGCGGGCGCGCCGGACGTCGAGGTCGCAGAGGTACTCGAGCCGCAGCTGCGGGATGGCCTGGGCGTTGCGGACCAGGTTGGGTCCCCAGTAGCCGGCCCCGATCACCGCCAAGCCGATCGGTGTGCTCATGGCTCCTCCCAGCGTCGTCCGGTGCGGGTCACGAGGGCCGTGCCTGGAGCTTCCGCCGCCACGTCGGCGGGACCGGCGAGCGGGCACGGGCCCCCGCGGGAGTGCCGTCGCGGCGCGGCTGTCCGTCGGCCCACTGGTGGCCCGCGCCCGCCCACACCGAGAGGCCGGTCACGTCCGCGATCGCCAGCCGCTGCCACGCCGTCCGAACGGCGTGCGCGAGGACCTCCTCGGCATTCCACGAGACGGCCAGTCTCATCAGCCGCGCGCGGTCCCAGGCGCCGAAGAGGACCGCCTCGGCGACGTCGCGTTGCCGCAGCAGGCGGGCCGGCCCGGGATCGTCGCCCGCGGCGCGGCAGCAGGCGTGCAGGAGCCGCTGCTCCTCCCCCAGCGCCACCAGCTTGCGGTCGCCGATGCGCAGCTCGCGCCGGTCGCCCCACAGCGCCTGCCCGTCCACGGTGACCCCGGGCGGCATCGGGTGCACCGTGGTGTGGCACTCCAGCCGCAGTCCGGCGGGACTGTCCAGCATCGCGCCGCCGTGCCGGTCGGGGTGGGCCTGCCACCCCCTGCCCCGGAGCACCTGGATGGCCTGGTTGATGTCGGCGGGCCGCACGAGCAGCTCGATCGCGGCGACCGCCCGCAGCGCGCTGTCCCGGTAGTCGAGGCGGACCAGGGCCACGTCGCCGAGCACGCGGGACCCGATCCCGACCCCGTCCAGGACCCCCGCCACCCAGACGAGCTCGGACTCCAGCCGCCGGGAGCCCGCGACCTCGGGACCGTGCAGCGCGAGGAGCGCTCGCACCGCGGCCGGCGGCAGGCGCAGGCCCCCTGCCCTGACCGAGGCCAGCACCATCCCGGCGATCCGGTGCCGTCGCGCGATCGCCACCAGCGCCGCCGCCTCCTGCTCGGACAGTTCGTCCCGAGGGGGCTCGCACAGCGAGCCCGGCAGCCCCACCGCCACGACGGCGGTCAGGACCTCCTCGGACACCGGCGCGGTCACAGGGTCACGACCTTCGCGCGCGGCCGTCCGCCCGTGGCGTTCCGGGCATCGAAGAGGAGCCCTGCCTGCTCGGCGACCCACTCGATGTCGTACGCGGAGTGCGGGGTCAGCAGGAGGACGACGTCGGCCGACCGCAGGGCCGCCGCGGACAGCGCCGACCGCCGCAGCCTCAGCCCGTGCTGCCGGATCTCGGGGACGAAGGGGTCGTGGTAGCTGATGCGGGCGCCCCGGCCGGCCAGCCGGACCAGCACCTCCACGGCCGCGGACTCCCGGAGGTCGCCCACGTCCGGTTTGTACGTGACCCCCAGGGCGAGCACCCGGGCGCCGCGCACCGGCTTCCCGTGGTCGCTGAGCGCCCCGACGACCCGCTCGGTGACGTAGGTCGGCATGTGGGCGTTGATGTCCTGCGCCGTCTCCACGAGGCGGAACGGGCGCCCGGTGTCGCGGCGTGACTGCCAGGCCAGGTAGGTGGGGTCCAGCGGGATGCAGTGACCGCCCACGCCGGGCCCCGGGTAGAACGGCATGAACCCGAACGGCTTGCTCGCGGCAGCCCGGATGACCTCCCAGACGTCGATCCGCTGCTCGGCGCAGAGCGTCGCCAGCTCGTTGACCAGCGCGATGTTGACCATCCGGAAGGTGTTCTCGAGCAGCTTCGCCATCTCGGCGGCGCGGCAGCTGGCCACCGTCTCGACGTCGTCCACCAGCTGCGCGTAGAAGAGGGCCGCCGTGCGGGTCGAGGCCTCGTCGATGCCGCCGACGACCCGCGGGGTGTTGCGCAGGCCGTACTTCAGGTTCCCGGGGTCGATCCGCTCCGGGGAGTAGGCCAGGAGGAAGTCACGGCCGGCACGCAGCCCGCCGTGCTCCAGGAGGGGGCGGAGGACCTGCTCGGTCGTGCCGGGGTAGGTCGTGGACTCCAGCACCACCAGGCTGCCCCGCCGGAGATGGGACGCCACGTCCCGCCCGGCGGCCTCGACGGCGCGCAGGTCCGGCCGGTGCTCGACCACGGGCGTCGGGACGCAGATGACCACGACGTCGCAGGCACCGAGGACGCCGGGGTCGACGCCGAACGACAGGTGCCCGGAGTCGACAGCGGCGACGAAGGTCCCGTCGTCCACGCCGGGGACGACGTTGCGGCCGGCGGCGAGGTGCCCGATCCGGTCCGCGTCGACGTCGACCGCGTGCACGGTGAGCCCCTCCACCGCCGCGGCCGAGGCGAGCGACAGGCCGACGTACCCCTGCCCGACGACGCCGACCACGGCCTCGTGCCGCGCGATCCGGCGCTGCAGGTGCTGCGTCCTCATGGCCGCGCTGCCTCCGTGGCCGGGCCCGCGGGCGCGGGCGCGCGCAGGACGACCGACGCGTCGGCCCAGCCATGACCGGTCGGCTCGCCCGGCAGGGCGGGATCGCACGGGACGGTGCCCTCGGGGACCACGAGAGCCGCGCGCAGCGCGTCTGCGTCGTCGACCTCGGCGAGATGGCGGAGCCGCGCGATCCGCGCCGCCAGCTCGGGAGCGCTGGGCAGCACCGGCTCGACGCTGAGGATGCTCGGGTGCTCGGTCTCGCGGACGCCCTCCTCGGGCAGCCGGAGCTCCTCGTGCAGCTTCTCGCCGGGACGCATGCCGGAGATCCGGATCTCCACGTCGGTGCCCGGCCGGCGCCCCGACAGCCGGATCATCCGGTGCGCGAGATCGAGGATCCGCACCGGTTGACCCATCTCCAGCATGAAGAGCTCCCCGCCCCGGCTCATCGCCGCTGCCTGGAGGACGAGTTGCACGGCCTCCGGGATCGTCATGAAGTAGCGGGTCATCCGCGGGTCGGTGACGGTGACCGGGCCGCCGGCCTGGATCTGCCGGGCGAAGGTGGGGATCACGCTCCCGCGCGAGCCCAGGACGTTGCCGAAGCGCACTCCGCACCAGGCGCGACCGGACGCCCGGCTGCTGGTCAGCACGACCTGCTCGGCCACGCTCTTCGAGGCGCCCATGACGCTGCTGGGGTGGACCGCCTTGTCGGTGGAGATGAGCACCAGGTTGGCGACCCCCACCTCGTCGGCGGCCTCGACGACGTTCGCCGTGCCCACCACGTTGGTGAGCACCGCCTCGCCGGGGGCCGCCTCCAGCATCGGGACGTGCTTGTGCGCGGCCGCGTGGAAGACGACCTCGGGCCGGTGCCGCGCGAAGATCCGGCCCAGCCTCGCGGCGTCGCGGATGTCGACCAGCTCGGGCACCGCCGCGTACGGGAGGGTGGCCAGCACGTCGTGCAGGTGCGTCTCGTCGTGGTCGAGCAGCACCAGGACCTCGGGGGCGCACATGGCGACCTGGCGGCTGATCTCGGCCCCGATCGACCCCCCGGCCCCCGTCACCAGCACGCGACGTCCCTGGAGCAGCGACGCGATCTGCGCGGCGTCGGCACCGACGGGCTCCCGGCCGAGCAGGTCGTCGATCTGGAGGTCACGCACGTCCTGCAGCCGCAGGCCGGAGCGGACGAGGTCGTCGCCCGCGGGCAGGACGCGCAGCGGGACCCCGGCCCGGTCCGCGATGCCGGCGATGCGCGCGACGACCATCGGGGATGCGTCGGCATCGGCGAGCACGATCTGGTGGGCGTCGAGCTCGGTCAGGGCGGCGGGGAGGTCGGCGATCCCGCCCAGCACCCGGACGCCGTGCAGCGACCGCCCCCACGTGCGCGGGTCGTCGTCGATCACGCCCACGGGCACCAGTCCGCCCTGCTCGTGCAGCTCCATCTGCCGGACCAGCTCGGCACCGGAGCGGCCGGCTCCCACGACGACGACGTGGAGGCCGGACCCCCGCTCGCGGCTGTCGGTCCGCCGGCGGAAGGAGATGAGGCGGGTCTGGAAACGGGCCAGTCCGACGAACATGGTGGCGATCAGCCCGGCCACCAGGGCGACGGTCAGGGGCACGAACCGGTGGACCAGGTCGAGCAGCACCACGAGGGTGGTCGACAGGCAGCCCGCGCCAAGCACGCGGCGGGCCTCGACGACGCCCGCGTAGCGCCACAGCTGTCCGTAGACACCCGTGACGGCGTTGACGGTGACGAAGATCGTGCAGGCGATCGGGAGGAAGGTCAGCAGCCCCTCCCATGCTCCCTCCACGACCTTCCCGTCGTAACGGAACAGCAGCGCGAGGGCCATCGCCGCGGAGAGGAGGACCGCGTCCTGCAGCACCAGGACCACGGCGGGGCGGATGCTCGCCAGTCGACCGACGAGCGTCACGGGGAACGCATCATCGGCAGGCTGCCGCTTCCTGAGCAGGGCCATGAGTCCCCCTTGGGGACGCCCTGCTTTCGACGACCCCGCTGCTTGGGCACTTTCGTGGAATCACATCTATGCGACGCCGGGGGACTGTAGCGACGACGCCAGTCCGGGCCAAGCCTTTCCGTCACGAAATTGCGGGTTAGCCACCACCCATGGTTAACGCAATTGGCCGTTGGTCGTATTCCTCCATGAGAGTTGAAACATTCCTCCACCACTCTGGGTCAGGAGACATCTGCAAGGCGTTATTCGTTCGTGATAGACAGATCAGTTCCCGAACTCGGGTGCCGGCCAATTGTGGGACGGCGAAGGCCGGCGGCGCGCTCGCCTGCGGCCGTCCCGCCCGCGCGCCGGCTCTGCCTCCGCGGTCCCCCGGGCCGCCCGGCGGAGGACGGTCAGGGCGGACCGGCGGCAGTCGTGCCGTGGGTCGCGGCAGCAGGGCCCGACGAGGGCGGCGGGTCGATCGTCCTGCCCGTCCGCCCCCTGAGCCCGTGCCGGCCCGAGCAACCGCATGCGGCCCGCTGACCTCTCGGATCGCCATGCGGCAGGTCCGCCACCGCCCGCCACGGTGGCGCACCCCGGCCGGACGTGCCGGCCCCGAGGTGTGCCCGGTCGACGTCCTGCTCGAGCAGGACCCGCATCTGTCAGCCACCACGGCCGAGGCGGGCCGTGAACCCGAACTCCTCGAACGTCACGATGACCGCCACGACTCTCATGCGGCACCCCTACCGGTGCTCGCGGAGCGGTGGACCCCACCGTGGGACCGCGGCCCGCCTCGGCCCTGCGTGGCGGCACGACCCGGGGGAGCCAGGGCCGGCTGGTCGCATCTGGTCGGCGACCATGCGGCGCTCACCCCGCCCGGTCGGCCGCTCGACGTGCCGGTGCCGGGTGGAGCACCTCAGTGGAACGACGGGCGATCGTCGCCCAGACACGCGCCGATCGCAGCTCGGCGGAGCGCCGCCATGCCTCGCGGGCGAGGTGGTCGAAGTCCTCGACGAGCCGCAGGAGTCCGGATGCGAGGGACTCGCGGTCGTCGGCCCTGACGACGACACCCGCCTCCCCGATGATCTCGGGCACGTTGCCGACGTCGGTGCCCAGGCACGGAAGGCCCGCCGTGAGCGCCTCCACGTAGGCGATGCCGAAGGCCTCGTTGCGCGTCGGGAGGACCAGGGCGTCCGCGGCCGCGTACACCCGCCCCATCTCGTGATGGGGCAGCCTCCCCAGGACCGTGACACCGTCCGGAGCGGGCGTCCCCGGAGAGCTCCCCACCACGGTCAACGTCAGCTCGGGGTGGCGCTCCCTCACCGACGGGAACACGTCGAACAGCTCCGGTCCCCCCTTGCGCTCCCACTCCACCCCCACGAAAAGGAGGTCCCGGCAGCGCCGCACGGGCCCTTCCCGGACGGGGATCTCCATGTTGGGGGCCGCCCCGGTGACGACGATCCGGTCGGGATCCACCCCGTACCGCTGGACCAGCCAGTCACGCGTCGAGCGGCCGAGGACGAAAACGGCTCTCGCCCCCCGCAGGAGCCTGCGTTCCCGGGCCAGCCACCGAGGCGTGGCGGCCGAGGCGTCCCACCCCTGCGCTGCGCCCTCCAGGCCGACCCGATCGGTGATCACGACGTAGGGGACGTCGGAGGGCGGATGCGCCGCGACGATCGTCTGGACGTAGACCATCGCCTCGCAGTCGTAGAGCCCGTCCCGCGCGAACATCCGCTGGAGTCCCCCGACCCACGCCCCCGTCTTCGCCCACGTCGTGGATCGATGCGCCCGGGCCTCGAGAAGCGCGAGCGCACGGTGCGGATGGAGCCCGACCCGCCTCGCCAGGCGCTGGACGTCCACGTCGATCACAGCGCCGGGAGTCCACGAGTCGGCGAACTCGGCGAGGAGGGAGATCGCCGTGCCGGAGAACGCGCCCGAGCGGACGACAGCCAGCCGTGGCCGGATCCCGGCGGCCTTCGCCCGCCAAGCAGGGTCGAGGTATTCGTAGACCGGCACACCCACCCCCCGTCCGGCGAAGCGATGAGGGCCAGGCGCACCTGGCGATCGCACAGTCCGACACAAACGTGGAATCGGTCGGCCCGAGTGATCCGGAGCTCGGGATTCCGGCCATTTCTCCGTGCATTCCTGCACTCCGCGGCGCACTGTATCGACGGGCCCCTCCGACGCCAAGGTCCTGAGCCGCGCGAAAACGCTCGACCACTCCGGGTGAGCGAGTGGTGGCATTTCGTCAGTCGTCCGACGGCGGATTGCTCGACGGCGCACGAAAGGGTGCACCGACGAACCGGGCCGCGGCTACCGTGCCCGCGTGCGGAGAGCCCTCAAGGACGTGCTGGCCTGCCTGTCCGGGCGACCGGCCCGGGGGTGCACGGTGCTCATCTACCACCGGGTGGGCGGTGGGTCCACGGACGAGCGGGACGTGGCCATCCCTGACTTCGAGGCGCAGCTCGACGAGCTGGCCCGGCACGAGGTGCTCGGTCTGGACGACGCCCTGGACCGGCTGGAGCGCGGCGACGCCAGTCCGTCGGTCGTGCTGACCTTCGACGACGGCTTCCGGGACGTCCACGAGCACGCCTGGCCGCGGCTGGAGTCGGCGGGGCTGCCGTTCACGGTGTACCTCGCGACGGCGTTCGTCGGCGGCACCATGCACTGGGACGGGTCGACCGCCAGGGCCGCCGGCCCAGCACTGAGCTGGCACCAGATCGAGGAGATGGCCGCGTCCGGACTGGCCACCGTCGGCGCCCACACGCACTCCCACGTGCGGCCCGAGCGGCTCACCCTCGGGGAGCTCGAGCAGTGCGACGTGGCCATCGAGGCGGCCCTGGGGGCACGCCCCCGGCACTTCACCTATCCGTGGGGGATCCCCGTCCCGCGCGTCGAGGACGAGCTGCGTCGCCGTTACCGCTCGGCCAGCACCGGCCGGCTCGGCCGCAACCTCCCCGGCGCGGACCTCGCCCGCCTGCGGCGGGTGCCGGTACGCCGTACCGATCCGATCGGCTTCTTCCGGGCCAAGCTCCGTGGCTCGCTCGGTCCGGAGCGCGCCTACGCAGGGATCGTGGCGGCGGCCAAGCAGGGCGGCCTGCGTGCCTGACCTCCCGGTGCTGCGCGGACGCGGCGGGCGCCGGCTGCGGGTCGGGCACCTGACCACGGTCGACATGAGCCTGGCGCTGCTGCTGTCGCGCGAGCTGCAGGCGGACGTGTCAGCAGGCCTGGAGACGTTCGGGCTGAGCGCACCGGGCCCGTTCGTGGGCAGGGTCCAGGAGCTGGGCGTGGCCCACGTCCCGATCGCCGGCCTCACGCGCGCCTGGCAGCCACGCCAGGACCTGCGGGCCGGACGGGAACTCGTGTCGGTGCTGCGCCGGCTGCGCCTGGACGTCCTGCACACGCACAACCCGAAGACGGGGGTGCTCGGGCGGCTGGCCGGGCGGCTCGCCGGCGTCCCTGTCGTGGTGAACACCTGCCACGGGTTGTGGGCCGGCCCCGGCGACCCGTGGCGACGCCGGTCGCTCGTCCTGGCCGCCGAGGCCGTGGCCGCGCAGGCCTCGCACGCCGAGCTCTACCAGAACGCGGCCGACCGTGACCGGTTGCGTCCCTTCGTGCGGCCGGCGCGCTCGAGGGTGGTCGGCAACGGGATCGACCTCGAGCGCTTCCGGCCCGATCCCGCCGGGGGTGCCCGCGTGCGCACGGAGCTCGGCATCGGCGCCGACGAGCTCGTCGTCGGCGCGGTCGGGAGGAGGGTGCGCGAGAAGGGATTCGCCGAGTACACCGCGGCCGCGCGGGCCCTGAGCGACCGGGCGCGCTTCCTGTGGATCGGTCCGGACGACCCCGACAAGCCGGACGCCGTCACGGTCGACGACCCCGCCGTCCGCTGGATCCCCGCGCGGACGGACATGCCGGCGGTGTACTCGGCACTCGACGTCTTCGTCCTCCCCTCGTACCGCGAGGGCTTCTCGCGGTCGGCGATGGAGGCGGCCGCCTGCGAGCTGCCGATGGTGCTCAGCGACATCCGCGGCTGCCGGGAGCTGGGCACGCACGAGGAGCACCTCCTGCTCACACCACCCCGGGACGCCGGCGCACTGACGGCCGCGTTGGCGCGGCTGTTCGATGACCCGCTGCTGCGCAAGCGGCTGGCCGCCGCCGCCGGGGAACGGGCCCGGGCTGCGTTCGACCAGGTGGAGGTGGCCGCCTCGTCGCTGCGTACCTACGCCGCGGTGGCTCGCCGCCGCGGGTTGGGCTGGGAGGTCGCATGACCGTGACGGTCGGCCACTACCGCGGCGGCGACGGCCTGCGCCGCGCCGTCGACGTCTCGCTGGCTGCGGCGGCTGCGGCGGCGACCGGCCCGCTGGCTCTGGTCGCGGCGCTCGCGGTGCGGTGCTCGATGGGGCGGCCCGTGCTGTTCCGCCAGCAGCGCACCGGCAAGGACGGCGTCGAGTTCTCCATCTGCAAGTTCCGGACGATGCGCGCCGAGCGATACCCCGGAGAGCCCGACCCGGCGCGCCTCACCCCGGTCGGCCGGGCGCTGCGCACGACCAGCCTCGACGAACTGCCGCAGCTGTGGAACGTGCTGCGCGGTGAGATGGCGCTGATCGGGCCGCGCCCGACGCTGCCCGAGCAGGTCGTCCACTACACGGCACGGCAGCGGGGGCGGCTCGCCGTCCGGCCCGGGATCACCGGCTGGGCCCAGGTGGTGGGCCGGAACAGCATCAGCTGGCCGGAACGGATCGAACTCGACCTCTGGTACATCGAGCACCGCGGCTGGCGGCTGGACGGACGCGTCCTGGTGCGCACCGCGTACCGGTTGTTGCGGCCGAGCGGGGTGACCGCCGAGGGCGGGATCAACCCGGGCTTCCCCGGGCCGGAGTGCACGGATGCGCCCGCGGACGGCGCGGCGGATCCGGCGGCGTCCGCAGCATGAGGGCACCGCGCCGGTCCGGGCGCCTCACCCGGCGGCTCCCCTTCGGCCGGCTCTGGATCTCGCTCGGTCCGTACCTGAGGGGCCAACGACGGTGGCTCGTCGTGCTCGGTACGGCCGCGATCGCGTCGGGGCTGCTGGAGGCCTTCGTCCTGTACGTGGTGGTCAACGTGGCGACCGCGCTGGCGGGCGGGGAGGACCACCTGCCTCTCGGAGCCGGCCCCCTCGGCAACGCCGAGCTCTCCATCGGCGGCGCCCTCGCCGTCGGGGCGGTGGCGGTCTGCGCGCTGATGCTCGTCAACGTCGCCGCGAACGCGCTGGCGGCACGGACGGTGACCAGGTCGGTCCTCCGTGCCTCGACCGCGGCGTTCGACGCCTTCCTCCGGGCGGACTGGTGGTTGCAGTCCCGGGAGGGCGAGGGCCAGCTCCAGCAGGCCCTCACGGGCAACGTCCTGCGGCTCTCGCACGGCCTGACGCAGCTCATGACGGCGATCTCGGCGGGCTTCAACCTCGCGACGTTCATGGTGGCGGCCTTCGTGATCAGCCCGCTGGTGGCCGCCACGGTGGTCGTCGGGGTCACCGTCGTCGGTGGCGTCCTCGTGCCGCTGTCGGCGCGCACGCGCTCGATCGCCCGTCAGGGGGTGCGGGCCACGCACGAGTTCGCCGGTGAGATCAGCCAGGCCGTCTCGATCGCCAGGGACGTCCACGCCTTCGGGGTGGAGGAGCCCGTCGCCCACCAGGTCGCGCGGGCGAACCAGGAGGTGCAGAAGGCCCAGGCCAGGGCGCGCTTCCTGCAGGGCGTGACCCCCGTGGCGTACAAGAGCCTGGCGCTGGCGCTCGTCATCGGCGCCATGCTCGTGGTGCACGAGACGGCGCCCGACAGCGTGGCCGACCTGGGCGCCATCGTCATCATCCTCGTACGGGCCCTGTCGTTCGGGCAGCAGCTGGCCGGCGTCACCCAGCAGGCACACGAGACCGCTCCCTACCTGGAGCAGGTGGCCGCCCTGCGGGAGACCTACGAGGCGGCACGGCGTCCGCGCGGTGACCGCGCCCTGACCCGGGTGGAGCGCGTCGAACTGCGCGATCTCTCCTACGGCTACGACCCGCACCTGCCGGTCCTCCGCCACCTCGACCTGACCGTCCACGGGGGCGAGGCGATCGGGGTCGTCGGGCCCTCCGGCGGGGGCAAGTCGACGCTGGTGCAGGTGCTGCTCGCGCTGCGCCGCGCGGACTCGGGGGCCTACCTCGTCAACGGCGTCGACGTCGACGAGTACGCCCCCGGGCACTGGGCGCGTCACTGCAGCTACGTCCCCCAGGACAACCGCCTGGTGCACGGGACCGTCCGGGAGAACATCCGCTTCTTCCGCCCGGGCCTGACCGACGAGGACGTCGAGGCGGCCGCCCGGCGGTCCCACCTGCACGAGGACGTCAGCCGCTGGGACCTCGGCTACGACACGGTCATCGGCCCCGGGGCGCAGGACCTGTCCGGTGGGCAGCGGCAGCGGTTGGGGCTGGCCAGGGCGCTCGTGACCCGCCCCGGGCTGCTCGTCCTGGACGAGCCGACCAGCGCTCTGGACATGCGGTCGGAGGAACTGGTCCAGCGCACCCTGGAGGACCTCAGGGGGTCGGTCACGCTCGTGATCGTCGCTCACCGGCTGAGCACCCTGAACCTCTGTGACCGCATCGTGGTGCTCGAGCAGGGCCGCGTCGCGGCCGTCGGGACCCATCACCAGGTCGCGACGGACAGCAAGTTCTTCCGCGACGCGCAGCGCCTGTCCGGTCTCTTGCGGTGAGACGCCCGGCTCGGCGACGAGGCACCTCCCCGAGGTCAGAGCCCGCACAGCCGGCGGGCGACGTGGCCCCAGGGAGCACCTGCACAGCGCTGTCAGTTCCTGATGGGCATGGCTCACCTCCCCCCAACGGGACGAGCCATCGGCCGGTCTCCCGTTGCACCCCCACGGTGAGGGGTGCCGTCGGCACCGCGGCAGTCCTACCGTGCCCGCGTGCGGAGACGCCTCGAGCACGTGCCGGGTGCGCGACCCGTGCGGCCCACCCGGGAATGCACCCTGCGGATCCACCACCGGGTCGGGGCCTCGAGCCCGAGCTCCGTCGTCGCTGCCGCCCGTCGAGCACCGGCCGGCTCGGCTGCAACGCCCGGGGGCGGTCCTCGTCCGGCTGCGATGGGTGCCGGTGCGCCGCACCGACCCGATCGGCTCCTCCGGGCCGAGCTCCGCGGTTCCCTCGGGCCCGAACGGCCCACGCCGGCATCGTGGCGACGGCCCAGGCCGGTGGTCTCCGTGCCTGACCTCTCCGGACTCTCCTGCGCCGGAGTCCACAACTGCGTCGCCTGCCGGCGCCGCGGCACGACCGTCGTCGGCTGCATGAGGGAAGAGCCGCGGCCATGAGGAGCACGAGGACGGAACCAACCCGCGACCACGGCGAAGGCCTCATCGAGCCTCCGCCGATCGACAGCGGGCCTGACCTCCACGTGCTGCTGGTCCTGACGGGCCTCGGCGTGGGCGGAGGCGCTGAGCGGTCCACCGTCGAGCTCGTTCCGCACCTCGTCGAACGCGGCGTCCGCGTCACGGTTGCGTTCTTCGTCGAACGGGCGGCCGGCGCAGCCCCGCAGCTCGCGTCCCTCGGGGTCGACGTCCGGCACATCCCGGAGCCATCGCTGCTCCGCCGAGCGCGCTCCCTTCGGAAGCTCATCCGCGAGCTGCAGCCGGACCTCGTCCACACTGCGCTCATCGACGCGGACCTCGCGGGGCGGATCGCGTCGTGGGGTACCGGCATCCCCCTCGTGAACAGCCTGGTCAACACCCCCTACGAGCGGTCACGGCTGTCGGACCCCGCGCTCAGGCCCTGGCGGGTCCGGCTCGTGCAGGTCGTCGACGCGGTGACCGCTCATGCGTTCGTCGACCACTTCCACGCCATCTCCGCGGCGGCGAAGGACTCCGCTGTGCGCCACCTGCGTCTGCGGCCGGAGAGCGTGACCGTGGTGTGGCGCGGCCGGAGCGGAGACCGCTTCACCGCGGCCGAGGCGATCGAGGTGGCCGACACGCGAGCGGAGCTCGGTGTACCCCTCGACGCGCCGCTGATCGTCAACGTGGGTCGCCAGGTGCACCAGAAGGGCCACGACGTCCTGGTGCGCGCGTTCGTCCGGGTGTTGGAGCAGCACCCCGAGGCGCGACTCGTCATCGCGGGCGAGGAGGGCCCCGCCACCGCCGGTTTGGTCAGCCTGATCGAGTCCCTCGACGTGTCGGGGCGGGTCAGCCTGGTGGGTTATCGACCCGACGCACCCGTGCTCGTCGCCGCCGCTGACGTCTTCGCCTTCCCGTCGAGGTACGAGGGGTTCGGCGCGGCACCCGTCGAGGCGATGGCCCTGGGCCGCGCGATCGTGGCGTCCGACATCCCGGTGATCCGAGAGGTCGTCGGGGCGGACGCAGCCGTTCTCGTCCCGCCTGACGACCCCGGAGCTCTGGCCGATGCCCTGGTGAGCGTGCTCGGCGACCCGGTCCGCCGCGAGCAGCTCGGGGCGAGCGGCCGGGTCCGGTTCGCCGAGCGCTACACGTCGGACGCCAACGCTGCCGCCATGCTCGAGCTCTACTGCCGGGTCGCGGCCTCGTGAGACCGGAAGCCGGCGTCGCCGTCCTCGGCTCGGCTGTCGCGACCCACACTGCCGAGGCGTTGACGAAGGGGATCCTGCGAGTCGTCGCGTACCACGGGATCGGGGACGAGGACGCGTTCAGTCGTCAGGTGGCCTGGATCGCCAAGTCGTTCGAGCCGGTCGACCACCGAGCCATCCACGCGTGGGCCGTCGGCGACGCGACGTTGCCCGAGCGCGCGGTGTGGCTCACCTTCGACGACGGGCATGCCGACGTGATCGATGTCGGACAGCGCGTCCTGGACCGGCATGGGGTGGCCGGCACGGTGTTCATCTGTCCCGGCCTCGTCGACGAGCCGTCGCCGTACTGGTGGGACGTGGCGGACCGAGCCGAGAGCGCCGGCCTGGATCCCCGGCAGGGGGACCGTGAGGGCCGACTGGTCGCGCACCTCAAGACCGTGCCCGACCGCGTGCGCCGTTCGATGATCGCGGATCTGTCGGAACGGCTGGGTGACGCAGGCCGCCTCCCGGCGCCGGCCCATGCCACCTACGACCACCTGCTCAGGTGGGAGGCGGCCGGGCACGGCATCGGCAACCACACCTGGGACCATCCCTGCCTCGACCGGAGCGCGCCGGAGGAGCAGGAGGAGCAGGTCACCCGGGCGTCGGCGTGGTTGCGAGAGCACTTCCCGGCCCAGCCGAGCCTGTTCGCCTACCCGAACGGCAACCGGACGACGGTCGCAGAGGGGGTCCTCAGGGCTCTGGGGTACCCGGTCGCAGCGCTCTTCGACCATCGCCTGCACCGCCTGACCCAGCGCCCGACGGCGCTCTCGCGGCTGCGATTGGATGCCGGCGACGAGCTGGCCAGGGCACGCGCCGTCGTCTCCGGCGCCCATCCCGTCGCCTTCCGATGGGTCGAGCGGGTTCGAGCGCTGCGCCGCACATCCCGTCGCGGGCGCGCCCATGGCTGACGACTTCGCCGTGCCGAGGCCGGCACCATCGTCGGAGGACGGTCGCAACCGCCAGGTCTTCGAGGACGAGGCGGTGGTGAGTGACTACGCAGGCGCGCACCTGCTGACGACGTCCGAGGCGATCCTCTACGCCGCGCACGTGCCGCCGGGCAGTCGCGTCCTCGATCTCGGTGTGGGCACCGGCCGGACGACCGGCCACCTGGCACCGAGCGCGTCCACCTATGTCGGCATCGACTACTCCGAGGCCATGGTCACCGTGGCCAGACAGCGCTATCCGGGTGTGGACCTGCGGGTGGGGGATGCCGCTGACCTCTCCGCGTTCGCCGATCGGTCCGCTGACGTGATCGTGTTCTCCTACAACGGGCTCGACTACCTCCACCCGGATCCGCAACGACGGGCCTGCCTACGAGAGTGCCGCCGCGTCCTCGCCGACGACGGTGTCCTCCTCCTGTCCCGGCACAACCCGAGGTGCCTCGTCGACTGGCCGAGCGGAGGATCTGCGCGGCTTCGCAGGGTCGCTGCCGCGGCGTACATGTCCGCCCGGCGAACCGTTCGGCTCGTGCGGACACGCGCCTTCTGGCGAGGCTCGGGATACGTGTTCGACGCCGCGCGCGGCGGGCTCTGGACCCACATGACGACACCCGGCCGGTTCTGCGCTGAGGCCGAGGAGCACGGCCTGGAGGTCGTCAGGCGGATCGGATCACGAGCGCCGCGCAGGTTCCCGTCCGTGTGCCATCCATGGCATCACTACGTGCTCACGCACCGAACGAGCGGTACCGCCGTCGGGAGACCAGGCGTGCGCTGACGTCCGCGGCGCGGCCGCGCAGGCCACCGCGCCGGAGGTGCCAGTACCCGACGGACCGATCTCCCGTGGCCCAACGGTCCTTGTGCGAGCCGGCCCCGCGCATGAAGTCGAACTCGCGGACACCGGAGGCCTCGAGGTGCTCGAGGAGGAGGCCGACGATCAGGTGACCAGGCGCGAACGTCGCGTACGCCGGATCCCACCCCGACTTCAACCCCAGGTACGTGTCTCCCAGCTGGATCCCGAACCGAGCTGCGATGGGTGTGCCGTCGACCCGGACGAAGGAGATGCGCAGCCACCCGAGGGCGTCGAACCGCTCGGCCACGTCCGCGATGAAGGCGCGTCCGCGGGCCGAGGTGAACAGCCCGGAGGGTCGGTCCGCCCGGGCCTCCCATCGGAGGTCGTGGAGCCGCAGGAACGAGCCGAGGCGTTCGGAGGCGCGCCCGGTGGTGTTCGGGTCGAACACGACGTCATGTCCTTCGGCCAATCGCCGGAGCCGGCGCCGGACGTCGTTGCGCTTCATGGCCCGGGCCAGGGGGTGGGCCGGGTCCCCGAGCCTGCGGTACGGGTAGCTCTCCTCGTGGGCGCAGCGGAGCTCGAACCGGCGGGAGCGGTTGTCCGGCGAGCGCACCCAGCGCTGCACTGCCGCGAGCGTGGCGCCGTCGGGGCGGAGTCGCGTCAGCTTGATCATGCCGATGCCGTCAGCCAGATCGGTGACGGTGTCCAGCACCGTCTGGCCACTCTCCCCGGGGTCCTCCCCGAGCAGGAACCCGCCGTAGTCGGCGGTCTCCTGGCCGATGCCGACGAGCAGCTGCCCACCCACCGGCCCGAACCCGAAGCGGTGCGACAACATCGGCGCGATCGCGACGAGCTCGCCGGACCGGCGGACCGTGATCACCCGGAGCTCGTCGCCGCCTCCGAAGTGCGCCCACCAGGTCCGAACCCAGTCGTAGGACAGGAACGGGCTCCGGTCCGAGCTCGCATCGAAGACCGTTCGCCACTCCGGCTCCAACGCCTCGAGCTCGTCCAGCTCGGTGACGACCCGAGCGCGCCACACGCGACGGTCGAGCGTCACGAGCTGCGGACGGCGCAGAGCGGTGGGTGCTCGGTGTTCACGGCGCCGACTCCGTCGCGTGGCCGGACAGCACGAGCGCGTCGTGGACGGACCAGCCGTCGTCGACCGGGACCTCGCAACGCCTGCTCCCGAAAAGGCCGGCGGCGCCGGTGAATGCCTGCATCGGTGGTGGCACCCTCTCGCTCGACCGAGCTCGGAGGCTCGCCGAAGGGAGCGGCCTCCGCCTCCGCCGGCATGCGGGTCACCGTCGTGCGAGGTGAGCGGCAGAGGCGGTCGCCCACGCTGGCGCCACGACCCCGACCGGTCAAGAGCCCTCTGCGCGGGCCGAGCAACCGGGGCGGTCCTGTCCGGCGGCGGAGGACCCATCCCATTGATCGTCGACCCCGGGGTGCATAGCGTCCGTCCGACATGGGTCGGCCGAGTCGGCGACCCGCATCCGCGCCTCGTCGACGATCGCCCCGGGGTGGGCGGGAGAGCGGGTCGGTCATGGCCCTGGACGCGGTGCCGGACCGACGGACGTTGCGCGTGCTGCACCTCGTCACCTCGACCCAGCGCAGGGGCGCGGAGGCCTTCGCCGTCACCCTGCACGAGCGCCTGGTGGCCCGCGGCCACCGCGGCCACGTCGCGGCCCTGGTGCGCGGCGACCACCCGCCCGAGCTCGACGTGCCGGCCCTGGGCCGGCGGCCGCTCGGCGTGGCTCCGCTCGCCCGCGTCCGCCGCGCAGCCCGCGGCGTGGACGTCGTCGTCGCGCACGGCTCCCGGACCCTGCCCGCGAGCGTGCTCGCCCTCGCGGGGACGCGGGTCCCGGTCGTGTACGTCAACATCGGCGACCCGCTGTTCTGGGCGAACACCCCGTCCCGCCGGGCGCGCGTCCGGCTGATGCTGGCCCGGGTCCGGGCCGTGGCCGCGCTGTCGGAGGCGTCCCGCACCGTGCTCGTGGAGCGCTTCGGCCTGGCCCCGGAGGCGGTCCGCGTCATCCCCAACGGCCGGCGCGCCGCGGACTTCCCCCCTGCCGACGACGCCCGGCGGAGGGCGGCACGAGCCGAGCTGGGACTGCACCCCGACAGGGACGTCGTCCTGTTCCTGGGTGCGCTCTCGCCCGAGAAGCGGCCGGACGTCGCGATCGACGCCGTCGCCCGCCTCGACGGCGGGACCGGGCTGCTGGTCTGCGGCGACGGGCCGCTGCGGGAGGAGGCGGAGCGGCAGGCGGCCACGGCGCTCGGTGACCGGGCCGCGTTCCTCGGCACGCGCAGCGACGTGTCCCGGGTGCTGGCGGCGGCAGACGTGCTGGTGGTGCCGAGCGACAGCGAGGGCCTGCCCGGGGTGCTCATCGAGGCGGGCATGGCGGGGCTGCCGGTCGTCGCGTCGGACGTCGGGTTCGTCCGGGAGGTCGTCCTCGACGGGGTGAGCGGCTTCCTCGTGCCCCCCGGCGACCCGGCGGCGACGGCGGCGGCCGTCGAGTGCGCCCGCGCCCGGCGGGAGGCCCTGGGTGCGGCCGGCCGCCGGTACTGCCTCGACCGCTTCGAGATGGAGAAGGTCGTCGACGCCTGGGAGTCGCTCCTGTCCGACGTCTGCCGATGACGCGGCGCTCCGCCCCGGACCACGACGGCGCCGCGGCGCCTACGCTGCCGGGTCCAGCCCGGTGAGCCGGCCTCCGGTTCCGCGCCCCGGGCCAGGACCTGGTCCGGGAGGAGGTGGGCGCCGACGGACGTCCGGCAGCTGGTTCGGAGCATCGCCGCGACCGGGCTCGACGGCGCCCGGGGCCCCTGGCCGGCGGGTCCGCTCCCGGACCCCGCCTGGGCCGAGCTGGTCGACCTGTCCCGGCACGAGCGGCTGGCCGGTCTCCTCGCCGCCGCCGTCGAGACCGGCAGCCTGCCCGCCACCGGGCAGCAGGCCGCCCAGGCCCGGCGGGAGCACGTCGAGTGGGCGTGCCGGGCGATGGCGATCGAGCAGGGCGCGCTCGAGGTCCTCGGCCGGCTGTCGGCCGCCGGCGTCCGCGTCCGCCTCCTCAAGGGGGCGGCGGTCGCCCACCTGGACTACCCCGACCCGGCGCTGCGCCACTTCGTCGACGTGGACCTCCTCGTCCCCTCGGCGGAGTTCGACCGGGCCGTCGCCACGCTCACCGCGGCCGGTCACACCCGCCGCCACCTGCAGCCCCGGCCCGGGTTCGACCGGCGGTTCAGCAAAGGCACCAGCTTCGTGTCCCCGGAGGGGCTCCCGGTCGACCTGCACCGGACGTTCGTCATGGGACCGTTCGGCCTGCGCGTGGACCTCGACGACCTGTGGGGACCGGGGGACGCCTTCACGATCGGCACGACCCGGGTCCCGGCGCTCGACCCCGAGGCCCGGTTCCTGCACGCGTGCTTCCACACGGCGCTGGGCGACGTGCCGCCGCGCCTGGTCCCGCAGCGGGACACCGCCCAGATGCTGCTCAACGGGTCCCTCGACCTCCGGCGGGTCGGGGAGCTGATGCACCGCTGGCGGGCCGAGCCGGTCGTCGCCGCCGCCCTCGTGCACACCTGGCGCACCCTGCCGCTGGCCGACCGCCCGCCCCTGGTCGAGTGGGCCCTGGCCTACCGCCCGTCGGCGAGGTCGCGGCGGGAGCTCGCGCTCTACGCGCACCCCGACCCGGACGGCAGCTACGCGCGCACGTCCCTCGGTGCCCTGCGCGCCGTGCCCGGTGTCCGGGGCAAGGTGGCCTTCGGCTACGCGCTCGCCTTCCCCGAGCGCTCCTACGTGGAGGGCCGGTACCGCAGCCCCGGGCAGCGGCTGTGGCGGGCGGTCCGCGCCGTCGTCGCCCCGGGCCGGCGTCCCCGGGCCCCGGGCTGACGGGCATGTGCCGGCCCGCGGTGTCCGGTCAGACCGAGGCCAGGAAGCGGGCGTCGAGCTGCGCGGCGAGCTCGCGCAGTGCGCCTCCCCCGTCGCCGGTGAACGACGACCCGTGCATCAGCGCGAGGGTCGTGGGCTCCAGGTCGGCCAGGCGGCTGAGCGTCGCCGTCGTCCCGGGGGCCAGCGTCATGGCGCGGAACACCAGTTCGGCCTCGACCGCGGGGCCGACGACGTCGGAGGTCACCAGCGCCGGGCCGTTGCCCAGGTGGGTGAACAGGTCGCCGCAGAGCAGGGTCCCGGTGGTCTCCTCGTAGAGGACCCGGGCCTCCCAGCCGTGCGGCACGTGGGGCGTGTCGAGGTGCCGCACCCGCTTGCCGCCGAGGTCGACCACCTCGCCGTCGGCCAGGGGCCGCGGCGGCCGGTCGCACAGGTCGTCCAGCGAGACCTGGCACCCCAGGACGCCGTGCGCGACCGTGGCCCGCGGCGCGGCGGCGAGCCACTCGTTCATCGCCCCGCACTCGTCGGCCTCGACGTGGCCGAAGGTGATCCAGCGCAGCTCCTCGACCGGCCGGACGCGCGCCACGGCGGCGGCGACCAGCGGGAACATCCGGCGGTGCCCGGTGTGGAAGAGCAGCGGCTCGTCGGCGTCGACGAGGAACTGGTTGAAGGTGAAGCCCGCCGGCGGGGCCACGTCGGGCACCCAGGTGGAGATGCGGTAGATGCCGTCGGCGATCTCGGTGGTGGTTGTGGTGTCCATGGCTGTGGTCATGCCGGGACCCTCCCGCCGCCCACGGGGGCGCCACATCGGGTGGACTACGTATCCGTACCCCCATCCGGGTGCGCGGCCGCGAAGGCGGCGGCCTCCGCCCGGGAGCGCATGCCGAGCTTGCCGAGGACCCGGCCGACGTGGTGCTCGGCGGTCCGCGCGGAGATGTAGAGGCGGGCGGCGATCTCGGCGTTGGTCAGGCCCTGGCGCAGCAGGTCCAGCACCTCGCGCTCCCGCCCGCTCAGCGCGGTCGCCGCGGCACCGGGCGCCCGGCCCAGCCCCCGCGACCGGCTGCCCAGCGAGCGCAGCAGCGCGTCGGTCCGGTCCGCGAGCAGCTTGGCGCCGAGCGCGTCGAACGTGGCCAGGGCCCGCCGCGCCTCGACGACGGCGGCGGCGCGGTCCCCGTCGAGCGCCAGCACCTGCGCGGTCTCCAGCGCGACGGTGGCGCCCAGCAGCGGCCGCCCGTCCCCCAGCAGCGCCGACGCCGCCCGGAACGCCGCCAGCGCCGCCCCGGCGTCGGCGCGGGCGGCCGCGACCCGGGCGCTCGCGACGAGGGCCTGTGCCCGCAGGGTCGGGTCCTCGCCCGACCCGGCCAGCTCCGCCAGCCGGCCGGCCCAGGAGCCCGCGCCGGCCACGTCGTCCCGGGCGACGTCGGCCTCGACGAGCAGGCCGAGCAGCTCCCCGGTGCGCAGCCGGTCGCCGGCCACGGCGTCGAGCTCCCGGCGGGCCACGCCCGCGGCCAGGTCCGGGTCGCCGGTCAGCAGGTGCAGGCGGGCCAGGGGCTCGGCGGCCGACGGCGCGGTGAGGGCCGAGCGCAGCAGCGCGCCCGCCTCCTCGAACCGTCCCTGCAGGAGGCGCAGCCGGGCGACGCAGGTGGCCGCGTCCCGCCGGTGGCCGACCCCCGCCCCGGCGGCGGTGAGCACCTCCAGCAGCGCCGACTCGCCCTCCGGCCACCGGCCGACGGTGCACAGGACCGAGCCGTAGGCCAGCCGGCAGTGGGCGTGCAGCACGTGCGGCCGCCCGTCCGCGTCGAGCACCGCGTCGCGGACCACCCGGCTGCACTCCTCGGCGCGCCGGACGTCGCCCGCCCGGTCGTAGGCCGACAGCAGGGCGCAGAAGGCGGTCCCGGCCATCCCCACGTCCGACACCTCGCCGGCGGAGAGCGCGGCCATCGCCTCGTCCAGGCGGTCGTACCCCTCGCGCAGCCGGCCCTGGACGACGAGCGCGTAGCCGCCGTCGGCCAGCGCCCGGACCTCCAGGTCCGGGTCGGCGAACTCCGCCGCCAGCTCCAGGGCCCGGTCGGCGGCCGCCAGGAGCTCGGCGACGTCCGGCGCCAGGCAGGCCACGACCGGCAGCTCCAGGTAGCCGAGCTCCACGCAGCGCCCGACGGGGGCCAGCACCCTCCGGGCACGGGCCACCCAGCCCTGGCACGCCGCCGGGTTCCCCAGGCAGCTGCCGTGCAGGTCGGCCAGCTGCGCCGCCGCCCGCGCGGCGGCCCTGGGCTCGCCGGCCGCGCGCCAGGCGCGGAAGGCCAGCTCGAGGTGCTGCCGCGTTCCGGCGTAGTCGTCCTCGAGGAACCTCAGCTGCGCGAGCCGGTGCTGCTCGACGGCCGCGGGGGCCTCCACCCCTGCGACAGTAGGGCCGCGGTCGGGCCCGCGGGGCCGGTTCCACCGCGCTCTCCCGGTGCGTCCGGCTCGCCGCGCCGGGGCCGGGACGGCGGGGCGGCCGGGAGCCTGGACCGGGGTGCGGGGCAGCCACCACACTGGGTCGCCCGCCGGTCAGGAGGAGGCCGCGCATGGATCTCGGCATCGACCTGGGCACCGCCAACACGGTGGTGAGCGACGCCCGCCGCGGCATCGTCTTCGACGAACCGAGCGTGATGCTCCTGCGCCAGGCCGGTGCGCGCAGACCCCGCGCCATGGCCGTCGGCCGGGAGGCCGCCGACCTGGTCGGCCGCGCCCCCGCGCGCTTCGCCGCCGTGCGGCCGCTGCACGACGGCGTCGTCACCGACCTGGAGACCGCCCGGCTGTACCTGCGGACCGTCCTGGCCCGGGCGGGACGGCGGAGCTGGACGCCGGTCCGCGCGGTCGTCGGGGTGCCGGCCGACTCCACGGCGCTGGAGACCCGCGCCCTGCTGGAGGCGGCGGAGGAGGCGGGCATCCGGCCGGTCACGGCGCTCGACGACTCGGTGGCCGGGGCGATCGGCTGCGGCGTCGACCCGCTGGAGCGGCGGGTGCACATGGTCGTCGACGTCGGCGGCGGCACGGCCGAGGCGGTGGCCTTCTGCTTCGGCGGCGTCCTCGCGCAGCGGACCAGCAAGCTCGGCGGCGACGAGATGACCGTGGCGGTCATCCGCTACCTGCGCGAGCAGCACCAGCTGCACGTCGGCGAGCTGGAGGCCGAGCGGGTCAAGGTCTCCTCCGCCGCGGAGGAGGACGGGCCGCTGGTGGTGCAGGGCCGCGACGCCACGACGGGGCGGCCGCGGCTGGTGACGCTGCGGTCGGCGGAGGTGGCCGATGCGGTCCGGCCGATCGTCGGCGAGGTGCTCCGGACGCTCACCGCCTGCCTCGACGACCTGCCCCCGCAGGCGCTGGCCGACGTCCTGTCCGAGGGGGTGCTGGTGTTCGGCGGCGCGTCGCTGGTGGCCGGCTTCGCCCAGGAGCTGGAGCGGGAGCTGGGGCTGCCGGTGAAGCTCGCCGAGGAGCCGCTGACGTGCGTGGCCGAGGGCGCGGCGCGCGCCCTGCGCAACCGCGCCCTGCTGGCCGCGTACGGCCGCAGCTGACCGTCAGGGCGCCGGCGCCGGGCCGGTGGCGAGGATCGCGTCCCGGTTCGCGAGGTAGTGACGCAGCCCGGCGGCCACCACGCCCGAGGCGCTGTTGGCGCCCTGCCCGGGCCCCTGCGTGAGCGCGGTGATCGCGATCTCGGGGGCGTCCATCGGCGCGACCGCGGACATCCAGTTGTCGTACTCGTCGTCGGGCAGGCCGCCGTCCTGCGCCGTGCCGGTCTTCGCGCCGACCGCCACCCCCGGCACGAGGGCCCGGCCGCCGGTGCCGGCCTGGACGACGTCGAGCATGCCCGCGCGGACCGGGCCCAGGTCGGCGGCGAACGGCAGCGGCCGCACCGGCGGCGCGGGCAGCGCCGCGTAGGTGGTCCCCCCGGTCCCGACGGCCATGCCCAGCCGCGGCGTGACCAGGCCGCCGGTGGCGATGGCGGCGGTCCACAGGGCGTTCTGCAGCGGCGAGACCTGGATCTCGCCCTGGCCGATGCCGAGGATGACCGTGGAGCCGCCGAACCACGTGCCGCCGTCCGCCTCGACCGACTCCGGGGTGCCGAGGTAGCCGGCGGACTCGCCGGGCAGGTCGAGGCCGGTCGGCGCGCCCACCCCCAGCGCCCGGGCCGTCTCGGCGATCGCCTCGGGGCCCAGCGCCAGGGCGAGCTTGTAGAAGTACACGTCGTTGGACATCGCGATCGACTGGCGCATGTCCATGGGCCCCATCGGCCGCCAGTTGCCGAAGGTGTGCCCGCCGTAGGTGAAGGAGGCGCCGGTCGGCACCACGTCGTCGGCGTCCCAGGCGCCGTGCACCTGGTTGGCGGCGGCGACGACGAGCTTGAACGTCGACCCGGGGGGCACGACCGCCTGGCTGACGTGCTCGAGCATCGGCGACCCCGGCGCGTCGGCCAGCGCCTGCAGGGCCGGGGCGTCCAGCGGCGGCCCGTACACGTTGTTGTCGTAGGAGGGGTAGCTGGCCATGGCGAGCACCTGGCCCGTCGCCGGGTCCATCGCGACGGCCGCCCCGATCCGGCCCGCCGGCCGGGGTCCGGCGCGCACGGCCGCGGCGAGGTCGGCGTCCAGCCGGCGCTGCAGGCCCAGGTCGAGCGACAGCCGCAGGTCCGCACCCCGCACCGGCGCCCGGTACTCGCCCAGCGCCACCGGCACGCCGCGCGGGTCGACGTACACGCACTGCCGCCCGTCGACCCCGCGCAGCACCGCGTCGTACTGCTGCTCGAGCCCGGCGCGGCCGACGACCACGCCGCTGGGAAGCCCGTCCCACCGCTCCTCGTCCTCGGGGGTGGCCACCCCGACGAACCCCAGCACCGGCCCGAGCAGCGCCCCCTGCGGATAGGCCCGGCGCGGCTCGGGGACGACGAGGACCCCGCCGATCCCCGCGGCGGTGACCGCGTCGCCGACGCCGCGTGGCACGTCGGCCACCGGCAGCGACAGCGTGGTGTCCTCCGTCGCGGCGAGCTGGGTGTGCAGGTCCGGCGCCGGCCGGCCGGTCAGCGCGGCCAGCCGGTCGACGTCGGCGGGGCGGGCGCGCAGCAGCGCCGGCACGACGACGACCCGGTACACCCCGGTGCCGACGTCGGCGGCGTCGGCGGCGAGCAGCGCGTCGTGCCGGTCGCCGATCGCGCCGCGGGAGGCCGGCAGCCGGAAGCAGCGGGTCATCTGGTCGTCCCCGACCACCTGCAGCTCCTCGCCGCGGGTGGTCTGCATCCGCCACCCGTAGACGCCGAACGAGATCAGCAGGGCCGAGAGGGCGACCGCGACCAGCCGGATCAGCCGCGGTCGCGGGTTGCGCCGGCCCGGCTGCGCCCACAGCCGCCGCCGGGCGCCGTCCCGGCGGACGGCGAGGACCACGCCGATCGCGGCCAGGTGCACGACCAGCGCCGTGCCGCCGTAGCTGAGCAGCGGGAACGGGACGCCGGCCAGCGGCAGCAGGCCGAGGTTGGCCCCCACCGACACGACGGTCTCGACCCCGAGCAGGATCGCCAGACCGCCGCCGACCAGCGCACCGTGCGGCGTGCGCGACGCCCGGCTGGCCAGCGCCAGCCGCCAGACGAGGAGGATCGCGGCGAGCACCACCGCGGCGCCGGCGACCAGCCCCCACTGGCCGACCAGGCTGGCCAGCGCGAGGTCGGTGTCGCGCTCGGGCAGGTACTGGGCCCGCAGCTGGCGCAGCGGGTCGTCGGTCCGGCCGAACCACCCGCCGGAGCCGACCGCGATGTTCGCCTGGCGCACCGCCCAGCCCGAGCCGGTCGGGGACTCGTGCGCGCCGACCAGGAAGCTGCCGAGGCGGGAGACCTGGTAGGGCCGCAGCAGGCCGATCAGCAGCGGCGCCGCGACCAGCGCCGCCGCGCCCAGCGGGAGCAGGAACCGGGCGGGGATCCGGCCGATGACGAGCATGGCCGCCGTGACCAGGACCAGCAGCATCGTGGTGCTGAGGTCCGGCTGCAGCAGGGTGAGCCCGATCGGCACGATCGCGAGCGACACGGCCAGCGCGAAGCGCTGCCACGGCGGCCGGTCGGAGCCGAGGACGGCGGCGAGGACGAGGATCAGCCCGAGCTTGGCGAGCTCGGAGGGCTGGAAGGTCAGTGAGCCGATCGCCAGCCAGCGGGTGGCCCCGTTCGCGGACAGGCCGACGACGAGGACGCCGACGAGGAACACCACCGCCGCCCCGTAGGCCAGCCAGGCCAGGACGCCGAGGAAGCGGACCCGGACCCGCCAGAACACGGCGAGGGCGAGCACCCCGGCGACGGCGATGAGCCCCTGCCGGGCGGCCAGCTCCTCGTCCCCGATGAGGTACAGGTTCGCCAGGCCGAGGCCGACGAGCGCGACAGCGGCGACCACGGCGAGCAGGTCGAACGCGGCGTCGCGGCGGTCCCGGCGCTGCTGGCGGGTCCGCCGCGGGACCCCGACGGCCGCCGCCGGCGCCCCCGGCAGCCCCTGCGACCCCCGCGCCCCGCGGGTCCGCGGCGTCCGGGTCCTCCGGCGGCGGGCGATCGGCATGTGGTCCTCCTCCGGCGGCTGTCGGCCGGGTCGTCAGTCGGACGCGCAGGAGCCCGCCAGCACCGGCCCGGAGGCCGCCACCGCGGGGACGTCGGTGACGGCGACCACCGCGACGGCCGCCAGCGCCGGGAGCGGGATCGTGCCGACGGCGGCGGCCCGGTCGGCCTGCGGCGGCACGGTCACGGTGCCGCCCGGCCAGCTCCCGGTGCCGCCGGTGCACGGGTCGAGCACCTGGTAGGTCCAGGTCACGACCTGCGGCTCGGCGGTGGGCAGGAGCCGGACCAGCAGGCGCACGGTGCACGGGGCGCCGGGCACGCACCGCTCGAGCGGGCGCAGGTCGACGGCCGCGACGGTCCCGGCCGCGGCCGGTGCCGGCGCCGGCACGGAGGGAGCGGGGGGCTCCGGCGCGGCGGCCGGGTCGTCCTCGTCGCGGCCGGCGTCGAGCAGCAGGCCGATGTCGGCGGTGATGTCGTCGCGCAGCAGGACGACCTCGGTGGTGACGACAGCCGCGAGGACCAGCAGCGACAGCACCCACGCCCCCACCCGCCGGCCGGACCGCCGGCGGGGCGCGCCGTCGGCCGGCCGCGCCGGCTCCGCGCGGGCCGCCGCGGGCCGCCCCCCGGGACGAGCCCCGCCGGCCGCGGGGCCCCCGACCGCGGGGCCCCCGACCGCGGGGCCGCCGACCGCGCGGACGAGCGCGGCGAGCTCGGCGCGGACCGCCGCGCGGTCGAGCCCGGTGGCCGCCTCCTGCAGCCGGCCGGAGACGGCGGGCAGCCCGGCGGCCGGCAGGTCGCGAGCGGCCCGGTCGAGCGCGTCCAGGTGCCGCCCGGCGGCCGGGTCGGGCGGCGGGCCGGGCAGCCGGGCGGCCGCCGCGACGTCGGTGAGGACGGCGTCCGCGGGACGGCCGGCCGGCCCGGTCGCCAGACGCACCCGGCCGTCGGCCGCGACGAGCGGGGCGACGACGGTCGGGTCGCCGGCGGCGCCGTCGTCGGCGGTGCCGCCGGCCGCCGCCGCCCGGGTCGCGGCGGCCGCGAGCACCGCGGCGCCGAGCTCGAGGGCCTGTGCGGGGCTCGGCCGGGCCAGGGCCAGCAGCCGGTCCAGCGGCACCCCGCCGGGCGGGGACGGCGCCCGGCCCGGGATCGGCGCCGCGGCGTCGGGGGCCTGCTCGGCGGGCGGGGCGGGGACCGGGTGCTCGCGCACCCGCCGCGTCGTCAGGTCCGTCACCGACCGCCACCCCCGCCCAACCGCTGCTGACTGGGCCCCCGCGTCCGTCGCCGCCGATGCTGGCCCTCACAGCGCGCGATGTCACGGGTTGTCTGCGCAACCGCCCCCGACTCATCAGGAGCGGATGACCTGCTCGAAGCCGGAGCCGTCGTAGCGCCAGCGCACCGTGAGCGGGACGGAGGGCCCGTCGGCGCGGGAGTCCTCCGGCGCGTAGGCCCGCATCCGGGCCACGATCTCGCCGTCCTCGACCGACAGCCCGGCCGGGTCGTACAGCGGCGGCAGCACGCCCTCCCCGCGCAGCGTCCGCGGGCTGGGCAGCCCGCCCAGCCGGTTCCCCCCGGACGCGAAGACCTGCACCTCCTGGACGACGCCGTTGGAGGGCTGCGGCGAGCACTCGAGCAGGACGACGGTGTCGGCGGCGCCGTCGTCGTCGAGGTCCCCGCTGGCCGTGCCGGTGACCCGGACCTCGTAGAACTCGTAGTGCGGGGGGCGGCTGCCGTCGGCGGGCACCCGCGCGTAGCCGTCGACGACGGTCGCCGGCAGGCCGTCGGGGACGATCCCGTCGCAGGTCACGGCGTAGCGGGTGTTGCGCCAGTCGGTCGCCGCGCCCGCCGGCGTCGACCGCGACCCCGCCGGCTCGGAGGCGCTGCACCCCGCCACCACTCCGCCGGCCAGCAGCGCGGCCACGACAGCGGCCGCGAGGCGGTCCGCCCGCTCCCCGATCCCCGGCCCGGCGCCGTTCCCCGACCTGGACATCGGCGACCACCTCGCCCCGTGACGCGCTCCGGCGGTGGATCCCCGTGGGCCGAGGGTGCCACCGGCTCCCCCGGCTGTGAACCACCGCGGTGCCGCATCCGTGTTGACGGTGACGGGCGCGGTGAGGAGGGGGCCGGATGGCGGGTCAGGACCAGCGCGCCCCCTTCGACGCGGGGCTGCGCCGGGCGCGGGAGGCGGCGTACCCGGCCGGCGAGTACGTCGGCCAGGAGAGCTTCCTCCGCGCCGGCGAGATCCGGCGGCTGGCCGCCCGCGCGGGCATCGGGCCGGGCACCTCCGTCCTGGACGTCTGCTGCGGGACGGCGGGCCCGGGCCGGCTGGTCACCGCGGAGCGCGGCTGCCGGTACCTCGGCGTGGACAGCTCGGCGAGCGCGCTGGAGATCGCCGCGGAGCTGGCCGGCGGCCTGCCGTGCCGCTTCGAGCGGGCGGTGGTCCCCCCGCTGCCCGGCGGCCGCTTCGACGTCGTCCTGCTGCTGGAGACGATGCTCGCCTTCCCCGACAAGCGGGAGCTGCTGGCCGAGGTCGCCGGCGTGCTGGCGCCCGGCGGCCGCTTCGCCTGCACCGTCGAGGAGGGCCCGCCGCTCACCGCCGCGGAGCGCGAGGCCATGCCCGACGCCGACACCGTGTGGCCGGTCGGGCTCGGCGAGCTCACCCGGCTGCTGCGCGAGGCCGGGCTGGAGGTGACCTGGCGGGAGGAGTGGACGGCGGCGCACGCGGCCACGGCGACGGCGCTGCTGCGCTGCTACCGCGCCGACGCCGAGGACATCGCCCGCAGCACCGGCGTCCGCGCGCTCACCGACCTGGTCGCCGCCCACGAGCTGTGGAGCGACTGGCTGGGCCGCGGCCGGGTGCGCAAGTACGCGCTGGTCGCGCGGCGCCTGCCGGCGGGACGGCCCGGGGCGGGACGGCGATGACCTACTCCTACACCCGCTACCTGGCCGCGAAGCGGACCGTCGACGACCGGGCGCTGAACCGCGCGGTGCTCGACGACCTGCGCCGGCTCGTGCCGCCGGGCGGCTGCCGGGTCCTCGAGCTCGGCGCGGGCCTGGGCACGATGGTCGCCCGGCTGCACGAGTGGGGGCTGGTGACCGCCGGCGAGTACACCCTGCTGGACGTCGACCGCCGCCTGCTGCGGGACTCCCGCGCCTGGCTGTGCGAGTGGGCGGGCACCCGCCACCTGCCGGCCGAGCCGCGCCCCGACGGCCTGCGCCTGGGCGATCTACGGGTCCGGCTGGTCGAGGCCGAGCTCGGCAGCTACCTGGAGGCCGGGTACGGCGAGCCCGCCGACCTGCTGATCGCGCACGCCTTCCTCGACCTGGTCGACGTGCCCGCCGTCCTGCCCGGGCTGCTGCGGCTGCTGGTGCCCGGCGGCGCGTACTGGTTCACCGTCACCTTCGACGGCGAGAGCGTCTTCCAGCCCGACCACCCCGCCGACGACGCCGTCCTGGGCGCCTACCACCGCAGCATGGACGACCGGGTGCGCTACGGCCGGTCCGCCGGGGAGAGCCGCACGGGCCGCCACCTGTTCGGCCACCTGCGCGCCGCCGGCGTGCCGCCGCTGGCGGCGGGGTCGTCGGACTGGGTCGTCTGGGCCGGGCCGGACGGCAGCTACCCCGACGACGAGGCGTACTTCCTCGAGGCGATCCTGCAGACCGTGCAGGACGCGCTGGACGGCCCCGGCGCGCCGCCGGGCCTGGCCGGCTGGCTCGCCGACCGCCGCCGCCAGCTGGCCACCGGGGAGCTGGTCTACCTGGCCCACCAGCTGGACGTCGCCGGCCGTTCCGGGGCCGGGCCCGCCGCCGGTTGAACCCGGCCGTCGAACCCCGGCCGTCGAACCGCCGCCGGGTGGACCCGGCCGTCGAACCGCGGCCGTTGAACCGCGGCCGCCCCGCGTCCGTGCTCCCGGGCAGAGGCGGCCGATCGTCCCGGGGGGTGCCGTGCGCGCGACTCGGCTCGAGACGGTCCTCGGCTCGCTCGCCACCCCCGCCCTGCTCACCGGCCTGGCGCTCGGCCCGGGCCTGGGCCCCGCCGGCTGGGTCGTGGGGCTGGCCTCCGGGTGGGCGGCGACCGCGTTCCTGGCCGTCGGCCGGGCCCGCGCCGGCCAGCCGGTGCAGCCGGCCGACCGGGTCACCCTGACCCGCGCCGTGCTGACCGCCGGCGTGGCCGGGCTGGTCGCCGGGTCGGCCGGCGGGCCGCTGCCGGTCGCCGCCGTCGTCGTCCTGTCCGCCGTCGCGCTGGCGCTGGACACCGTCGACGGGCAGGTGGCCCGCCGCACCGGGACGGCGACGCCCTTCGGGGCCCGCTTCGACGCCGAGGTGGACGCCTACCTGATCCTCGTGCTGAGCGTCGCGGCGGCGCGCGACCTCGGCGACTGGGTGCTGGCCATCGGCCTGGCCCGGTACCTGCTCCTGGTCGCGGGCTGGGCGGTCCGGTGGCTGGCCGCGCCGCTGCCGTACCGGTACTGGGGCAAGGTCGTGGCCGCCGTCCAGGGGATCGTGCTCACCGTCGCGGTCTCCGGGGTGCTCCCCCGCCCCGCCGCCCTGGTGGCGGTGGCCGTCGCGCTGGTGCTGCTCGCCGAGTCGTTCGGCCGCAGCGTCGGCTGGCTGTACCGGACCGGCGCCGGGCCGCGCGCCCGCCGGGTCGTGCGGACCGCCACGGCGCTGGGCGCCGGGGCGGTCGTGTGGGCCGTGCTCGTCGTCCCGCCCCGGTTCGACCAGCTCACCCCGGCCGCCTTCGCCCGCATCCCGCTGGAGGGGCTGGTCCTGGTCGCGGCGGGGCTGGTGCTCCCGCCGCGGCCGCGGCGGGTGCTGGCCGTCGTCGCCGGGGCCGCGCTGGCGCTGCTCACCGTCGTCAAGCTCCTGGACGCCGGCTACACCACGGCGCTGGACCGCCCGTTCAACCCCGTGTCCGACGTCGCCTCCTTCGGCGTGGCGATCGGCGCGGTGCGCACCACGATGGGCGACGCGGCCACCGACACCGCCCTCGTGCTGGGTGCGCTCGGCGTCGCGGTGCTGGTCGCCGTCGTCCTGGCCTCGACGCTGCGGCTGACCCGCGTCACCGCGGGCCACCGGAGCCGGTCGGCCCGCGGGGTCGCCGCGCTGGGCGTGGCGTGGGCGGTGTGCGCCGCGCTGTCGCTGCAGCTGGTCCCGGCCGGCCCGGTCGCGTCGACGAGCGCCGCGGGGCTGGCCGTGGAGCACGGCCGGGAGGCCCGCGCGGCGCTGGAGGACCAGCAGCGCTTCGAGGAGGCCACCTCCTCGCCGGACTCCCTGGGCGGGCTGTCGGGCTCGCAGCTGCTGGCCGGCCTGCGCGGCAAGGACGTGCTCGTCGTCTTCGTCGAGGCCTACGGGCAGGTGGCGCTGACCGACCCCGACATCGCCCCGGGCGTCACCGGCGTGCTGCGCGGCGGCGCGGCCCGGCTGGAGCGGGCCGGGTTCGAGGCGCGCAGCGCGTGGCTGGACTCCCCCACCTTCGGCGGGATGAGCTGGCTGGCGCACGCGACGCTGCAGTCGGGGTTGTGGATCGACAGCCAGCCGCGCTACGACCAGCTCATGACCAGCGACCGGCTCACCCTCGCCGGCGCGTTCGGCGACGCCGGCTGGCGCACCGTCGCGGTCAACCCGGCCAACGACGAGGCCTGGCCCGAGGGGTCGGTCTTCTACGGCTACGACCGGCTCTACGACCGGCACACCCTCGGCTACGAGGGGCCGGAGTTCGGCTGGGCCCCGGTCCCCGACCAGTTCACCCTGGCGGCCTTCGCGCAGCAGGAGCTCACGCCGGGCCACGAGCCGCTGATGGCCGAGGTCGACCTGATCTCCTCGCACTGGCCGTGGACGCCGCTGCCCCGGATGGTGCCCCCCGACCGGCTCGGCGACGGCTCGGTCTACGACCCGATGCCCGCGCAGGGCCTCACCATGGAGGAGGCCTGGGCCGACCACGACACCGTCCGGGAGCTCTACG
Source organism: Blastococcus sp. SYSU D00868 (assembly GCF_054050575.1). Lineage (NCBI taxonomy): Bacteria > Bacillati > Actinomycetota > Actinomycetes > Geodermatophilales > Geodermatophilaceae > Blastococcus > Blastococcus sp. SYSU D00868. The sequence continues at coordinate 247,056 of NZ_JBJGZO010000002.1, forward strand.
GGCAGTCCGTCGAGTACTCGCTGGAGGCGCTGCTCACCTGGCTCGCCGAGCGGGACGAGGACCTCGTCGTGGTCCTGCTCGGGGACCACCAGCCGCACACGGCGGTCACCGGACCCGACGCCTCCCGCCTGGTGCCCGTCTCCGTCCTCGCCGCGGACCCCGCCGTCCTCGACGGCATCGCCGCCTGGGAGTGGCAGGAGGGGCTGCTGCCCGGCCCGTCGGCGCCGGCCTGGCCGATGGACGCCTTCCGCGACCGGTTCCTCGACGCCTTCACCCCGCCGTCCGGGGCGCAGGCGCTGCGGCCGCCCCGGTGACCGGCGGGGTGAGCGGCACGGTCCCCGACCGGGTGCGCGCGTTCTGGCTGCGCGAGCCCGGCGCCGGGGAGATCCGCACGGTGCGGCTGCCCGAGCCCGGCCCGGACGACGTCGTGGTGCGGACGCTGCACTCGGGGATCAGCCGCGGCACCGAGACCCTCGTCTTCCGCGGCGAGGTGCCCGAGGGCCAGCGCGCGGCCATGCGCGCCCCGTTCCAGGACGGCGACCTGCCGGGCCCGGTCGCCTACGGCTACCTCAACGTCGGGGTGGTGGAGCACGGGCCGGCCGGGCTGCTGGGCCGCACGGTCTTCTGCCTGTACCCGCACCAGACGGCGTACGTGGTGCCCGCGGCGGCCGTGGTGCCGGTCCCCGAGGGTGTCCCGCCCCGCCGCGCGGTGCTCGCCGGCACGGTGGAGACGGCGGTCAACGCGCTGTGGGACGCCCCGCCGCTGCTCGGCGACCGGGTCACCGTCGTCGGCGCCGGGATGGTGGGCTGCTGCGTCGCGCGGCTGCTGGCCCGGTTCCCGGGCGCCGACGTCGAGCTGGTCGACGTCGACCCCGGCCGGGCCGCGGTCGCGGCCCGGCTCGGCGTCCGCCTGGTCGCGCCGGAGGACGCCGCGGGCGGCCGGGACCTGGTCGTGCACGCCAGCGCCACCGGGGCGGGGCTGCAGTCGGCGCTGGGCCTGCTGCGCGCCGAGGGCACCGTGCTGGAGCTCAGCTGGTACGGCGACCGGCAGGTGACGGTGGCGCTCGGCGGGGCCTTCCACTCGGGCCGGCTGGCCGTGCGGGCCAGCCAGGTGGGTGCGGTGGCGCCGGCCCGCCGCGGCACGCGCAGCCCGCGGGACCGGCTGGCGCTCGCCCTCGACCTGCTGCGCGACGACGCCTTCGACGCGCTGCTGACCGGGTCCTCGCCGTTCGGCGAGCTGCCCGAGGTGATGGCGCGGCTGGCCGACGGCCGGCTGCCCGCCCTGTGCCACACGGTCGACTACGGCGGGGAGTGATCGGTGTACGGCGTGACGGTCCGCGACTCGATGATGATCGCGCACAGCTTCACCGGGGCGGTGTTCGGCCCGGCGCAGCGGCTGCACGGCGCGACCTACGTCGTCGACGCCACCTTCCGCCGCGCCGAGCTCGACGGCGACGGGCTGGTGGTCGACATCGGCGCCGCCGCCGGCCTGCTGCACGACGTGCTCGGCGCCCTGACCTACCGCAACCTCGACGAGGAGCCCGACCTGGCCGGCACGAACACCACCACCGAGGTCCTCGCCCGCGTGGTCGCCGACCGGCTGGCCGCCCGGGTCGCCGACGGCGCGCTCGGCCCCGGCGGCACCGGTCTGCAGTCCCTGACCGTCACCCTGCACGAGTCGCACGTGGCCTGGGCCAGCTACGAGCGGCCGCTGTGACCCGCCGCCCCTGACCGTCGTGGACCCGCCGGCCGGCCCCGCCGTCGCGTTCGTCGTCCCCGCCGGGATCGACGACCCGGCCCGGGTCAGCGGCGGCAACCGCTACGACCGGGCGGTCCGCGACGACCTGCGCGCCGCCGGGTGGCCGGTCGCCGAGATCCCGGTCGAGGGCGGCCGGCCGCGACCGGACGGGGCGGCCCGGACGGCGCTGGCGCGGGCGCTGGACGCGCTGCCCGACGGCGCACTGGTCCTCGTCGACGGGCTGGTCGCCTCGGGCGCCGCCGCGGTGCTCGTGCCGCGGGCGGCGCGGCTGCGGCTGGTCGTCCTGGTGCACATGCTCTTCGGCGAGGAGGCCGCCGGCGCCGAGCGGGTCCCGGCGGCCGAGGAGGCGGCGGTGCTCGCCGCCGCGCGGGCCGTGGTCACCACGAGCGGGTGGACCCGCGCCCGGCTGCTGGAGCTGCACGGGCCGGCCGCCGGCCGGGTGCACGTCGCCCGCCCCGGCACCGAGCCGGCGCCCGCCGCCCCCGGGACGCCGGCGGGCGGGCGGCTGCTGTGCGTCGGCACGCTCTCCCCGCTCAAGGGCCAGGACCTGCTGCTCGCCGCCCTCGCGGGCCTGGCCGGCCCGCCGTGGCGCTGCACGCTGGTCGGCCGTGCCGACCGGGACCCCGCCTTCGCCGCCGCGCTGGAGCGCCGGGTCGCGGCCGCCGGCCTGGCCGGCCGCGTCCGGCTGACCGGCCCGGCTCCCCCGGCGGCGCTGGCCCGCGCGTACGCCGCCGCTGACCTGCTCGTCGTCCCCTCGCGGGCGGAGGCCTACGGCATGGTCGCCGCCGAGGCGCTGGCCGCCGGCGTGCCGGTGCTGGCCGCGGCGGTCGGCGGCCTGCCGGAGGCGGTGGGGCGCACCGCCGCCGGGGTCCCGGGTCTGCTCGTCCCGCCGGGCGACCCGGCCGCCCTGGCCGGCGCGCTCGCCCGCTGGCTGGGCGACGCGGACCTGCGTGCCCGGCTGCGCGCCGCCGCGATGGAGCGGCGGGCGGCGCTGCCGGGCTGGCGGGAGACGGGCGCGGCCGTCCGGCGCGCCCTGGCCGAGGCGGCGCGGTGAACCGGGACGGCCGGGGATCCGTGCTCCCTGGTGAGACGGACGGAGGCCGGGCGTGAGACGACGCGCGTGGGCAGCGGCACGCCTCCTCGGGGGTGTCCTCGTCCTCGCCGTCGTGGTGTGGCGGGTCGGCCCGGACGCCTTCCTCGACGGCGTCCGCGGGCTCGGCCCCGGCACGCTGCTGGCCGCGCTGGCCATCGGCGCCGCGGTCACCGTCTGCTCGGCCTGGCGCTGGCGGGTGGTCGCCGCCGGGCTCGGCGTCGTCCTGCCGCTGCCCGGCGCGACCGCCGCCTACTACCGCTCGCAGTTCCTCAACAGCACGCTGCCCGGCGGGGTGGTCGGCGACGTCCACCGCGGCCTGCGCTCCGGCCTGGACGCCGGCGACCTCGGCCGCGGCCTGCGCGCGGTCGTCTGGGAGCGGGCGGCCGGCCAGCTGGTGCAGGTGGCCGTCGCGGTCGCGGTGCTGCTCCTGCTCCCCTCGCCGGTGCGCGGCGCGGTGCCCGGGGTGGTCGCCGCCGCCGCCGGCGCCGCGGCCCTGCTCGCGCTGACCGGCCGGGGCGTGACGCGGCACGGGCCGGCCCGGCTGGTGCGTGCCCTGCGCGCCGCGGTCGCCGAGGGCCGGGAGGTGCTGCTGCGCCCGGCCGCCGTGGGGCCGGTGCTGCTCGCGTCGCTGCTCGTGGTCGCCGGGCACCTGGCCATGTTCTGGCTGGCCGCCCGGGCCGCCGGCGTGGACGCCGCCCCGCAGCGGCTGCTGCCGCTGGCACTGGTCGTCCTGCTCGCCGCGGCGATCCCGTTCAACGTGGCCGGCTGGGGTCCCCGGGAGGGCGCGGCGGCGTGGGTGTTCGCCGGGACGGCGGGGGGCGCCGCCGCCGGTGCGGCCGTCGCCGCCGCGTTCGGGGTGCTGACCCTGGTGGCGGTCCTGCCCGGCGTCGTCGTCCTGCTCGCCGGCCGCCGGCCCGCCCCACCGGTCCCCCCGCCGGCGCCGGTACCGGCGCCGGCACCCCTGGTGCACAGCGGAACCGGAGAGGACGGTGCGGCGCATGGCTGATCGGCCCTACACCCTGCTCAGCTGCGGCATGTCGATCGACGGCTACCTGGACAGTGCGGACGCCGCCCGGCTGCACCTGTCCAACGCCGCCGACTTCGACCGGGTGGACGCCGAGCGCGCCCGCTGCGACGCGATCCTCGTCGGCGCCGGCACCGTCCGGGCCGACGACCCGCGGCTGCTGGTCCGCTCGGCCGACCGCCGGGCGGAGCGGGTCGCCCGCGGACTGCCCCCCTCGCCGGCCAAGGTCACGCTCACCCGGCGCGGGGACCTGCCGCCGACCGCCGCCTTCTTCACCCTCGGCGACTGCGACAAGCTCGTCTACTGCCCCGGCGCCGTCGCCGACGCCGTCCGGGCGCGGCTGGGCGGGGTCGCCACCGTCGTCGACACCGGCCCGGCGCCGGACGTCGACGTGGCCGCGGTGCTGGAGCACCTGTCGGCCCGCGGGGTCGACCGGGTGATGGTCGAGGGCGGCGGGACGGTGCTCACCCAGTTCCTCACCGCCGACCTGGTCGACGAGCTGCACCTGGTCGTGGCGCCGCTGTTCGTGGGCGACTCGCGGGCACCCCGGCTGGTCGGCGACGGCTGCTTCCCCTGGAACGCCGGCCACCGCGCGCGGCTGGCGGGGGTGCGGGAGATCGGCGACGTCGTCCTGCTGCGCTACGCCCTGTCCGAGCGGTTCTGCGCCGAGCACGCCGCCGGTGGGGCGTGATGGTGCCCGCCCTGCCCGAGGCGGCGGTCCGCACCCAGGTCCGCGTGCCGCTGCGCTTCCCCGACGGCTACGCCACCACCGCGCTGGTCACCAGCTTCACGGGCCTCGTCGACGGGCGGGAGCACCTGGCGCTCGCCTGCGGCCAGCCCGGGGCGGTCCCGCTGGTCCGCCCGCACAGCGAGTGCCTCACCGGGGACGTCTTCGGCAGCCAGCGCTGCGACTGCGGCCCGCAGCTGCGCGAGGCGGTCGAGCGGATCACCGAGGCCGGCGGGTACGTGCTCTACCTGCGCCAGGAGGGCCGCGGCATCGGGCTGTACGACAAGCTCGACGCCTACGCGCTGCAGGACACCGGCCTGGACACCTACGAGGCCAACCTCGCCCTCGGCCACGCCCCCGACGAGCGCGACTACACGGTGGCCGCGCAGATGCTGCGCGCGCTCGGCGTGCCCACGCTCGCGCTGCTCAGCAACAACCCGGACAAGGCGGCCCAGCTCGAGCGGCTGGGCGTGACCGTGGCCGCGCGCGTCCCCACCGGGGTCCACCTGTCGGAGGCCAACGCCGGCTACCTGTCCACCAAGGCGCGCAACGGGCACGCCGCGCTGGGCTCGATCCACCTCTCCGGGGTCGTCTGAGGCGGGCGGGCGTTCAGGCCGTGGAGCCGTAGATCGCGGTGGCCTGCGCGGTCGCCAGCCGGGCGTCCTCCTCGCGGACCACGGACAGCTGCGTCTCCTCCGGCGGGAGCAGCGTCTGGAACGCCCAGTCCGCGGCCACGCGGAACCGGTTGGACGTCGCCGGCAGCACCAGCAGGTGGTAGCCGCGGGTGACCACCTTGGCCACCGGCCCGGTCAGCCGCACGCCCAGCGGCCGGGCGACGGCGTCGGTCCCGCCGAGGTCGGCGACCAGCCCGAGGTCACGGTGCCGGTAGTCCCGCGGCCGGCCGTACCCGAGCGCGGCGGCGACGTTGCGGCCGACGACGGTGCCCTGGCGCTGCGCGTGCTGGGCGGTCGGCGCCGTGTCCGGCAGGACACCGTCGGCGCCCGGGGCGACCGCCAGGTCGGGCACGGCGGCGGCGTCCCCGGCCGCCCACAGCCCCGGGACGCCGGGCACCGACAGGTCGGGCGCGACCTCCAGCCGGCCCCGGCGGGTGGGCAGCCCCAGGCTCCCGACCAGCGGGCTGGCCACGACGCCGGCGCCCCACAGCAGGGTGCGGGTGCGGATCGTCGTCCCGTCGGTCAGCACGACGCGGACGTCGTCGGCCGAGGCGACGCTGGTCTCCAGCCGCACCTCCACGCCGCGCTCGCGCAGCACGCCGAGCGCGTGCGCACCCAGCTGCGGGCCCAGCTCCGGCAGCACCGCCGGCGCGACGTCCACCAGCACCCAGCGCACGTCGCGGGCGCGGGTGCGGTCCCACCGGCGCTCGATGCGGGTCAGCCACCGCTGGGCCTGGGCGACGAACTCGGTCCCGGTGTAGCCGGCGCCCACGGCGACCACGGTCAGCATCTCCGCCCGCGCCGCCCGGCCGGCCGGGGTGTCGGGCTGGGCGTCGGCCAGGTCCAGCTGCTCGAGCAGGTGGTCGCGCAGGTAGACGGCCTCGACCAGCGTCTTGAGGCCGCGGGCGTGCTGCGGCACCCCGGGGATCTCGAACTGGCGGGTGATCGACCCCGGGGTCAGCACCAGGTGGTCCCAGGGCAGCTGGTGGGCCACCTCGCCGCGCTGCACGGTGACCGTCCGGGCCGCCAGGTCGACGTCGCGCACCCGCCCCAGCAGCAGCCGCACCCGGCGCAGCTTGCGGCGCAGCGACACCGCGATGTGCCGCGCCTCGACCACCCCGGTGGCCACCTCGGGCAGCAGCGGGCTGTAGAGCAGGTAGTCGTCGGGGTTGACCAGCACCAGGTCGGCGGCGCCGGGCGGGAGGGCGCGCTGCAGGTACCGCAGCGCGGAGAACCCCGCGAAGCCCCCGCCGACCACCACCACCCGGGCCGGGCGGCCGCCGGGCGGCTCGACCGGTGCGCGACGGAACGGTGGGAGGGGACGGCGGCGGGGCGGGACGACGGCGGTCTCGGAGCCGGTCATGGCGGGATGCTGCCACCCACCGCCCGCGCCGGGCACCCCTCCGGACGGTCGACGCGCGAGGCCCCGGCCCGGTTGGATGGGCCGCCTCCCCGACCAGCGGCCCCGACGGCCCGGGCCGCGGCACCGAGAGGAGGTGCGTTGGACGACGTCGTCTCGATCGACACCCTCGCCGCCGCGGCCGCCGTCGCGCTGGTCGCCGCGGTGCTGAGCGGGCTCCTCCCCCGGCTCCCGGTCCCGCAGGTCGTCCTCCTGCTGGCCGGCGGCGTCCTCATCGGCCCCGACGTCCTCGGCGTGGGGGCCACCGCGGACATCCGGGTGCTGGCCGACGTCGGCCTCGGGTTCGTCTTCCTGCTGGCCGGCTACGAGTTCGACCTGCGCCTGTTCCGCGAGGACGCCGGGCGGCGGGCGCTGCTGTCGTGGGCGGTCTCCCTGTGCCTGGCCGTCGGCGTCGCCGGGGTGCTGCGGGCGGCGGGGACGGTGGAGTCGGTGCTGCCCATCGCGCTGGGCCTGACCACCACCGCGCTGGGGACGCTGCTGCCCGTCCTGCGGGAGGCGGGGCTGCTCGGCGGCCGGCTGGGCCGGTACCTGCTCGCCGCCGGCGGGGTCGGGGAGCTGCTGCCGGTGCTGGTCATCGCCGTGTTCCTGGGCAGCCAGGGCCGGTTCGCCGCGCTGGTCTCGCTCGCCGCGGTGGGCGTGCTCGCGGTCGTCCTGGCGCTGCTGCGGCACGCGGTCCGGGAGGACGGCCGGCTCGCCGACGTCGTCCGGGCGGGCCAGAACGAGACCGCGCAGATCACGCTGCGGGCCACGATCCTGCTGCTGCTCACCCTGCTGGCGGTCACCGAGCGGTTCCACCTCGACGCGGTCCTCGGCGCCTTCCTCGCCGGCATCGTGCTGCGGCACTGGGTCGGGGCGGCGGCACCGCTGCTGGAGTCCAAGCTCGACGCCGTCGGCTACGGGTTCTTCGTGCCGCTGTTCTTCGTCTACTCGGGCATGGGCCTGGACCTGGACGCGATCGCCGCGGCGCCGCTGCTGCTGGTGCTGTTCCTCGTCCTCATGGTCGCGGTGCGCGGCGGCCCGGTGCTGCTGGTGTACCGCCGGGTGCTCGCCTGGCGGCAGCGCTGCCAGACGGCGCTGGTGAGCGCCACCGCGCTACCGGTCCTGGTCGCGCTGACCGAGGTCGCGGTGCGCAGCGGGACCATGAGCACCGAGGACGCGGCCGCCCTGGTCGGCGCCGGTGTCGTCACCGTGCTGGTGCTGCCGGCCCTCGCCGTGGCGCTGGACCGCCGTCCGCCGGCGCCCGCGCCCGCACCGTCGGCGGGCAGCCCGGCGGGGCCCGGCCCGGCATCCGGGTCGTGACGTCCGCCGTGGACTGGGGGCCGGAGCTGGTCCCGGTGCTCAGCGGCCGCCGAGAGCTCGTCGCCTGGATGGTCGCGGCCTTCCTGACGACCTTCCTCGTCACCCGGTTCGTCACGCACGCCATCCGCAGCGGCCGCGGCCCGTTCCGGGACGCGAGCGTCGGCGGGGTGCACCTGCACCACGAGGTCTACGGGATCTTCCTGCTGCTGGGCGCCGGGACGGCCGAGTTCGCCTACCGCCCGGACGGGCCGTGGGGTGGCGTGCTCGCGGTGCTCTTCGGCGTCGGGGCGGCGCTCACGCTCGACGAGTTCGCGCTGTGGCTGCACCTGGCGGACGTGTACTGGTCGCGGGAGGGCCGCAGCTCGGTGGACGCCGTGCTGATCGCGGGCGTGGTCGGTGTGCTGCTGCTGATCGGCTTCGACCCGTTCGACGCCGATCGGGCGCGGGGCGAGGCCGTCGTCGCCCTCACCATCCTGGGAAACCTGTGCCTCGCCCTCGTCGCGATCCTCAAGGGCCGGGTGGTGCTCGGCGTCGTCGGGGTCTTCGTGCCGCTCCTCGCCGCCGTCGCGTGCGTGCGCCTGGCGCGGCCGTCCTCGCCCTGGGCGCGCCGCCGGTACCGGCCGGGCGGCCGCCGCGCGGCTCGCTCGCTGCAGCGGTTCCCGCCCGGCCGGCGCACGAGGTGGGACGCACTCGTCGACCTCTTCGCCGCGGTGCCCCGCGACGCGCCGGCCCCGGGGACCGGCCCGGCCTGAGCGCTCCCGGCCGGTCCGCGCGGACGGCCGCGGCGCTCACCGGCCCGGGAACGCTGCTGCCCGTCACCGCGGCCACGGGGGTGGACCCGCGCTGCGAGCCGGCGGCGGCGGGGCTGCGCGGCGAACGGCTCGTCGACCGGGTCGTCGACCGGCTCGACCAGCAGGTCCCGGCCCGAGCAGCCGCAGGCCGCCCAGCAGCAGCACGAGGCAGACGCCGAGCAGCACGGGCTCGAGCACGAACGCCGTCCCGAGCCCGTGCTCGTCGGCCAGCCGGCCGAGCAGGAGGGGCGCGGCGGCGGTGACCAGCCCGCCGAGCAGCTGGGTGCGGGCGTTGGCCCGGTCCTCCTGCCCGCCGGCGGCGCCCATCGTCAGCGCCAGGGCCAGCGGGTACAGGTTGGCGATCCCCACCCCGCAGACGAACAGCCCGGCGACGGCGAGGACGGAACTGCCGGTCAGCCAGAACAGCGCGAAGCCGCCGGCGGTGACCGCCAGCGAGGCGTGCAGCAGCGGGACGGTCCGCCCCGGCCGGCGGGTGAGCGCGGCGCCGGCGAGCCGCCCGGCCAGGATGCCCAGGTAGTTGCCGCTGAGCGCCGTCGCCGCGGCCGCCGTGGACAGCCCGGTTCCCACCAGCACCTCGGTGCCGAAGTAGACCAGGCAGAACTCCACGGCCGTGCTCAGCCCGGTGAGCGCGGCGAACACCCAGCAGACCAGCGGGAGCCGGCCGGCCGACGCACTCGCCCGTGGGCGGGCCGGCGCGGGCAGCGGCTCCCGCCGGTACCTCAGGAAGAGGAGGGCCAGGCCGAGCGCCGGCACCGCGAACGCCGCCCGCCAGCCGGCCGGGCCGGTGGCGAGCGCGCCGAGCACCAGCGGCGCCAGCACCGCGCACGCCGCGGCGCCGACGTTGGCCTCGGTCAGCGCCCGCTCCCGCCGGGGGCCGTGCCGGTCGGACAGGACCGCCTGTGTCACCGCCAGCAGCGTCGTGCCGGCCAGCCCGAGCAGCCCGGCGCCCAGCAGGGTGGCCGGCACCCCGGTGCCGAGGGTGAACAGGGCCGCGCCGGCGACGGTGCCCAGCGCCGAGCCCCACAGCAACCGCGCCCGCGTCAGGCGGCGGGCCGCGGCCGCGAAGCCCGCGCCGGCCAGCGCCGCGCCGCCGGCCCACAGCACCGAGTACGCGCCGAGCACCGTGTACGAGAAGCCCAGCTCCGCGCGCAGCAGGGCCAGCGCCGGCCCGAAGCCGTAGAGCCAGAACGTGAAGCACACCAGCGCCGCGTAGGAGAGCACCGTCGGCGCGTCCCGCTCGAAGGGGGCCGCGCCGGGCGGGGAGGGCACCGGCTCCTCGTCGTGGACGGCTCCCCCCGACGGGTCGGTCCGGCGTCCTGTGTATCGATACACACCTAAACTGTACGGGTGGGCTCCCCGACCGACCAGCCGAGCGGCCGCCCCGCCGCGCGCCCGACGATGCGCGAGGTCGCGCGCGCCGCCGGGGTGTCGACGATGACGGTGTCCTACGCCTACTCGCGGCCCGACCGGGTGTCGGCGGAGACCGCCGCGCGGGTCCGGGCCGCCGCCCGCGAGCTGGGCTATCCCGGGCCGCACCCGGCCGCCCGGTCGCTGCGCCGCGGGCGCACCGGCACGCTCGGGGTGGTCCTCGGCGAGCGCCTGAGCTACGCGTTCGACGACCCGCAGGCCGCCCGGTTCCTCGCCGGCCTGGCCGACGTCTGCGCCGCCGAGGGCGTCGGGCTGACCCTGGTGCCGATCACCGGCGCCGCCTCCGACGCCGAGCGGGTGGCCCGGGCCGCGGTGGACGGCTTCGTCGTCTGGACCACCAGCGACGACGACCCCGTGCTCGACGCGGTGGCCGACACCGGCCTGCCCGCCGCGGTCTCCGCCGGGCCGGGCCGGCGCGGCCTGCCGGTCGTCGGGATCGACGACCGGGCCGCGGCGGCCGCCATCGGGCGGCCGGCCTTCGCCGGCGCGCGGCGGCCGGTCGTGCTGGGCTTCCCGCTCGACCGGGACCGGCGCCGCCTGCTGCTGGCCGGCGACGCCGTCGGCCCGGTGCGCTTCCCCGTGACCCGCCGGCGCTGGGAGGGGCTGCGCGCGGCCTGGACGGACGGCGGCGGCCCGGCCGGCGCCCTGCGGCTGGCCGTCTGCCCGGTCAACGACGCGGCGCAGGGCGAGGCCCTCACCGCCGAGCTGCTCGCCTCCGACGACCCGCCGGACGCCGTCGCCGCGATGAGCGACGAGCTCGCCCTCGGCGCGCTGCGGGCGGTGGCCGCCGCCGGCCTCGCCGTGCCCGGCGACGTCGCCGTCACCGGGTGGGACGACAGCGACGCGGCCGCCCCCGCGGGGCTGACCACCCTGGCCCAGTCGCTGCGCGAGCAGGGCGCCCGCTGCGCGCGGATCGCGCTGGGGCTGCCCGGCGGCACCGCGGAGCCGGCCCCGTGGCGGGTCGTCGTGCGGTCGTCCACCCGCCGCGCCTGACCCGGGCCGGGCGAGCCGTCAGGATCCGTGCGGAACGCGGCAGGGACGGCACTGTCGCCGACCGCCGGGACGGCCGATCGTGGCCGCATGGACGTCGTGGTGCCGCTCGCCGCACTCCTCGCCGCGGCGCTGCTGCCGCGAGCCCTGGTCACCGCGTGGGCGGGGCGCGCCCGGCGCGGCGCCGCGTCGGCCTGGCGGACCCAGGTCGACCTCTGGGAGGCGTACCTCCGCCGGGACCCGTGGGACCCGCCCGGCGCCGGCGGGTCGCTGCGCTGGGTGGGGACCGCGCTCGAGGGCTCGGTCCTCCCGGGCGCGGACGACGCCCGGGGCGGCGGCGCGGACGGCGACCGGCGGCCCGCCTAGGGTCGCTGCTGGCGCCGGGCGACGAGCACGAGGCCGCCCAGGACGAGGGCGATCGGCAGCCAGGACGGGAGCCCGACCGGCAGGATCAGCTGCACCACGAACAGGAGCAGCTGGAAGCCCACGAACACCCCGACGGCCACCAGCACCCAGAAGAGCACCGGCCGCTCGTACTGCAACTGACGCAGGTACTCCACGGTGCCTCCTCGCTGAGCACGGTCCGGCCGCGCGGACCGGCGGCGGACCGGTGGCGGTCCAGGCCTGCCACGGTAACCCGCCCGGGCGGCCGGGGCGCCGGACACGACCCGCGCGGGTGAGACGGCCCGCTCAGCTCCCGCCGGCCGCGCGCAGGATCGCGGCCCGCACGCGGGGCTCGGCCGCCCGGCGGCCGGTGGCGAGGAACGACTCGGAGATGACCTCGGTCAGCCGGGCGCGCGCCATCATGTCGTCGCCCATGACCCGCTGCTCCTCGGCGCCCGGCGCGAAGACGACGGTCTCGATGCCCTCGGCCTCTAGCGCCCGGACCTCGCGGGCCAGCAGCCGCGTCGCGTGCCGGCGGGCGGCCGCGTAGAGGTCGGGGCGCCACCCGGCCGAGCCGCTCATCGGCGAGACGACGACGACCAGGTCCAGGCCCGAGCCGCGGAGCACCGCCGCGTTGGTCGGCGAGTGCACACCGCCGTCGACGTAGCCCATCCCGTCGATCTCCACCGGGGCGAAGTAGCCGGGCACCGCGCAGGAGGCCGCGACGGCCAGGTGCAGCGGCGCCGGCGGCGACCCGGGGCGGCCGAACACCACGCGGCCGCCGTCGCGGCGGCGCACCGCACAGATCCACAGCGCGGGATCGGGCCACTCCGGCGTCTCCACCTCGCGCAGCGCGGCCAGCTGCTCGACGATGTCGTGCCGCCCCGGGGCGATCAGCGCCATGCCGGCGGCCAGCGGCCGGAACCGCCACGGGCGCGCGAACGCCCGCCGCACCATGTGCGGGCCGGGCAGCCGCAGCGGGCGGCGCAGCACGCTGAGCGGCCGGAAGGGCGCCAGCTCCGGGACGGGCGTCTCGGCGAGCGAACGCATCACGTCGGCCTCGTCGGACAGCGGGGCCTTGACCGTCCAGGCGGCGAGGTCCTCGGCCGAGACGCCGAGCCGCAGCAGCGTGCCGGTGATCGACCCGGCGGAGGTGCCGACGACGACCTCGGCGTCCCGCGCGTCGAAGCCGAGGTCGTGCTCGAGGGCCGCCAGCACCCCCGCGTGGTAGGCCTGCCCGACGACCCCGCCGCCGCCGAGCACCAGGCCGACGCGTGTCATGTGTCGAGCGTGTCACGCACGCCCGGTGCGGGCAGCTCCGAGGGGGTCAGCCCCGCCCCACCGGGCGCACCTCGCGGGCGCTGTCCAGGACGTGCCCCTCCTCGCACGTCAGCGCCAGGTGCACCGGGGCCCCGCAGTCGCGGTGCCGCAGCTCCATCGGCGCGTCGCCGTCCTCGGCGAGGTAGCGGTCGCCCCACTCCATGAGCGCCACGAGCGTCGGGTACAGGTCCACGCCCTTGCGGGTCAGCCGGTACTCGTGGCGCTGGCGCTCGCCCTCGTCCTGGTAGGGCACCCGGCGCAGGATGCCCTCGTCGACCAGCCGGGCCAGCCGGTCGGTCAGCACCGCCCGGGGCGCGCCCAGGATCCGCTGCAGGTCGGCGAAGCGGCGGACGCCGAGGAACGCCTCGCGGAGCACCAGCAGGCTCCACTTCTCCCCCACCACGGCCAGCGTCCCCGCGACCGAGCAGCGCGACCGGTCCAGCAGCTCACTCACGCCCCCAGCATAAGACTGCTGAGTTCACTTGACGAACCCATCGTCGGAGGAGCAGAGTTCATTCCACGAACTCAGGAGGTCCCGATGGACGTGCCCGTGGAGACCCGGCCCGTGCGGCCCGACGACCTGCCGCGCTTCCTCCGGCTCTGGCCGCGGCTGTCGGCCGAGACCCGCTACCGGCGCTTCCACTCGCCGGTGCACCGGCTGCCGATGCCCGCCGTCCGCCGCCTCGTGGACGTCGACCACGACCTGCGGGACGCCGTGGTCGCGGTCGTCGGCGGCGAGGTGGTGGGGGTCGCCCGCTACGACCGCTCCCCCGCCGACCCCGGCTCGGCCGAGTTCGCCGTCGTGGTCGAGGACGGCTGGCAGGGCGTGGGTCTCGGCCGCCAGCTGCTCCGCGAGGTCACCGCCCTGGCCGCCGGCCGGGGTGTGCGCCGCTTCACCGCGACCGTGCAGGTGGACAACGAGCGGGTGATCGGCCTGGTCCGCCGCCTGCTGCCGGCCGCCACCCTCTCCCCCGCCGAGGTCGCCACCTACGAGGTGACCAGCCCCATCGGCAGCCCCGTCCCCAGCGCGCCGGCCGTCCTGGCCGGCTGATCCGGAAGGAAACCGCCATGACCCGCTTCCGCCCCGTCTCCCTCCGCGCCGCGGTCTCCCGCGCCCGCGCGCGCCGCGCCGGCCTGCGCCGGGAGCACGCCGTGCAGCAGGCGTTCGCCGGCGCGCCCACCCTGGAGTCCGCGCACGAGATCGCCGCGGCCGCCGCCCGCCGCTGAGGGCGGACGGCGGCCGGGCGGGCCGGTCAGCGGCTCCGGTACAGCCGGGTCGTGATCGGCAGGAACACCGCGGCCAGCGCGGCCGCCACGGCCAGCGACACGACGATCGCCGTCCCGTCGGGGTCGCCGTCCATCAGCGACCGCGACGCCGTGGCCAGCACCGAGATCGGGTTGACGTCGACGAACGCCTCCAGCGGACCGGGCAGCGTGGCCGGGTCGACGAAGACGTTGGACAGGAACGTCAGCGGGAAGATCCCCATGAAGCCGGCGTTCATCACCGCGTTCGGCGTGCGCAGCAGCAGGCCGAGCACGGAGAACACCCAGGACAGCCCGAACGAGAAGACGACGACGAGGGCCAGCGCGGCCAGCGCCCCGACCACCCCGCCGTCGGGCCGGTACCCCAGGACCACGCCGAGGACGATGATCACCGTGCCGGCGACGACGTAGCGGACGCTGTCGCCGAGCAGGGACCCCAGCAGCGGCGCCGGCCGCCAGATCGGCAGCGACCGGAACCGGTCGACCACGCCCTTGGTCATGTCCGTGTTCAGCGAGACCCCGGAGTAGACGGTCGTGAACAGCACGGACATGACCAGGATGCCCGGCAGCGTGTAGTCCAGGTACGCGCTGGTGGAGCCCGCGATGGCGCCGCCGAACAGGTACGTGAACATCAGCAGGAACATCACCGGCGTCACGGTGACGTCGAGCAGCTGCTCGGGGACGTGCTTGACCTTGAGCATGCCCCGCCAGCCGAAGGTGAGCGCCGTCGCGAGCCGGCCGGGCCGGCGCGGCCGGGCGGTGGAGGCGATGGCCCGCCGGACGGCGGCGGTCTCGGCGGTGCCCACGGGCCGGGTCGTCGCGGTCATGACAGGTTCTCCTGCAGGGTGTCGGCGGGCACGGTCACCGGGTCGGCGTCGTCGGCCGCGTGGCCGGTGAGGGCGAGGAAGACCTCGTCGAGGCTGGGCTGCTCGAGCGAGAAGTGGGCCAGCGGGATGCCGGCCCGGGCCAGCTCGGCCACGCCGATCGCCGCCCGCTCGGCGTCGGCGCCGGTGGCCGACAGCGCCGCCGGCTCGGCCTCCAGCACGACCGGCCCCACCGCGCGCTCGAGGACGTCGGCGGCCTCGCCCCGGCGCGCGGCGTCCAGCAGCCGCACCCGCAGCGCGCCGCTGCCCACCGAGGCCTTCAGGTGCCCGGGGGTGCCCTCGGCGATGACCCGGCCGCGGTCGATGACGGCGATGCCGTCGGCGAGCTGGTCGGCCTCCTCCAGGTACTGCGTGCAGAGCAGGATCGTCGTCCCCTCGGCGACCAGGGCCCGGGCGATCTCCCAGACCTGGTTGCGCGACCGCGGGTCCAGGCCGGTGGTCGGCTCGTCGAGGAACATCAGCCGCGGGGTCACGACGATGCTCGCCGCGATGTCCAGCCGCCGGCGCATGCCGCCCGAGTAGTGCTTGACCAGCCGGCCGGCGGCCTCGCTGATGTCGAACGCGTCGAGCAGCTCGTCGGCGCGCTCCCGCGCGGCGGCGCGGGAGTAGCCCAGCAGGCGGCCGAGCAGCACGAGGTTCTCCCGCCCGGTCAGCTCCTCGTCCACCGACGCCAGCTGCCCGGTCAGGCTGACCAGCTCGCGCACCGCGTCGGCCTCGGTCACGACGTCGTGCCCGAGCACCCGAGCGGAACCGCCGTCGGGCGGGATCAGGGTCGCGAGCATGCGGATGGTGGTGGTCTTGCCGGCGCCGTTCGGGCCCAGGACGCCGTACACGGTGCCGGCCGGCACCGCGAGGTCGACCCCGTCGACCGCCCGGTTGGCACCGAAGGACTTCCGGAGGCCGCTCGCCTCGATCGCGAGCGGGGTCTGTGTGGTCATCGCCGGTCCTCACCTGGTCCTGGGGGTCGGGGTGCCGAGGGTCTCTCGCAGGTACGACGGAATGTGCGCCCGGAAGTCACCGGGAGGCCAGCGACTTTCCGCCTCGCCCGCCGGCCAGGCTGGTCCCTCCAGCGCACTCGAGGTCAAGCCCGGGAACAGCGGCCGGCCGGCCCGCGCTGCCCCCGGCGTGACCGACGCAGGCCCCCGGCTGTCCCTGCTGGACCGCTCGCGCACCCGGGCGGGCGAGCCCGACGGCGCCGCGCTGGCCGGCACGGTGGAGCGCGCCGCGCAGGCCGAGCGGCTGGGGTTCGGCCGGTTCTGGGTCGCCGAGCACCACGGGGTGCCGGGGATCGCCGGAGCCGCGCCGGCGGTCCTGCTGGCCGCCGTCGCCGGCCGGACCGGGACCATCCGGCTGGGCTCGGCCGGCGTGATGCTCCCCCACCACCAGCCGCTGGTGGTCGCCGAGCAGTTCGCCACCCTGTCGGCGTTCGCCCCCGGCCGCGTCGACCTGGGGCTGGGCCGCTCGCCGGGCTTCACCCCGCCGGTGCGCCGGGCGCTGCGGGAGACCGAGCGGGACTTCGCCGCCGATCTCGACGAGCTGCGCCGGTACCTGACCGGCACGGCGGAGGTCACCGTGCACCCGCAGCCGGCCGCCCCGCTGCCGCTGTACGTGCTGGCCACGGGCAGCGGCCTGCAGGTCGCCGCCGGGCTGGGGCTGCCGGTGGTGGTCGGCGGCCCGCTGCTGGGCGTGGCCGGCGACCCCGAGCCCGGCCGGGCGGCGCTGGCCGGCTACCGCCGCGCCTTCCGGCCGTCGGCGCAGCAGCCGGAGCCGCGGGTGGCGGTGAGCCTCGACGTCCTGGTCGCCGACACCGCCGCGGAGGCCGCCGACCTGCTGCTGCCCGAGGCCGCGGCCATGGCACGGGCCCGCACCACGGGGACCTTCCCGCCGCTGGAGCCCGTCGCCGCCGTCCGGGCCGCGGCGCGCACCCCACGGCAGCAGCAGTACCTGGAGCAGACCACCGCCGCGGCGATCGCCGGCACCCCGGCCTCGGTCGAGCGGCGGCTGGCCGAGCTGTTCGACCGCACCGGCGCGGCCGAGCTGGTCGCGAGCAGCAGCACGTACGACCGCGCCGCCCTCGCCGCGTCCGACGCGGCGCTGGCCGCGATGTTCGCCCGGCCGCGCTGAGCCCGCCGGGCGGGCGCGGGGCTCAGCGGGCCCGGGAGCCGAACGTGGTCAGGCGGATGCTCTCCGGGAACGACTCGAGCGCGGCCACCAGGTCCGGCGGCAGCACCGCGCTGACGTCGGTGACGACGTACCCCAGCTCGCCCCGCGTGGCCAGGACCTGGCCGTCGACGTTGAGCCCGTTCTCGCCGAGCAGCGCGTCGATGCGGGCCAGCACGCCGGGCACGTTGCGGTGCAGCAGCGCGAACCGGCACGCCGAGGACCCGTGCAGGGCCACCGTGGGCAGGTTGACGCTCAGCGTCGTCGTCCCGGTGCCGGTGTAGTCGGCGAGCTTGCCCGCCACGAACCGGCCGATGTCGTACTGCGCCTCCTGCGTCGACCCGCCCACGTGCGGGGTGAGGATGACGTTGGGCAGGCCGCGCAGCACCGAGACGAACTCGTCGCCCTGCTCACGCGGCTCCTCGGGGAAGACGTCGACGGCGGCGCCGGCGATGTGCCCGCTGAGGATGTGCTCGCGCAGCGCCTCGTGGTCGACGACGAAGCCGCGGGAGAGGTTGAGGAACAGGCTGCGCCGGCGCATCCGGGCGAACTGCTCGGCGCCGAACATGCCGGCGTTGCCGCCGCGGCCGTCGACGTGCAGGGTCACCGTCTCCGCGCGCTCCAGCAGCTCCTCGAGGGAGTCGCAGCGCTCGGCGTTGCCCAGGGCGAGCTTGTCCTCGAGGTCGTAGAACAGCACCCGCATGCCCAGCGCCTCGGCGAGCACCGACAACTGGCTGCCGATGTTGCCGTAGCCGACGATGCCCAGCGTCCGGCCGCGCACCTCGTGGCTGCCGGCGGCCGACTTGTCCCACGTGCCGGCGTGCAGCGCGCGGTCCCGGTCGACCAGCCGCCGGGCCAGCGCGATGATCTCGGCCAGCGCCAGCTCGACGACGCTGCGGGTGTTCGAGTAGGGCGCGTTGAACACCGCGACCCCGGCCCCGGCGGCCGCGCGCAGGTCGATCTGGTTGGTCCCGATGCAGAAGGCGCCGACCGCGACCAGCTCGGGACGGCGCTCCAGCACCGCCGCGGTCACCTGGGTCTTGGAGCGGATGCCCAGCAGGTCGACGCCGTCCAGGGCGTCGATCAGGTCGAGCTCGTCGAGCGCCCCCCGGCGCGACTCCACCTCGTAACCGGCCGCGCCGAGCAGCTCGGCCGCCACGGGGTCGATGTTCTCCAGCAACAGGGCTCTCGGCACGTCCCGAACCTCCTCGACCGCGGCCGTGGTGGTGGCCCCGTCGCGCACGAGTATCGCCGACGCCCGCCCGGCCCCCGTCCCGGGGCGCCGTCCGGCACGATGTCCGGGTCCGGCGCCGTCCCCCGAGGAGGTCCTGCGACCGTGTCCGCGACCGACCGGGAGCCGCTGCTGCGCTCCCTCTACCGGGCGTTCAACTCCCGTGACGTCGACGCCGTGCTGGCCGCGATGGCGCCCGACGTCGACTGGCCCAACGGCTGGGAGGGCGGCCGGCTGGCCGGCCACGAGGAGGTCCGGCGGTACTGGGAGCGGCAGTGGGCCGAGATCCGCCCCTGGGTCCAGCCGACGCGGTTCGCGCAGCGGTCCGACGGCACCGTCGAGGTGACCGTGCGGCAGGTGTTCCGGGACCCGGCGGGCACGGTCCTCGAGCGGAACGACGTGCGCCACGTCTACGCCTTCACCGGCGACCTGGTGCAGCGGATGGACGTCGAGCGGTCGTGACGGTCGGCCACCGGCCGTGACCGGTGCGTCGTCGACGACCACCCCGGGGCGGCGGACCCGCAGATCGGCCGCGCACACTCTGGAGTCGTTGCCTGAACGAACGACCCACCCGAACGACCCCGGAGTCCCCCCGCAGTGAGACTGACCCGCAGTTCCATCGTCCTGGCCGTCGTCGGCGTGCTCCTGATCGTCGCCGCCGCCGTCGTCCGCTTCGTCGTCGTCCCGAACGTCACCGAGCTCCCCGAGGACCTCGACGTCACCCTCCGCTTCGACGGCACCTACAACGGGATCAACCCCGGCGTGCTCTCCGGCGAGGGCGGTGACGTCCTCCTGGAGGACGTCCCGATCGAGGCCAGCCGCCGCGTGCAGGCCGAGTCCGTGGACGGCGACACCGAGATCGTGCTGCGCACCGACGAGCGCACCGTCGGCGACGGCGAGCCCTCGGTCACCGAGGTCCGGTTCGCCGTCGACCGCGGGACCGCCGAGGCCGGCCCGGCCCCCGACGGCGCCGAGGACGTCACCTCCGCCGAGGGGCTCGTGTTCACCCTGCCGGTCGACCCCTCCACCACCGAGGGCGCCTACGAGTACTGGGACCAGTACACGCAGCAGGCCGCTCCGGTGACGTTCGAGGGCGAGGAGTCCTTCGGCGGCCGGGACGTCTACCGGTACGAGTCGGTCGCCGACGGCGAGCTCGCCGACCCCGCCGCGCTCGGCCTGCCGACCTCGCTGCCCAAGGCCCAGCTGGAGGACCTCGCCGGGGGCCTGACCGGCCTGGTGGACCAGTCGCTGCTCGACGCCCTGCCGGCGGTGCTGCCCTCGCTGCCCGACGAGATCCCGATCGCGTGGACCTCGCGCACCACGACGTACGTCGACGCCGACCAGGAGCTCGGCGCCACCATCGCCGGCGGCAGCACGCAGGAGATCACCGGCTCGCTCGACCTGAGCCTGACGGTGGTCGACGTCCCCTTCGCGACGATCGACGTCTACTCCACCGACGACTCGATCGAGCAGCGCGGGGACGACGTGGGCAGCGACTCGAGCCTGCTGAACCTGCTGGGCACGGTCCTGCCGATCGTGGCCGCGGTCCTCGGCGTGCTGTTGCTCGTCGCCGCGCTGCTGCTGGCCCGGCGCGCCGCCCGCCGCACCCCGCCCGCGGCCGGCACCCCCGCCGCCACGACGGCGGCCTGACGCCGCCGGCGGTCCCGGGGGCGGACCCCGGGACCGCCGGCCCCCGAGATGGGGAACGTCCGCCGCCGAGATGGGGAACTCCACCGACGAGGCGCACGCCCGCCCGTTCCTAGCGTCGTCGCCATGACGACCCCAGCAACCCAGACCCCTCCCGCCCCGGCGATCGACCCGGCCGCCGACCGCGAGCTCAAGGCCCGGCACCGGGCCATGTGGGCCCTCGGCGACTACCCCGCCGTGGCGATCGACGTGATCGCCGAGCTCGGCCCCGAGCTGGTCGCCGCCGCCGGCGTCCGCGCCGGGGACCGCGTACTCGACGTCGCCGCCGGCAGCGGGAACGCCGCCGTCCCGGCCGCGCTCACCGGCGCCTCCGTGGTCGCCTCCGACCTCACCCCCGAGCTGTTCGTCGCCGGCCGCGAGTTCGCCGCCCGGCACGGCGTCGAGGTGGAGTGGCGCGAGGCCGACGCCGAGGCGCTGCCCTTCGCCGACGGCAGCTTCGACGTCGTGCTCTCCTGCGTCGGCGTGATGTTCGCGCCGCACCACCAGCGGGCCGCCGACGAGCTGGTCCGGGTCGCCCGGCCCGGCGGGACCATCGGGCTGATCGCCTGGACCCCGCAGGGCTTCGTCGGCGACCTGTTCCGGACGATGAAGCCGTACGCGCCCCCGCCGCCGCCCGGCGCCCAGCCGCCCGTGCTGTGGGGGGACGAGGACCACGTCCGCGCCCTGCTCGGCGACCGGGTCACCGACGTGACCGCCCGCCGGCAGACGCTGACCTGCGACCGGTTCGCCACCCCCGCCGCCTGGGCCCGGTGGTGGAAGACGGTGTACGGGCCGACCGTCGCCGCCTACCGGTCCGTCGCCGGCGACCCGGAGCGCACCGCGGCCCTCGACCGGGACCTCACCGAGCTCGCCGCCCGGTACGACCGGGGCGCCGACGGCGCCACGGTCATGGACTGGGAGTACCTGATCCTGACCGCCCGCACCCGCTCCTGACCGGCGCGGCCGCGTCCGGGCCGGGTCACCCGGCCCGGACGCCCAGCCGCCGCGCCAGCGCGGCGGCCTGGCCGCGGGAGCGGACGTCGAGCTTGGCCAGCACCGCCGACACGTGGTGGTCGGCGGTCTTGCGCGAGATGACCAGCCGCTGGGCGATGTCGGCGTTGCTCAGCCCGTCGGCCAGCAGGCCCAGCACGTCCAGCTGGCGGGCGGTGAGACCCGCCGGGTTGGCGCGGGTGGCCGGCGACCGGCCCCGCGGGACGCCGCTGACGCCGGTGTCGCGCAGTCGGGCCCGCACCAGCGCGGCGACCGCCGCCGCGTCGAGCTCGTCGAGGACCGCCAGCGCGGCGAGCAGGTCCCCGGGCGTGCCGGCGTCCCACCGCGCCAGCGCCGCCTCGTAGGGCTCCCCGGCCTCCGCCGGGTCCGCGGCCGGGGCGGACGGCGCCGGCAGCGGGCCGAGCTGCTGGACGCCGTCGTCGGCCAGCCGCCGCGCCCACCGGAGCAGCGGCGCCAGCGCGACCTCGCGCCCCGCGAACGACCGCCCGGCCAGCTCCCCCAGCAGGGGCCGGGTCAGCCGCGGGTCGGGGCAGCGGGTGATCCACGCCTGCTCGGCCAGCGCGGCCGCCGCCGCGGCCAGGGTGCCCGGGGTGTCCAGCCGCAGCGCCAGCCCCCACAGCGCGTCCAGGTGCGGGTCGCCGGGCGCGCCGGTCCGCCGCACGCCCAGCAGGCCGAGCACCAGGTGCGGCCACAGGTGGCTCAGCGGCAGGTCCCCGCCGGTGAGCACCGCCCGGGCGTCGGCCTCGGCCTCGTCCCAGCGGCCCTGCCGCAGCCGCAGCCGCGCCCGCACCCCCAGCTGCCAGGCGGTGCAGATCGGGGTGTCGCGCTCCCCGCTGATCCGCAGGCCCCGCGCCAGCGACCGCTCGGCGTCGGCGAACCGGCCCTGCTCGACGTCGAGGTGGCACAGGTTGGTCATGGGCGTGGTGGCCAGGTTGTCCAGCCGGTGCCGCAGCCCGGCCTCGCTGATCGCGAGCAGCTCGGCCCGGGCGCCGACGTCGCCGCCGAGCAGCCGGGTGATCGCCAGCCCGACCCCGGCGGTGCTGCGCAGCACGTCGTCGCCGAGGTCGGCGGCGATGGCGGCGGCCCGCTCCCCCGTCCGCCGGGCCTCCTCGCCGTCGCCGCGCTGGGAGGCCAGGAACGACGTGTTGGCCAGCGCGAAGCCGAGTGCCCGCCGGTCGTCGGCCCCGCTCAGGATCTCGACCGCGGCCCGGTTGTGCCGCTCGGCGCCGGCCCGGTCGGCGGCGAACCAGGCGAAGCGGGAGATCGCCGAGTGCCCGGCGCCGACGGCGACGACGTCGGCGAGCGCCCCGCGCAGCTCGACCGCGCGCTCGCCGGCGGCGATGGCGTCGGCGAGCCGGTCGGTGAAGTACAGCTCCCCGGACAGCGCCTCCAGCAGCGCGGCCCGCCGGGCGGTGTCGTCGCCGACGTGCCGCAGCGCGGTCTCGTAGAAGGCGACGGCCTCGCGGTGCGCGCCGGACGCCGACGCCTCGGCCGCCGCCGCGGGCGCGTACCGCATGACCCGCTCCACGTCGCCGGCCGCGGCGGCGTGGTGGGCGAGCAGGCTCGGGTCGCCGCCGCCGGCCTCCAGCGCCGCGATCATGGCCGCGTGCAGCGCCGGCTCGCCGCCGGGGGCGGTCGCCTCCAGCACCGCGGACCGGGCGATCTCGTGCCGGAAGGCCACCCCGCGGCCGCGCCGGTCGAGCAGGCCGGTGGCGGCCAGCACACCGACCGTCGTCGGGCTGATGCCCAGCGCGGCGAGCAGCTCCCCGCTGACCGGCTCGGGGGTGCACGACAGCAGCTCCAGGCTGTGCCGCGCCGACGGGGCGAGCCCGGCCACCCGCGCCAGGACGGCGTCGCGGACGCTCTCGGGCAGCGGCGAGTCGGGCTGGGCGAGGATCTGGCTGACGAAGAACGGGTTGCCCGCCGTGCGGCGGTGCACGTCGGCCGGGTCGAGCCGGTGGCCGTCCAGGAGCGCGGCGACCGCGCCGCGGCTCAGCGGGGCCAGCTGCAGGCGGCGCGCGTCCGGGGCGGAGACCAGGTCGCCCAGGACGGCGCTGAGCGGGTGTGCGACGCCGAGCCCGTCGCGGTAGGTGACCACCAGCAGGAGCGGCAGCTGCCCGATCCGGCGGGCGAGGAACCGCACGAGGTCGAAGGTCGCCTCGTCGGCCCAGTGCAGGTCCTCGACCACCAGCACCCGCGGCCGGCCGCGCAGCGCGTCGAGGACGCCGGCGAAGACCTCGAACCGGCTGGCGGCGCCGGCCAGCAGGGCGGGCACCGGCGGCCCCAGCTCGCCGGCGACGTCCCGCAGCGGGCCGAGCGGCCGGGGCGTGCTGAGCGAGTCGCACATGCCCCACAGCGGCTGGGTCCGCTCGCCCAGCCCGTCGACGAAGCGGCGCAGCAGCACGGTCTTGCCGATGCCCGCCTCGCCGGCGACGAGGACCAGCGAGCCCCGGCCGGAGGCGGCGTCCCGCGCGCGCTCGGCGAGCGCGTCGAGGGCCTGCTCCCGCTCCAGGAGTCGCACCCGGCACAGCGTAGGGATCCCGGGGGCGCCTGCCCACCGTCCCGGCCGGCCCGCCGGGGTCAGCGCGGCGGGTCGTCCGGGCCGTCGCCGGGCGCCGGCGGTGCGGCCGGTCCGGCCGACCGCGCGGCCAGCCACGCCTCCCACTCGCCGCGCCCGCCCCGGTTGCCGCGCGCGGCGGCGAGCACCGCGGCGGCGACGACGAGGGCGAGCAGGAGCAGCAGCAGGACGGCGACGGCCTCCCACCCGAACAGCGGCGGGACGGTCAGGTCGCCCGGGGCCGCCAGGGTCGCGACGTCGTCCATGCGGCGAGCGTGCCCCACCGCGGGGCGGCGCGGCGGCGCCCGCGGCGGCGGCTCACCCGGCCGGGCGAGTGACGCAGAGCGAACCCCCCGGCGGCACCCACCCGATCGGGCGGGCCGCTGCGGTCGGCCGGGTGAGCGGCGGCCCGCGGCGCCCGCCGTCGGCGGGGCGCGGCCCTAGCGTCGGACGTCCGCGAGGGCGACGGCGGGAGGAGGCGGCATGGACACCCAGCTGGATCCGTACGCGGACACGGGCACGGACGGGGGCACGGGGACCGGCACGGGCGTCCGGGACGACGGGCGGCGCCCGAACGTCGCCGGCGACCTGCCCACGCTGTTCCGCGCGGCCCCGATGTTCGGCCGGGCGGTGGCGGGCTACGACCGCTACCAGGTCGACACCTACGTGCAGTGGGCCGAGGACGAGCTCGCCACGGCCGAGCGGGAGCGCGAGCACCTGCTGGCCCGGTTCCTGCGCACGCAGGCCGACCTCGACGACGCCCGGCGGCTGCTCGCCCACTCCCCCGGCGGCGGCGAGCTGCTGCAGCTGTCCGCCCGGATCGGGTCCATGCTGGCCGCGGCCGCCGACGAGGCCGACGGCATCCGGGCCGACGCCCGCGCCGAGCGGTCCGCCGCCTGCGCCGAGGCGCGGCGCGTCGTCACCCGGGCGGGGACGGTGCTCGCCGAGGCCGGCCAGCGCGCCCGGCGGCTGGCCGACGAGGCCGCCACCGCTGCCGCCGAGGTCATCGCCGACGCCGGCCGCCGCCTCGACGCGGCCGAGGCGACCCGCCGGGCGGCCGCCGAGGAGGCAGCGGCGCTGCGCGCGGAGCTGCGGCTGCTCGAGCGGCGAGCCGAGGAGGCGGCCGAGGCCGTGCGGCAGCGCGCCGCGCGCGACGCCGACGACGCCCTGCTCCGGGCGCGCGCCGACGCGGTCCGCCTGCTGGCCGCCGGCCGGGAGCAGCGGCGGCGGGCCGACGAACAGGCCGCCGCGGCGCGCGACCGCGCCGACCGCGCCGCCGCGGACCGCCGGGCCGCCCTGCTGGCCGAGGTCGCCGGGCTCGAGCGCCGCCGCGCCGCCCTGGCCGACGAGGTGGCGCGGCTGTCCGCCGCCGTGCCGCTCCCGCCGCGGGCCCCCGACGGGCTGCGCCGGGTGCTGGTCCGGCTGCGGCCGCGCCGACGCCCGCTGCCGGCGTCCTGAGGCAGGTGCAACATCCGACGAGCGGACGGCTCCGTTTCGTCGGTTTCCGGGGTGCACCGGCCGATCCCGGTTCCGTAACGTGACGGACAGCAGTCAGGGCGTACCCCTCCGTCACATCGGGCGGGGACCGCGCCACGCACCCGTCCCGAGGAGCTTCCCGTGCCTTCCTTCTCGCGTTCCCACCTGAGCCTGATCAGCGAGTCCACCGCGCCGGAGTACGGCTACGCCGGCTTCGACACCGCGGAGCCCCCCGCCGGCGCCGACCTGTTCGCCGGCTACGACGCCTTCGCCGCCGCCGGCCAGCTGCCGGCCGCGTCGTGGGACGACGCCGGCGAGGAGCCGTGGCGGATGGACGCGCTGTGCGCCGAGACCGACCCCGAGGCGTTCTTCCCGGAGAAGGGCGGCTCGACCCGCGAGGCCAAGCGGGTCTGCGGCGGCTGCACGGTGCGCGCGGAGTGCCTGGAGTTCGCCCTGGCCAACGACGAGCGGTTCGGCATCTGGGGCGGGCTGTCCGAGCGCGAGCGGCGCCGGCTCAAGCTGCAGCGCCGCGGCGCCCTCAGCGCCTGACCCGCCGGGCGCGCCCGCGCCCGTTCAGCGCGCCACCACGTTGCGCAGCTCGCGGCCCTCGAGCAGGGCCGCGGCGTTCGCCGCGATCAGCGCGTCGGCCCCGACCGGCCGGCCGCCCGCGGCGTGCGGGGTGAGCACCAGG
This sequence comes from Blastococcus sp. SYSU D00868, assembly GCF_054050575.1. Classification (NCBI taxonomy): domain Bacteria; kingdom Bacillati; phylum Actinomycetota; class Actinomycetes; order Geodermatophilales; family Geodermatophilaceae; genus Blastococcus; species Blastococcus sp. SYSU D00868. The sequence continues at coordinate 272,945 of NZ_JBJGZO010000002.1, forward strand.
TTCGGCGCGTCCCACAGCGGGGACGCCGGCGGCAGCGGCTCGGTCTCGGTGACGTCCAGCGCGGCGCCGGCGAGCCGGCCGGCGGCCAGCGCCTGCGCCAGCGCCGCCTCGTCGACAGTGGTGCCGCGGCCGACGTTGACCACGTGCGCGTGCCGCGGCAGCGCGGCCAGCCGGCCGGCGTCGAGCGCGTGCCGGGTGCCCTCGGTCGCCGGCAGCACCATCACGAGGACGTCGGTGCGGCCCAGCTCGGCGGCCAGGTCCGCCTCGGCCACGACGTCGAACCCGGCCCGCTGCCCCGCGCTGCGCGCCACCCCCCGCACCTGCGCGCCGAGCGCGCGCAGCACCGGCGCGAGGGTCTCCCCGATCGCGCCGAAGCCCCAGATCAGCACGCGGGCGTCCAGCAGGGTGGTCACCGCACCCTCCGGGTGCAGCGGCTGGAGCCCGCCGAGCTCGCGGGCCCAGCGGTGCTCGGCCTGCGCCCGGGCGGCCGCGGGCAGCCGGCGGACCAGGGCGAGGACCAGCGCGAGGGCGTGCTCGGTCACCGTGCGGCTGTGCAGGCCGGCGCCGGAGGTGATCACCACGTCGTCGGGGAAGCCCGCCGCCAGGACGGCGTCCGGCCCGGCCGCCAGCGACTGCACCCAGCGCAGCCGGGGCATGTCGCCGGCCGCGGCGGCGAGGTCGGCCGGCGCGCTGCCCCACACCACCAGCGCCTCGGCGTCGCGGTGCTGCTCGGGCACCGGCGCGGCGGCGGGGTAGGTCACCGCGGTGACGCCCGCGGGCAGGTCGGGGGCCAGCGGCAGCGAGTCGGGCAGCAGCAGCTTCACCGGTCCATCGTGCCGTGCCCGACGATGGACGCCGGGTTCCGGGCGGGAGGAGGCGCGGTGCGGGTCGGGGACATCCGGGTGGACGCGGTGAGCGACGGGACGTTCGTCGCGCGGCCGGCCTACTTCGGGGCGCCGCCCGGCGCGCACCCGGAGCTGTTCGACCGCGGCGGGGCGGCGTGGCTGCCGATCGGCTGCTTCGTCGTGCGCGCGGGCGACCGCGTCGTCCTGGTCGACGCGGGCCTGGGGCCCGACGCCCAGGACCTGCCCGACGGGATGCTGCTGGTCGGCGGCCAGCTGCCGACCGGCCTGCGGGCCCTCGGCGTGGCCGCGGACGAGGTGACCGACGTCGTCTGCACGCACCTGCACGCCGACCACGTCGGCTGGCTGTTCGACGCGGCGGGCGAGCCGGTCTTCGGCGCCGCGACCGTGTGGTTCGGCGCCGCGGACGGCGACCACTTCGTCGACGGGCCGGGCGAGATGGCCCCGCACGTGCGGGCCGGGTTCCGCCGGCTGGCGGGCGACCCGGCGCTGCGCCCGCTGCAGGACGACGCGGTCGTCGCGCCCGGCGTCGAGGCGCTGCTCGCCCCGGGGCACACCCCCGGGCACCTGGTGGTGTCGGTGGCCGCCGGCGACGAGCGGCTGCTGCTGCTCGGCGACGCCATCACCTGCCCGGTGCAGCACCGGGAGCGCGGCTGGCACTCCCTGGGCGACGTCGACCCCGCCCGCGCCGCCGGGACCCGCGAGCGGCTGTGGGCCGAGCTCGCCGACGGCCGCACCACCGGTGTGGGCGCGCACTTCCCGCTGCTGGCCCCGGGGCACGTCGACGGGGGCCCGCCGCCCCGCTGGCGGGACTGACCCCGGTCAGCGGCCGCGCCAGACCGGCGGGCGCTTCTCCGCGAACGCCGCGGAGCCCTCGCGGGCATCCTCGCTGGCGAAGACCGGGTCGGTCAGCTCGGCCTGCCGCGCCCAGCCCTCGTCCCGGCTCCAGTCGGCGGTGCCGCGGGCGACGGCCTTCGTGGCGGCGACGGCCAGCGGCCCGTTGGCGGCGACCGTCGCGGCCAGCTCCAGCGCCGCCGCCAGCGCCCCGCCCTCGGGGGTGACCCGGTTGACCAGCCCCATCTCCGCGGCCCGGGTGGCGGTCACCGGCTGCCCGGTGAGCAGCAGCTCCATGGCCAGCGCCTGCGGGATGCGCCGCGGCAGGCCGAGCGCCGCGCCGCCGATCGCCACCAGGGAGCGGGTCACCTCGGGGACGCCGAGCCGCGCGGTCTCCGCCGCGACGACGAGGTCGCAGACCAGCAGCAGCTCGAAGCCGCCGGCCAGCGCCCAGCCCTCGACCGCGCCGATCAGCGGCTTGCGCGGCGGGGTGATCGTGATGCCGCACAGGCCGCGGCCCTCGATGGTGGGCCGCTCGCCGCGCAGGAAGGCCTTGAGGTCCATGCCGGCGGAGAAGGTGCCGCCGGCGCCGGTGAGGACGCCGACCCGCAGGTCGTCGGAGGCGTCGAGCTCGTCGGCGGCCGCGGCCACCGCGCGGGCCACCCGGGCGTCGAGCGCGTTGCGCGCCTCCGGCCGGTTCAGCGTGACGACGAGGACGCCGTCCCGCCGCTCCACCAGCACCACGTCGTCCAGCGCGCCGTGCTCGTCCACCTGAACCCCCTCGTCACCCGGGACCGCCGGGCCGATCCTGGCAGCCGGGCGCGGGGGCCCGCCCGCTCAGTCCCAGAGCGGGCGCAGGTTCTCGGTCCACACGTCCGCGCCGATCCGGACGATCAGGGCCGAGACGACGACGAGGAACGCGACACGGATGAAGCGGCTGCCGCGGGCGGTGGCCGTGCGGGAGCCGAGGTAGCCGCCCAGCAGGTTGGCCGGCCCCATGAGCAGGCCCAGACCCCAGAACACCGACCCGTGCGGGATGAACACCAGCAGCGCGCCGAGGTTGGTGGCGACGTTGACGATCTTGGCCTTGGCGCTGGCGTTGAGGAAGTCGTAGCCGAGCAGCGAGACCATGGCGAAGACGAGGAACGAGCCGGTGCCGGGGCCGAGCACGCCGTCGTAGAAGCCGATCACCGCGCCGATGCCGACCGCGGTGCCGTGGTGCCGCCGGCCCGCGTACCGCAGCGCCGTCACCTCCCCCAGCGACGGCCGCAGCAGGGTGAACGCGCCGATGCCGACCAGGGCCACGACGATCACCGGCTTGAACACCGACGCCGGCAGCAGGGCCGCCACCGAGGCGCCGACCGCGCTGGCGACCAGGGCGACCGCGGCCATGGGCAGCGCGGTGCGCAGGTCGGGGTGCACCCGCCGGGTGTAGGTCACGGCGCTGGTGGTGGTGCCGAAGACCGACGACAGCTTGTTGGTGGCCAGCGCCTCCACGGGGCTGATGCCGGGCACGAGCAGCAGCGCGGGCAGCTGCAGCAGACCGCCGCCACCGACGACGGCGTCGATCCACCCGGCCGCCAGCGCGGCGAGCAGCAGCAGGAGCAGCGTGGTGGCGGTGAGGCCGTCGGGGACGAGGGCGGCCGACAGCGCGTCCGTCATCGCAGCCTTCTCCGCTCGTCCGGTCCTCCGCGCTCGCCGGCCCGGGGACACGTCACGGCCCCGGCGCGGGGGTTCCACGGCCACGCCGGGGCCGGTGGGCGCGGGGTTACCCCTGCCGGCCGGATGTGAACATCCTGCGCCGGGTTCCCGATCCGTCCGCACCGGCCCCTCAGCCGGGCCCCAGCTCCCGCAGCCGTCCGGCGAGGAACTCCCGCTCGACCGCGTTCCCGGTGAGCAGCAGCGCCTCGCCGTACGCCTGCCGCGCCTCGGCGGTGCGGCCCAGCCGGCGCAGCATGTCGGCGCGGGCCGCCGGGAGGTAGCCGTACCCGGCGAGCTGCGGCTCGGCGGCGAGCCGGTCGAGCGCGGCCAGACCGGCCGCGGGCCCGTCGGCGAAGCCGACGGCGACGGCGCGGTTGAGCGCGACCACGGGCGAGGGCCACAGCTCCCCGAGGACGCCGTACAGGCCGACGATCTCCGGCCAGTCGGTGTCGGCCCACGACGGCGCGCCGGCGTGGACGGCGGCGATCGCGGCCTGCAGCGCGTACCGGGACGGCGGCCGTCCCCGCAGCGCCTCCCGGACGAGGGCGATGCCGTCCGCGATCGCGGCCCGGTCCCACCGCGTGCGGTCCTGGTCCTGCAGCAGCACCAGCGCCCCGTCCGGCCCGGTGCGGGTCTCCCGGCGGGCATCGGTGAGCAGCAGCAGGGCCAGCAGTCCCGCGACGGCCGGGTCCCGGGGCAGCAGCCGGCGCAGCATCCGGGCCAGCTCGACCGAGCGCTCCACGAGGTCGCGCCGGACCAGCTCGTCCCCGGCGGGCACGGTGTGGCCGGTGGTGAACAGCAGATGCACCACCGCCAGGACGGCCTCGACCCGCTCGGGCAGCTCCGCCGCCGGCGGCACCCGGTAGGGGATGCGGGCCAGCGCGATCTTCTTCTTGGCGCGGGTGATGCGGGCGGCCATGGTCGGCTCGGCGACGAGGAAGGCCCGGGCGACCTGGGCGGTCGACAGGCCGCAGACCAGCCGCAGGGTGAGCGCCACCTGGGCGGGGCGGTCCAGCGCCGGGTGGCAGCAGGTGGTGATCAGCCGCAGGCGGTCGTCGGGGATCGGCGCGCCGTCGCCGTCGGCCACGAGGTCCTCCGGGCCGGGAGCGGCGGCGTCGTCGACGAGGAGCGGCAGGCGCCGGCGCTCGACCGCGCGGGAGCGGAGCACGTTGAGCGCGCGCCGGCGCGCCGCCGTCGTCAGCCAGGCCCCGGGGCGGGCCGGCACACCGCGCGTCCGCCAGTCGGTGAGCGCGGCGGCGAACGCCTCCTGCGCGCACTCCTCGGCGGTGTCCAGGTCGCGGGTGACGCGCACCGTCGCGGCGAGCACGAGGGCCCACTCGCGACGGTGCGCGTCGGCGACCGCGGACTCGACGGTGGACGGGTCGGCGGTCACGGGCAGCGGTCGGTCAGTCGAACGTCCGCAGCGGGCGCACCTCGACGCCGCCGAACCGCGCCGGGGTCAGCTGCGCGACCTTGAGGGCGACGTCCAGGTCGGGCGCCTCGACCAGGTAGTAGCCGGCCAGCGCCTCCTTGGTCTCCACGAAGGGGCCGTCGGTCACCTCCCCGCCGCCGCGCACGCTGGTCGCTGTCGACGTCGGCTGCAGCGCCCCCCCACCGAGGATGGTCGCCCCCAGCCCGGGGACCCGGACCGCGAAGTCGCCGTGGGCCTGCAGCACCTCCGCCCAGACCTCGGGGGACGCGGTCGCGTACGCCGCCTCGTCCTCGTACAGCAGGATCAGGTACTGGGCCATCGGGACCTCCCGGACACGGGGCCCGCCGTTCGGGCCTCCACCTCCTCGACACGCGAGCACGCCCGGGATCGACAGCCCGCGGGGAGGAGTTCCGCGCCCGGGACCGTACCGGCGGGCCCGGGCGGCCGGGGTCAGTCGCGCGCCGTCCCCAGCCGGTCGAGGGACACGGGGTCCACGAGGACGCCGGCCGGGGTGCGGACCCACCAGGCGCCGGTCTCGCGCCGCTCCCGGCGGGTGCTGAACCGGTACCGGTAGAGCAGCGCCCGGACGTACGCCGGCGGCGCGCCGGGCGGGAACGGCGAGGAGCGCAGCAGCCGCAGCGTGTCCCGGTCGCCCTCCAGCAGCCGGCGCAGGAACCCCGGCAGCCAGGCGCGGCCGTAGCCGGGGTCGATCGCGACGAACCACATCAGCCAGTCCAGCCGCAGGTGGTAGGGCGCCACCTGCGGCGGCCGGCGGTGCACGTCCCCGGGCTTGCCGCGGAACTCGTACTCCCGCCAGACGGCGTCGGGCCCGGCGACCGGGTCGGCGGTGCCCTCGACGACCACCTCGTACCGGACGCGGGTCACCGAGCCGAAGGCGCCGTAGGTGTTCACCAGGTGCAGCGGGTCGAAGCTGGCGTTCATCCGCTGCCGGGGCGAGACGAGGTTGCGCGCCGGCCGCCAGCTCAGCACCAGCAGGCCTCCGGCGACGACGGCGACCACCACGCCGTGCCAGGCCGGGGCGGCGAGCTCGGCCGGCGGCTCGACCGGCAGCACCGCCTCCCACACCCGCCCGTCGACGACGGAGGTGGCCAGCACGAGGGTCAGCCAGTTCAGCCAGGAGAAGTTGCCGCTCAGCACGAGGTAGCCCTGGGTCACCAGGACGACGCCCGCGGCCCACGTGGCCACCGGCTGGGGCAGCAGCAGCCCCCACACCACCACCAGCTGGGTCGCGTGGTTGGCCAGGGCCTCGACCGCGTGCACCCGCGGCGGCAGGTGGTGGAACCACCAGCTGGCCGGGTTGGGCATCGGCTGCGTCTCGTGGTGGTAGCGCAGGCAGGTCAGGTCCCGCCAGCACGGGTCGCCGCGCAGCTTGATCAGCCCGGCGCCGAACTCCAGCCGGAAGAGCAGCCAGCGCAGCAGCCACAGCACGAGCAGCGGCGGGGCGACGTCGGCCGGCCCCAGCCAGATCGCCAGGAACCCGGCCTCGAGCAGCAGCGTCTCCCAGCCGAAGCCCCACCAGGTCCGGCCCACGTTGACGATCGACAGGTAGAGCGCCCACAGCAGCGCCCACGCCGCCATCCACCCCGCCAGCGGCGCCCGGTCCAGCAGGCCGGCGAGGCCCGCGGCGGAGACGGCGATCCCCGCCCAGCACACCGCGGCGAAGAACCGGTCGGACCAGTACAGGTGGAACAGGCTGGGCGAGCGGCGGAACGGCGTCCGCTCGACGAAGCGCGGCACCGGCAGCATCCCGCGGGTGCCGATCAGCGGCCGGAACTGCCGCAGCGCCGCGACGAACGCGACCAGGTAGACCAGCGCCAGGCCGCGGGTGAACACCAGCCGGCTCGCCCACGAGCCGGGGTCCGAGAGCCAGTCCACGGCCCCTCCCGCGCCCGCACCGACCGCGGGGGCTGCTCCCCGCGCCCCCGGCTCTACCCCGGGGGGACGGCGGTGGCGACATCGCCGTCCGTAGGGTGGGCCGGCGCGGGCATGGACCCGATGCCTCCGGTGTTGTCCCGGAGATGTCCGCCCGATCCCGGGCGTCGACCCCGCACCCGTGCACCCCCGCATCCGGACCCGAAGGACCCTGCCTGCCCGTGACCGCTCCCCGTTCCGACACCGCGCGCCGCCGCGACCGTTCCGCCCGCCCGTCGCCCGAGCGCGACGCCGCGCGGACGGCCGCGCGCGAGGAGCGGCTGGCCCAGCAGAGCTGGGTGGCGGGAGCGGCACCCTCGCTGCCCGTCCGCGCCGTCCGGCCGGCCGAGGTCGTCTTCCACCTCGGCCCCACCAACTCGGGCAAGACGTACGAGTCCCTGCAGGCGCTGGCCGCCGGCGGGTCCGGCGTCTACGCCGCGCCGCTGCGCCAGCTGGCCCACGAGGCGTACGCGAAGCTGTCGGCGACCCTGCCGCCCGGCACCGTCGGCCTCTCCACCGGCGAGGAGGAGATCGACCCGGGCGCCCCGATCGTCTGCTGCACGGTGGAGAAGGCGCCGCTGCGCGGCGACCTCCTCGTGCTGGACGAGTCGCACTGGGTGGCCGACCCCGAGCGCGGCCACCACTGGGCGCGCCTGCTCCTCACCGGCGAGTACCGGGAGATGCACCTCATCTCCGCCGCCGAGGCCTACCTGGTGCTGCGGCCGCTGGTGTCCGACGCCGAGCACGTCACGGTCGTCAACCACAAGCGGCTGTCCCGCCTGGACGTGCTGCGTGCGCCGGTGCGCCCGGAGACGGTCCGCCCGCAGACCCTCGTCGTCGCCTTCTCCCGCAAGAACGTCTACGCCGTCGCCGCGGCGCTGCACGCGCACCGGCCGGGCAGGGTCGGCGTCCTGTACGGCGCCCTGCCGCCGGCCACCCGCCGCGAGGTGATCGAGCAGTTCACCAGTGGCGAGTTCGACGTCCTGGTGACCACCGACGTGATCGGCCACGGGATCAACGTGCCGGCCACCACCGTGCTCTTCGCCGAGACCACGAAGTTCGACGGCGAGCGGGTCCGCCCGCTCCGCTCCTGGGAGACCGCGCAGATCGCCGGCCGGGCCGGCCGCTACGGGCTCACCGGGCACGGGCAGGTCGGGGTGCTCACCGGCGTGCCCGGGCTGCGGCCGGACCAGGGCCTGCTGGCCGCCGGCGCCGCGGTGGCCCGTGGCGACGCCGTCAGCGACCTGCCGAAGCGGGCCCCCCGGCTGCGGCCGGAGCTGGCCGACCTCGGCGCCATCGAGGCCGTCGACCTGCCGGAGGCGCTGACCCGTTGGATGGCGTGGGCGCGGACGGCCACCCGCGACGAGGCGGTCGCGCCCGACGACGTCAGCAGCCTGGTGCTGCGGGTCGAGGCGCTGCTGCCGCTCCTGCGCGGCCCGCTCGGCGCGGCCGGGGACCTGGACACGGTGTGGCGGCTGGTCGACCTCGCGATCGACTACGACCCGCCCCGCCGCACCCGGTGGCTCGCGCTGGCCCGCGCCGCCCTCCGGCACGCCGCCGGACTCCCGGTCCCGCCGGAGACGCTGCTGCCGGACGTCCCGCGCGGCGGCACCGTCGAGGAGTACGAGCAGGCCGCCGCGGCCGCCCGCGACGCCCAGACGCTGCTCCGCCGCTTCCCCGGCGTGGCGGGGCTGGAGGACGACGACGCGGCCTGGGTCGAGGAGGAGTGCGCCGAGGCCATCTCGCTGCTGCTGCCCGGCGCGATCTCGACGGTCCGCAGCGCGACCTGCCGGGAGTGCGGCCGCGCGGTCGCCCCGCGGTTCGCCACCTGCCGCCCGTGCAGCGGCCCCGCCGGCCGCGGCGGGGGCGACGCCGACCGCCGTCCCGCCGCCGGCGGGCGCCGGGCCGCCGGACGCGCCGCCGGCCGTGCCCTGGGCGGGCGCCAGGGCGGTCCGCGCGGGCGGTCCCGCCGGGGCTGAGCACCGAGTGGGGCCGGGCGCGTGCGCGCCCGGCCCCTGGCTCAGTTGTAGTTCACGTGCACGTGGTCGTAGTGGTTGGCCGTCACGCCGCCCCGGTCGGCCATCGTGGACCAGGAGCCGCCCGGCGACTGCAGGATCCGCTGCTCCCAGATGATGTACTCGACGCCGAGCTCGTCCCAGTGGGCGACGTGGTAGGCGACGATCGCGTCGCCCAGCGACGCGTTGGACAGGACCATGTAGTCCAGCGCGTTGCCCGACGGGTGGCCGTGCGGGTCCGTCGCGCTGGGCCGGGTGCCGCCCAGGGAGATGGAGCCGGCGCCCGGGACGTTGCTGACGACCGCGTTCGCCGCGGCCTGCACGCGCGCGGAGACGGGCCCGGCCGTGTTGTTGATGCGGGCGACCGCGGTGACGGCGGTGCTGCCTGCGGCGGCCGCGCTGCCGCCGCCCGAGGACCCCGACCCCGCGGCCTCCTCCTCGGCGGCCTCGGCCGCCTCGGCGGCTGCTGCGGCGGCCTCGGCGGCGGCCGCCGCCTCGGCCTCGGCCTGCGCCTGGGCGGCGGCCGCGGCGGCCGCGGCCTCCGCCTCGGCCCGCTGCCGGTCGAGCACGGCCTGGTCGGCGGCTTGCTGGGCCTGCGCGGCGGCGACCTCGGCCGCCTCGCGGGTGCCGCGGCTGGCGGTGAGCTCCGACAGCTGCTGCAGGTCCGGCTCGACGGTGGCCGGCGCGCTCTGCGCGGACAGCCCGAGGGCCGCGGCGACCGAGACCGACTCCGACGTCCCGGCCTCGGCCTGCGCGGCCGGGTCGGTGCCGACCAGGACCTGGACGAGCACCGCGCCCGCGGCGGCCACGCCCAGGTAGACGCCGGGGCGGCGGCGCAGCGCGGCCGGTGAGCGGCGCCGGCGGGGCGCGGGGACGTGGAGGACCTCGGTCGCCGGCTCGGTCGCGGCCGCGGCCGGCGGGGCCGGAAGCGGCGCGGTCTCGGGGGCCGCCGCCCGGGTGGGGCGGGGCGAGGGGGTGCTGCGGTGCTGCATGAGGAGGGGACTCCAGGGGTGCGGGTGCCGCGGCGCGCCGGGGACGGGCGCCTGCGGGCGGGGGTGCAGGCGGGCGAGGCCGGCCGGCGGTGCCGGGCTCCACCGGTGCACGGGACGCGGCGGGGCGCCGCTCGAGCGCGGGTGCTCGACGGGGTGCAGGGGTGGAGCGGCGTCGGCTACCGACGACCGCGGGTGCTCAGCTGCGCGGGCGCACCCTGCCCCGAGGGGACCGGCCGGAGCGGGGGCGTGGATGCGGGGCAGCGATGCTGGGGCGCGCCATGCGGCGGCTCTCCGTTCTTCCGTCGGCCGCCTACCGAGTTAGCTGACGGGTTCGGGCGGGAAGCGGCCCTACCCCTCCGGACACGTCCGGACGGGATTCACCCCAGTACTGCGGTGGGTCCCCGGCTCGCCACGAGGGGGCTCGTGGGCGACTCGGCGGCGTCCGACCGGCTTCCCCGGTCGGGGACCAACGACCGGACGGACGGCGGGAACGGTAATCGCGTTATGGAGTCGTGACAATCCGGCGCGGCCGGTTCTGGAGCCGACACGCGGCGCCGGTACGCCGGTTCGGGCCGCTGACCGTGTAGGGCACCGGCCCGCCACCGCGCCCGGCTGTGGCCGAGAACACAGCGGACGGGCGGCCCGGGAGGCACGGCGGGCCCGGTAGACGTCCCAGACGACCTATGGGCGCAGGTGGCGGCCGAGAAGGGCGGCCGGAAGGAGTGACATCGGCCCCACTGCTGTCAATCGGCCGGGGCGGGATCGGTAAGTTCCCGACGCAGCGGGCCGCAGCGCGCACGTCGGGAGGCGCGGTGAACGGATGACCCGCGAGGGAGAGGTGCAAGTCGTGGCAGCCGTTGACGCCGTGCTCGACGAAGCAGGGGTGAAGAACAGTCGCGTCCGCGACTTCGTCCGCCAGTGGGCAGAGCACACCGGTGCCGCCCGCGTGGAGGTGGTGCACGCCTCCGACGACGCCCGCCTGGTCCAGGAGGCGCTGGAGGCCGGTGAGCTGCTGCCCGCCGGGGAGGGCCGCTACTACTCCCGCAGTCACCCGAAGGACACGGCGCGGTCGGAGGAGCGCACCGTCGTCGCGACCAACAACGAGTCCGACAAGGGCGTCTACAACAACTGGAAGCCCGCCTCGGAGATGCGCCCGCTGCTGACCGAGCGCATGAAGGGCGCCTCGGCCGGCAAGACGATGTACGTCGTCCCCTACCTCATGGCCCCGCCCGGGTCGCCGCTCGAGCAGTACGCCACCGGCGTCGAGCTGACCGACACCCGCACCGTCGTGCTGCACATGAACCGCATGGCGCGCGTCGGCGTGGAGTTCGTCAACGACCTCGCCGACCAGGACAGCTTCGTCCGCGGCGTGCACGTCACCGGCGACCTGGAGAACCTGGGTCACGGCACCCCGGACGACCAGCGCTACTTCGTCACCGTCGCCGACGAGCGCACGATCCTGCACTTCGGCTCCTCCTACGGCGGCAACGCGCTGCTGGGGAAGATCGCCCACGGCCTGCGCCAGGGCGCCTACGACGGCTGGCGCTCCGGGGAGTTCCTCGCCGAGCAGTTCATGCTGCTGGGGATCACCGACAAGCAGACCGGTCGCAAGTACCACATCTGCGGCGGGATGCCGAGCGCGTCGGGCAAGACCAACCTGGCGATGACCCTGGCCCCCGACATCCTCGGCGACCGCTACCACGTGACGTTCTACGGCGACGACATCGCCTGGCTGCGCGTCGACCCCGAGGACGGGAAGATCTACGCGATCAACCCCGAGTACGGCGTGTTCGGTGTCGCCAAGGACACCAACGAGGCGACCAACCCCACGGCGGTCGAGGCGATCCGCGAGGGCACCGGCACGATCTTCACCAACGTCGCCTACAACGAGCAGACCGCCGACGTCTGGTGGGAGGGCAAGAGCCCCGAGCCGCCGGCCGACGTCACCGGGTGGCGCGACTGGCAGGGCAAGCTGATCAGCGAGCGGTCCGAGGCGGAGAAGGATGCCCCCTGGGCGCACCCGAACAGCCGCTTCACCACCACGCTGGCCAACGTGCCCAACCTGGCCCCGGACTTCGACACGCCCAAGGGCGTGCCGGTCGACGCGATCATCTTCGGTGGCCGCACCCGTGACCGCGAGCCGCTGATCCGCGCGATCACCGACCTCGCCGAGGGCGTCTACGATGGCCTGACCCTGGGCGCGGAGGCCACCTTCGCCGCGGAGGGCACGGAGGGCGTCCTGCGCTACGACCCGATGTCCATGCGGCCGTTCATGGCGACCCCGGAGGCCGTCTACGCCGCCCACTGGCTCAAGGTGATCGGCGCCGCGAGCGAGAAGCCGCTGTTCGCGCACGTGAACTGGTTCCAGCGCGACCCGCAGGACGGCCACTTCCTGTGGCCCGGCTACCGGGACAACCTGCGCCCGCTGCTGTGGCTCATGCAGCTCAAGAACGGCGAGGTCACGGGCCGGCAGACGCCGGTCGGGATCGTGCCGACCGCCGAGGAGCTCGAGCTCGAGGGCGTCGACCTGCGCGACGGCGACCTGGAGAAGCTCCTCTCCATCGACAACGAGCGCTGGCGCCAGGAGATGGGCCACCGCGAGGCCCATCTGGAGCTCTTCCCGGGGCTGCCCGAGGAGATCTGGGAGGCGCACCGCCGCGTCGCCGCCGCCCTGGACGCCGAGCGCGGGCAGTGACCCGCACGGCCTGAACCACGACGGGACCCCCGCAGCCGCCCGGCTGCGGGGGTCCCTCGCGTCCGGGGGGTCTCAGCCGGCGTCGCCCCAGGAGCGGACGACGGCGACGTCGAGCGGGAAGTCCACCGGGAACGACCCGAACAGCAGGCGGCCGGCCGTTCCGGCGGCCGCGCGGACCTCCTCCACCACCGCCGGGGCGAGCTCCTCGGGTGTGTGGACGACGACCTCGTCGTGCAGGAAGAACACCAGGTGCGGCCGGTCGTGCAGGGTCCCCTCCCCCGGGGCTGCCAGGCGCCAGAGCCGGTTGCGCAGGTCGGCCAGCCAGCACAGCGCCCACTCCGCGCCCGTCCCCTGGACGACGAAGTTGCGGGTGAACCGGCCCCAGGCGCGGCGCTCGCGGTCGCGGTCCTCCCGGCGGCCCGTCTCCTCCGGCGCCTCGCCGAGGTCGAGCGGGCGCTGCGCCCACGCGGCCGTCGGCGGCGGCGACCCGCGGCCCAGCAGGGTGTGCACCACCTCGCCCCGCTCCCCCGCCCGCGCCGCCTCCTCGACCAGTCCCACGGCGCGCGGGTAGCGGCGGGCCAGCCGGGGCAGCATCCGGCCGCTCTCCCCGCGGGTGCCGCCGTACATCGCGCCGAGGATGCCGACCTTGGCCTCGGCCCGGGTGGCGACCGCGCCGCCGGCGACCATGCCCTCGTACAGGTCGGCCGCGCGGGCCGCCTCGGCCATCGCGGTGTCGCCGCTCATCGCCGCCAGCACCCGCGGCTCGAGCTGGGCGACGTCGGCGACGACGAGCCGCCGGCCGTCGTCGGCGACCGCGGCCGGGCGCACCACCGCCGGCACCGACAGCGCGCCGCCGCCGTGCGAGGCCCACCGGCCGGTCACCACGCCGCCGGGCAGGAAGGTCGGGCGGAAGCGGCCGTCGCGCGCCCACGCGTCCAGCCACGCCCAGCCGTTCGCCGTGAGCAGCCGGGCCAGCCGCCGGTACTCCAGCAGCGGCGGGACGGCGGGGTGCTCGAGCCGCTCGAGGGTCCAGGAGCGGGTGTCGGCGACCGGCAGCCCCGCCGTCTGCAGGGCGCGCAGCAGCTCGCCCGGGGAGTCCGGGTTGAGGTCCGGGGCGGCCAGCGCCGTGCGGATCTCGCCGGCGAGCCGCTCCAGCACGACCGGCCGGGCCCCGGCGGCCGGCCGCGGGCCGAGCAGGTCGGCGAGCAGCCGCTCGTGCACGTCGGCCCGCCACGGCAGGCCGGCCGCGGTCATCTCGGCCGCGACCAGCGCGCCGGAGGACTCGGCGGCCAGCAGCAGCGCCAGCCGGGCCCGCTGCGGGGACGCCGCCAGCGCGGCCTGCTGCCGGGCGTCCTCGGCGAGCGGGTCGAGCGCGTCGGCCGGGTCGGCCAGCGGGAACAGCGCCGGGTCGGGCGCGCCCACCGGGGCGAGGGCGTCCCAGCCGGCCGTGTCCGGCCCGGCGAGCAGCGCCTGGTCGACGAAGGGCGAGCGGCGCAGCACCGCGTGGGTCAGCCGCAGGTCGGTGCACCGCTCCACCCGCACGCCGGCGGCCAGCAGCCCCGGGTACCAGCGGGTGGTGTCGTCCCAGACCCAGCGCACCCCGCCGCGCTCGCGGTCGCCGACGAACCCGGCGACCTCCCCGGCCGGCAGCCGGACGGCACCGGCGGCCGCACCGCCGCCGTCCCGGTCGACGGCCTCCACCCCGCCGCCGGCGAGCCGGCGGAGCAGGACGCGGTGCACCGCCGCAGTCTCGCCGAGCCCGCCGACAGCCACCGGTCCGGGTGACGCGCCGCCGCGGGAGGCGGCGATCGGCGGTATCCGGGCTACCGTCGGGGCCGAACCCGAGGGGGCTCCCATCGCCACACACCGCGGACTCTGCGCCGACGCCCACCTGGGCTGCCCCTGCCGGGGCGACCGGGCCCGCCACGAGGAGCGGGCCCAGCAGCTCGCCGACGCCCGCTCCCGGACCGATGAGGCCGTCGAGTGCCCGGAGTGCGGCGGCCCCACCACGCCGCTGGCGATCGTCTCCTGGGGCAACTGCCGGGCCTGCCGGACCGCCCAGTCGCGGGAGACGCACCCCCTCCGGTGGTGACCGCGGGCTCGTCCTCCCTCGCACGGAGGGGCGGCGCGCCGCCTGCCGCGTCCGATCGACTACAGTTGCTCCCGGTCGCTGTCGTACCTCTGCCTCGTTCTCGAACGTCCGCAGTCGTCTCTGCCTGACGTTCCACTCGGTCCTGCCGGTCGGTGCGGCGACCCCCACCGGCGCCGTGCCGGTGCGGACACCCCCAGCACGGAAACGAGAACGACATGGCCACCGGCACTGTGAAGTGGTTCAACGCGGAGAAGGGCTTCGGCTTCATCGCCCAGGACGGCGGCGGCGCCGACGTCTTCTGCCACTACTCCGCCATCAGCGGCACCGGCTACAAGTCCCTCGACGAGGGCCAGCAGGTCGAGTTCGACGTCACGCAGGGCCAGAAGGGCCCGCAGGCGGAGAACGTCCGCGCCGTCTGACCGACGGACGCACGGAGGGGCCACGGCGCGCTGCGCCGTGGCCCCTCTGCGTTCCCGGGGGCGCGCGTCCCGTCGTCGATCAGCCGCGCAGCAGCCCGCGGACCCGCTGGGCGAGGCAGCCGCCCAGCCACGCGCCCAGGCGGAGCAGGTCGGCCCACTCGGCGGGCCGGGGCGCCGGCGCCGGGCGGGGGGCGCGCGGCGCGGCCGGCGCGAGCTCCTCGAGGTCCACCGGCGCCACCGGGTCGACGAGCGCCGTGGGCTCGGCCGGCGGCAGCAGCAGGTCGACCGCCGACCGGCGGCGCGGGGCGCGCAGCGAGTCGAAGGACGGGATCGGCGGCGGGACCGGGGCGTCGTCCTCGGGGGGTCCGGACTCGCGATCCACCACCTGGCCGGCACTCCCCTCGTCGTCCCCTGAGGACCTCGTCGGCATCGGGGTGTCGACCCTATCCCGCCCCCTGCGGCCCCGCCCGGCCCCATAGGGTCGGGGGGTGGAGGTCTGGTTCACCCCCTCGTGCTCGAAGTGCCGCACCGCCCGCTCCGAGCTCGACGCGGCCGGCGTCGACCACCGGCTGCGCCGCTACCTGGACGAGCCGCCGACCGAGGCCGAGCTCCGCGCGGCGCTCGCCGCGCTCGGCCTCCAGCCGTGGGACGTCACGCGGATGGCCGAGCCGCGGGCCGAGGAGCTCGGCCTGAGGGACGCCCCGCGCGACGCCGACGCGTGGATCCGGGTGCTGGTGGAGAACCCGCGGCTGATCCAGCGGCCGATCGTCCTGGCCGACGACGGCCGCGCCTGGATCGCCCGGGACGGCGACACCCTCGGCGAGATCGTCGCCGCCGCCCGCGCCGAGCGCCGCTGACCGCCGGCGGCCACCGGTCGCCGGTGGCCGCTCAGCCGGCCAGGCCGGCCGGGGAGTCGGCCGCCGCCGGGACGGATCGCCGCCGCTGCGGCCCCGGTCGGACCGCGTCCGCCGCGTCCAGGGCGGACGACCGCTCGCGGCGCTCCGCCGCAGCCAGGACGCTGCCCATCAGCACGGCCGCCGCCACGGAGGCGACCAGCCAGGCGCCGAGCGCCCACACCCACCACGCCATCGAGCACCTCCCCTCGGTGCCGACCACGTTCCGGCACGGCCGCGTCCCCGGACAACACCCAGTGCGGGGGGTGCGGGCCGGCCGGCGGTCAGGAGAAGCGGGGGTCGGGGGGCAGCCGCGGGTTGAGCAGGTGCGCGACCAGCGCCGTCCACCCGGTCTGGTGGGAGGCGCCGAGGCCCTCGCCGGTGTCGCCGTCGAAGAACTCGCTGAACGTCGGGTGCTGCTGCCACAGCGGCGAGCCGGTGGACTCGATGCGCTTGCCGTCGGCCGGGCGCCGGCCCTCGACCGGCTGGAACAGCGCGGTGAGGCTGTTGTCGATCAGGTCCGCGGCCTCCACCAGCGTGCGGTGGTCGCCCGAGCCGGTCGGGATCTCGATGGTGAACGAGTCGCCGTAGAAGCGGCCCAGGGTGCGCAGCTTGTCGGCCAGCAGCACGTTGACCGGGAACCACACCGGGCCCCGCCAGTTGGAGTTGCCGCCGAACAGCTTGGTGCGCGACTCCCCCGGCTCGTACTCGATGGACACGTCCCGGCCGCCGACCTGCGCGACCACGTGCCCGGTCGACTTCGACAGGGACCGGATGCCGTAGGGCGACAGGAACTCGTCGGTGTCGAACATCCGGCGCAGGATCCGCTCGAGCCGCTCGCGGTCGACCAGCGAGAGGATCATCTTGCGGCCCTCCGGGGCCGAGCGGCTGCGCAGCGGCCCCATGAGCTCCGGCCGGCGCCGCTGCAGCCACCGCAGCTGGTTGGCCACGTCCGGGCACTCGGACTGGATCCACGCGGGCACCTCGGTGACGCCGAGGATGGGCAGCAGGCCCACCATCGACCGCACCCGCAGCGGCTCGGCGGTGCCGTCGGGGCCGACGAGGACGTCGTAGAAGAAGCCGTCCTCCTCGTTCCACAGCGACTCCTCGTGCGAGCCGAAGGAGTTCATCGCCTGGGCGATCGACAGGAAGTGCTCGAGGAACTTGGTGGCGGTGGAGTCCCAGGCCTGGTCGAACCGGGACAGCTCGAGGGCGATCTTGAACATCTGCTGGCAGTAGAACGCCATCCAGCTGGTCGCGTCGGACTGCTCCAGCCGGTAGCCCGGGGGCAGCGGCGCGGACCGGTCGAACAGCGCGATGTTGTCCATGCCGAGGAAGCCGCCCTCGAACAGGCCCGAGCCGGTCGCGTCCTTGCGGTTGACCCACCAGGAGAAGTTCAGCAGCAGCTTGGTGAACACGCGGATGAGGAACTGCCGGTCGCGGTAGCCGTCGATCCGGTAGACGTGCCAGGCGGCCCAGGCGTGCACCGGCGGGTTCACGTCGCCGAAGGCCCACTCGTAGGCCGGCAGCTGGCCGTTGGGGTGCATCGCCCACTCCCGGCACATGAGGACCAGCTGCTCCTTGGCGAAGTCGGGGTCCACGTGCGCGAGCGGGATGCAGTGGAAGGCGGTGTCCCACGCGGCGAACCACGGGTACTCCCACTCGTCCGGCATGGAGATGACGTCGGCGAGCGCCAGGTGCCGCCAGCCGGAGTTGCGCCGGCCCCGCGTGCGGCGGCTCTCGGGGGCGGAGAAGTCGGGGTCGCCGTCCAGCCACTGCGAGACGTCGAAGCGGTACAGCTGCTTGGTCCACAGCAGCCCGGCGTAGGCCCGTCGGGCGACGTGCCGGTCCTCGTCGGACAGCCCCGGGTGGATGACCGTGCCGTAGAACTCGTCGGCCTCGGCCCGGCGGGTGGCCAGCACCGCGTCGAACTCCTCGCCGAACACCGCGTCGTCCGGGTCGGCCTGCCGCAGCCGCAGCCGCACGCTGACCGTCTCCCCCGGCGCCACGGCGTCCCAGCGGTACCAGAACGCGGCCTTGGTGCCGGTGTCGGCGGGGTTGACCGCGCCCCGCTCGCCCTGGACGACGTGGCGGTTGATGCCGTCCTTCGGGTACCGCGTGGAGTTGCGCCGCTCGCCGAACAGGGCGACGGCGTTGGTCTCGTTCTCGCAGAACAGGACCTCCGGCGCGCCCTCGGCCGCGAGCACGTAGCGCCCCAGGTAGCCGTGCTCGGCCTCGACGGCCTCCAGCCCGGAGACGGTGAGGGTGGGCGCGAGCAGCTGGTTGATGACGCCCTGCCGCTTGTCGCCGCCCCAGGACCAGGTGTTGCGGAACCAGGCCTGCGGCAGCAGGTGCAGCGGCGCCGCCTCGGGCCCGTGGTTGGTGGCCGAGACGACGATGCAGACGTCCTCGGGGCCGGCCTTGGCGTAGGTCACCTGGACGTCGAAGAAGCGGTCCTCGTCCAGGACGCCGGTGTCGGCCAGCTCGTACTCGCGCTCGAGCCGGCTGCGGCGGGCGTTCTCCTCGCGCAGCTGCGCGTAGGGGTACTCGGCCTGCGGATAGCGGTACAGCCACTGCATCCAGGAGTGCGTCGGCGTGCCGTCGAGGGCCCACCAGTGCTCCTTGGCGTCCTCGCCGTGGTTGCCCTCCTCGTTGGTGAGCCCGAACAGGCGCTCCTTGAGGATCGGGTCGCGGCCGTTCCACAGCGCGACCGAGAGGTTCAGGAAGCCGAAGCGGTCGCAGATGCCGCCGAGGCCGTCCTCGCCCCACCGGTAGGCGCGGGCGTGCGCGTGGTCGAACGGGAAGGACGCCCAGGCGTCGCCGTCCTCGGAGTAGTCCTCCCGGACCGTGCCCCACTGCCGGCCGGCCAGGTACGGGCCCCAGGTCCGCCACGGCGCCGACATGCTGCCCGACTCGGCCAGCCGGGCGTGCTCGGCGGTCCGCGGGGCGGTGTCGTCGGGGGCGGCGGCGCCCGGGGCGACGGCGTCCGGGGCGGCGTCCTGGGGACCGGGCGCGGCGGCGCGCCGGTCGTGCGGGACGCCGGGTGCTGCGGCGGTCACGGACCCACAGTGCCACGCGGACGTTGCCGGGCCGTGACGGCGAGGGTGCTCTCCGTGTCTCCTGTGGTCGGGGGGACGAGTGGGTCCAGACGTGACGAAGCCGTCCGTCCGCGCCGCGCTCGTCAGCCGGCGGCGCCGGACGGTGGGGCGGGATCGAAGCGGGCCACCTCGGCCAGCGCCTCGCCCAGGTAGGCCACCGCCTCCTCCGCCCGCCGGGCGCCGTCCTCCGCGGTGGCGGCGCGGGCGTCGCCGACCACCCCGGCCGGGCCGAAGTCGTCCGACGACCAGCCGAAGGAGACCGAGCCGCCGAAGCGGACGTGCCGGTAGCCGGCCAGGTGCTCGGGCACCCAGCGGCCGGCCTGCGCCATGTCGACCAGGTCGGGGCGCAGGTGCAGCATCAGCGAGGTCTCCTCGAACCCGCCGTGCACGCCCATGCCGAGCTCCCCCGCGGGGCTGGTGCCGCCCTGGTCGGCGGGCAGCCGGGGGTGCAGGGTGAACGTCCGCAGCCCGGTCTCCAGCCGGATGTCGCGCGCGACCACCTGCAGCAGCGCCGAGTTGCCGCCGTGCCCGTTGAGGAACGCCAGCCGCCGCGCCGGCGTCCGGGCCACGCTGCGGCCGAGGTCGCGCAGCACCGCCGTGAGCGTCTCCGCCGACAGCCAGAACGTGCCCGCCGACCACGCGTGCTCGTTCGACTTCGTGTAGGCCAGCGGCGGCAGCAACCACAGGTCCAGGTCCTCGCCGAACCGCTGCACCGCCCGCTCGGCCAGCGTCGAGGCGACGACGAGGTCGGTCGCCACCGGCAGGTGCGGGCCGTGCTGCTCGATCGCGCCCGTGGGCAGCACCAGCACGCTGTCCGGCCCGAGGGCGGTGCGCAGCGCCGGCGCGGACAGTTCGGTGAGCAGACGGGCGGCCATGCCGCGCACGGTAGGGACGCCGCGTTGCGGGGGGATGTCGGCGGCGCCGGCGGCCGACACCCGGCCGGAACACGCGGCTGGCAGCGTCGCCGGGGTGCTGACGGTCCGCGACGCGCTGGTGGTGTGGACGGCGACCGGCGAGGAACCGGTCGCCGCCGACGTGCTCTGCGCCGACGACGGCCGGGTGGCCCTCGTCGGCACCGCTCCGGCCGGGGCCGGGGAGGTCCTCGACGCCGCGGGCTGCGTGGTCACCCCCGGGCTGGTCAACGCCCACCACCACCTGCTGCAGACCGCGTTCCGCACCCTCCCCGGGACCCGCGGGGTGCCGATGTCCCGGTGGCTGCCGGCGATGGCCGCGGCCTACGCCGCCACCGGCGTCGACGAGGAGCTGGTGCACGCCGCCGCCTCGGCCGGGCTGGCCGAGGCCCTGCTGTGCGGGGTGACCACCGTCGCCGACCACCACCTCACCTGGCCCCGCGACCCGGCGCCGGCCGACGGCGGGGTGGCCCTCGCGCGGGCCGCCGCCACGGCCGCGCGCGACCTGGGCGCCCGGCTGGCCTTCGTGCGGGGCAGCGCCGGGGACGACCCGGAGACGGCCGCCGCCTCCGCCGACGCGGTCGCCGCCGCGCTCGTCCCGCCCGGCGGCGTGACCGCCGACGGCGCGCTGCAGGTCGCCGTCGGTCCCGCCGGGGTGCACAGCGACGGCGAGGCGACCTTCCGCCTGCTGGCGGAGGTGGCCGCCCGGCGCGGGCTGCGCCGGCGCACCCAGGCCAACGAGCAGGTCGACGTCGTCCGGGCGCGGGAGCGGTACGGCCGCCGGCCGCTGGAGCTGCTCCAGGAGTGGGGCTGGCTCGCGCCCGACGTGACCCTGGCCCACCTCTGCGACGTCACGCCGGCCGAGGTGGCCGCCGTGGCGGCCGCCGGGGTGAGCGCCACGCATGCGCCCGGCTGCGACCTGCCGATGGGCTGGGGCGTCGCGCCGACGGCCGCCCTCGCCGACGCCGGCGTCCCGGTGGGGCTGGGCACCAGCGGCGGGGGCTCCAACGACGCCGGCCACCTGCTGGCCGACGCGCGGCTGGCCATGCAGGTGGCCCCGCTGGCCGGCCGGCCGGTGGCCGCGCGCGAGGTGCTCACCTGGGCGACCCGCGGCTCCGCCGACGGGCTGGGCCGCCCGGACCTGGGCCGGCTGGCCGTCGGGGCCCGCGCCGACCTCGTGTGCTGGGACGTGGGCGGGGTGGCCGACGCCGGGGTGGCCGACCCGGTCGCCGGGCTGCTGTGGGCCTCGCCCGGGCGGCGGCCGCGGCACGTCGTCGTCGGCGGGCGGGTCGCGGTGCGGGACGGCGTCCTGCAGACCGTGCCGGAGGCGCACGTCGCGGGGCGGCTGAGGGACCTGCTGACCGCGCGAACCCGCCGGTGACCTGAGCGTCACCGGGCGGCAACGCGCGCCGGGGAGGGTCCCGGCGTGACCCGCCTCCTCGTGCGCGACGCCGTCCTGCTGACCATGGACCCCGACCGGCCCGACCCGTTCCGCGGCTGGTTCACCGTGGACGACGACGGCCGCATCGCCGCGATCGGTCCCGGCGACCCGCCCGCCGGCACGACCGCCGGCGAGACGCTCGACGTGCGCGGCGCGCTGGTCGGGCCGGGGTTCGTCTCCGCGCACAGCCACCTGTTCACCTCCGGCTCGCGGGGGCTGGCGGTGGACCAGTCGCTGTACGGGTGGATCCAGGCGATGACCCGCTACACCGACGCGGCCGACGCCGAGGACGTCTACTGGCTCAGCCGGCACGGCGCGCAGGACTTCCTGTGCAACGGGATCACCAGCGCCTACGACTTCACCTCCGCCGGGCTGCCGTTCACCGCCGGCGACGCCCGCTACGAGGCCGCGCTGCCCGACACCGCCTTCACCCACGCCCAGCTGCGCGGCAAGGCCGACGCCGGGCTGCGGCACGTGCACAGCGTCATGCTCGGGCAGGGCGCGGTCGCCCCCGCCGACGCGCTGGCCCAGCTCGACGAGGTGGTGGACGCCGCGGGCGACGTCGACCCGGCGCTGTGCCTGGGGCTGGCGCTCAGCGGCACGGTGCAGTGGGCCGACGACCCCGCCGCGGCGGAGCTCGAGGTCGCGGCGATGCGGCGGCACGGGCTGCTCAACCAGTCGCACTTCCTCGAGACGCCGCACGACGCGGAGCTGCAGCGGTCGAAGTTCGCCTGGTACGCCGCGGCGGGCGCACTCGGCCCCGACCTGGTGTTCGGCCACTTCATCCAGACGACCGAGGAGATCCTGCAGGCGGCGGCCGCGGCCGGCTGCGGGATGAGCTGGCAGCCGATGAGCAACGGCCGGCTCGCGTCCGGGGTGGCGCGGATCCCGGAGATCCGGGAGCTCGGCATGCGGGTGGGCATCGGCCTGGACGACCAGTCGTGCACCGATGTCAGCGACCCGTTCGGCAACATGCGGACGGCGCTGGCGCTGGTCCGCGCCACCTATCGCGATCCCGCCGCGCTGCCGGTCCGCGACGTGCTCGACCTGCACACCCGCGGCTCGGCCGAGGTGCTCGGCGTCGACGACCGGGTCGGGACGCTGCGGGTCGGCCGGTACGCCGACTTCCTCGTCGTCGACCCCCGCGACCCCGACACCGGTCCCGTCTGGGACCCCTACGGCACCTACGTGCTGGCCTGCTCGCTGCGCAACCTGCAGCAGGTGTGGGTGGGTGGCCGGCAGGTGGCCCGGGGCGCGCGGTTGTGCCACCCGGAGGCGCCGGTCGTGGTGGACCAGGTGCACGACCGGCTGGCCCGGATCGCCGCGCAGGTGGAGGCCGCAGCCCGGTGAGCACCGGCCGCGGCGCCGCGTCCGGCCGGGATGCCGGAGCCTTGCGGACGGTCTAGTCTCGGGTCCTGGGGCGCCTCCCCGCGCCCCGCGCCGTCGGAGGACGCTATGAAGCTGCGCCCGAGGGTCCACCGGTTCCAGGACAACACCGTGCACGTGACCGGGCCGCTGTCGGCCGGGACGGGCACCCCGCAGCGGACCGGGCCCCCGGCGCCGCCGCCGGGCCCGCCCGAGGAGCCGGAGGACGCGGCGATCCTCGGCTTCCCGGCCGAGCCGGACGACGAGGTCGACGGCGCCGAGGGGGACGACCCCCACCTCCTGCGGCCGGCCGCCACCGGGGTCCTGCTCGTGGTGCGGCACCGCGCCGACCCGGCCGCCGGCGTCGCGCTCCTGCTGGCCGCCGCCGCGGCGGTCGCGAGCATGTGGCTCTCCTGGGCGGCCGACGGGGGGCCCTCCGGCGGGTCGCTGGTCCGGCAGGGGCTGGAGGCCGGCGGGCTGGCCGAGCTGCTCAGCGGCGACCTGTGGCCGCCGGTCGCCGTGGTCGCCAGCGGCGCCGCGCTCCTGCTGGTCGGCCCGCTGCCCTTCCGCCCGGCCCGCACGCACCGGGCGGCCGGCGTCCTGGCGCTGCTGGCCACGGTGCCGGCCGCGGCCGGCGTCGGGGTCGCCTGCGCCGGCGCCGGCTGGGACCCGTCCGACATCGGCGCGGGGCTGTGGTGCGCGGTCGCCGTGGCCGGGCTGGGACTGCTCGGCGCGCTCAAGGCGATGCTGACCCTGCCGCGGGTGACGGCGGCCGGGTGACGCGGCACCGCGCCGGCGACCCCACGGGGGTCGCCGGCGCGGGCGGGGGACGGTCGGGCGGTCAGACGGCCCCGATGGACATGTCGATGAACTCGTTGGTGGCGATGTCCTGCGGGGTGAGGCCCTCGGCCGGCGGCGTGCCCTGCTCGGTGAAGATCGGCGTCGTCTGCTCGATCAGCGTCTGCAGCCGGGCCTCGTCGAAGTCGCCGTGGGTCGCGTTCTCGCCGTTGCCGGAGATGCCGAGCTCCTCCATGGTCGTGGCCGAGTACTCGGCGACGCCCTCGCTGTACTGCCAGCCGGTGTCGTACTGCTCCACCAGCTCGAGGATCAGCTCGTTGGCGCCGGTCGGGTCGGTGATGTAGTCGAGGTCGGCCTGCTGCATGAGCGGCACCAGCTCGGTCAGGCAGCCCGACAGCCCCTCCAGCTGGTCGGCACGGACCGACAGCGACGAGGCGTAGACCTGGAAGCCGGCGTCGTGGACCAGCTGGTACTCGACCGGCTTGCCCCAGGCGTCCACCTCGTTCTCGTAGATGTAGGGCTCGGCGCTGGCGTAGCCCTGCTGGGCGTCGGCGCCGGCCGAGGCGACGAACGCCGCCGGCGTCCCGTCGTAGCTGCCGTCGAGCTGCTCCTCGCGGAGGATCCCGGCGCCGACCAGGTAGTCCATGTAGGCCGAGCCCTCGAAGTAGCGGACCGTGGCGTCGGTGCCGGCCAGGTCGGCGATCTCGTCGACGTCCGGGTACGTCTCGGGGTCCCACATGATCATCTGCGGGGACTTCTCGAGCTGGGCGAGGACGCCGACGGTCGGCTGCTCGGCCGACAGCTGGATCGCCTCGTCGGTGTCGACGTAGCCCAGGGTGATGTCGTCGTCGGAGTACATCTGGGCGCTGACGGCCTGGAAGCCGATCGCCGGGCCGCCGGCGCGCACCTCGACCAGCACGCCGGTGCTGGCGCCCTCGCTGTCGACCAGGGTGCCGGTGACCGACTTGGCGCCGGCGTCGACGGAGTAGTCGTCGCCGAACAGCTGGTAGATGCCGCCGTGCTCGGCCTCGGGGTTCCAGTCGGTCTGGATGACGACGGTGTCGGGGCAGCCGGCCGCGGCCAGGTCGGTGCTGCCGACCTCGCCGCTGGGCCCGGCGGGCGCCGACGACTCGCCGCCGCCGTCGTCGTCGCTGCCGCAGGCGGAGAGGACGAGGGCGAGGCTCGCGGCAGCGGCGAGGCCGATCGAGGTACGGGTCCGGCGCACGGGACTCCTCCAGGGGTGGGGTGGGACGGCGTCCCCGGATCCGGGGCGCCGTACGAGAGGGGGTGGGGTCTAGGCCGAGTCGCGGTCGGTGACGTACCAGCGGCCGACGGCGAGCTTCCCGAGCCAGCCGAAGACGACGAACGTGGCGATGCCGAGCAGCGCGGCGACGATGATCGTGGCGAACAGCTCCGGGCCCTGCAGCCGCGAGCGGAAGTTGTCGAGCAGGATGCCCAGGCCCGCCTCGCCCTGCCGGAAGAAGACGTCGCCGACGATCGCGCCGACCACCGACAACCCGGCCGAGATCCGGAAGCCGGCGAAGATCGCCGGCATGGCGGCGGGGAACTGCAGCTTCACCAGCCGGGTCAGCCGGCCGGCGCCGTGCAGGTCGAACAGCTCGTGCTGGCTGCGGTCGACCGACTGCAGGCCGAACAGGGTGTTCGACACGATCGGGAACAGCGAGATCAGCACGCAGACGATGACCCGCGCCGGGAAGTCGTAGCCGAACCAGAAGCCGATCAGCGGGACCAGCGCCAGGATCGGGATGCACTGCAGCGCGACGGCGTAGGGGAACAGCGACCGCTCGGCGACCCTGGTCTGGCTCATGACGACCGCCCAGACCATGCCGATGACGATCGCGATGGCCAGGCCGGTGAAGGTGACCTCGACGGTGTTCCAGAGCGCGTCGCCGATCTTCTCCATGGTCGGCCCGTCGAGGAACGCCTCGGTGATCACGTCCTGCGGGGGCGGCATGAGGAAGCGGCGGCCGGGGTCGAGCAGCAGGTAGGTGATCGCGTACCAGAGCCCGACGAGGGCGGCGAAGACGGCGACCGGGGCCGCGACGTCCAGCAGCGTCCCGCCGCGCCGGCGCCTCCGGCGGACCAGCGGCGCGGTGCCGCCGGCGACCAGCTCCTCCGGCGCGGCGATGGGTTCCGTGCCCTGCTCGGTGGCCGTCACGTCGCTCTCCTGCCGGTCGGGGTGCAGCGCTGTCATCGGTGCCCCTCGCGCAGCGCGTGCGAGACCTCGCCGGACAGCGCCGCGAACTCGGGGGTGAAGCGCAGCTCGGGGTCGCGGTCGGGGCCGAACGGGACGTCGAAGGAGGCCACGACGTGCCCGGGCCGGCCGCTCATCACCAGCACCCGGGTCGACATGTAGACGGCCTCGCTGACCGAGTGCGTGATGAACAGCGCGCCGAACCGCTTGGTCCGGAACAGGCTCAGCAGCTCGTCGTTCAGCCGCTCGCGGGTGATCTCGTCGAGCGCGCCGAAGGGCTCGTCGAAGAGGAACAGGTCCGGGTCGAGGGTCAGCGAGCGGGCCAGCGAGGCGCGCATCCGCATGCCGCCGGACAGCTCGCGGGGCAGCTTCTTCTCGTGGCCGGTGAGCCCGACCAGGTCGATCGCGTCCCGCGAGGCCTGGTTGAGGGACGGCTTGCCCATGCCGTGCAGCTCGCCGAGCAGCTGCACGTTCTTGAGCACCGACCGCCACGGCAGCAGCGTGGCGTCCTGGAAGACGTAACCGATGCGCTGCGCGTCGACCTGCACCTCCCCCGACGTCGCCGGGGAGAGGTCGGAGGCGATCCGCAGGAGCGTGCTCTTCCCGCAGCCGGAGGGGCCGACGACGGTGACGAACTCACCGCGCCGGATGTCGAGGTCGACGCCCTCGAGGGCGACCGTGCCGTCGGGGAACGTCTTGGCGACGTCCCGGAAGTGCAGGACCCGGGGATCGGTCGCGGCGCCCGGCCGGGGTCCGGCGGGCCTGCTCGGCGCGGGTGCGCTCACGGGCGGCTCCGGGGGTCGGGGGCCGGCGTCGCCGGCCCGTGGTGAGGACGGACCTCACCCTCCGTGCTGCCTGTTTCGTGGGTGTGTTGCGGCGGTGAACGACGCGCGGCCCGCATCACGACCTGGCCACAGCCGCTCCCGGGGACCCCAGCGGGGCCACCGAGCGGCGCACCCGCGTGGTCGCGACGACCCGCCCGCCGGACAGCACGACCCGCTCGGTCCCGGCGCCGGCGACGGCGGCGTCCAGGCTCTCCGCGGCGATGGCGACGAACTCCGCGGCCGCCCCCTCCGCGACCGCCGGGACCGGCAGGCCCATGCAGCGCCGGGCGCCCGCGCTGACGGCCAGCCACGCCTCGCGGGGGGACAGGTGCCCGGCGGTCACCAGCAGCGAGGCGGCCTCGCAGGCGTCGGCGCGGCCCATCGGGTTGAACGGGTCGCGCAGGTTGTCCCCGCCGGCGCCGACCGTGACGCCGGCGTCCAGCAGCGCCCGGACGGCGGTGAGCCCGCGGGGTGGCGCCACGGGGACGTCGCGGCCCTGCAGGTACAGGTTGGTCTGCGGCAGCGCGACGACGCCGATGCCGGCGCGGGCCACCGCCGCGGCCGTCTCCCGGGCGACGTCGAGCGGGTGCACCCCGAGGCTCACGCAGTGGCTCGCGGTCACCCCGCGGTCGAAGCCGGTCCCGGTCACGCGGCGGGCGAGGTCGGGCAGCCCCTGCGCCGTCGGGTCGAGCGTCTCGTCGGTGTGCAGGTCCAGCGGCAGGCCGGCCCGGACGGCCGCGTCGAACGACAGCGCCTGCCCGGCGTCCCGGTCGGCCCACAGGTGCGGCGCGCCGCCGACGACGTCGGCGCCCAGGTCGATCGCCTCGGCCAGCAGCCGCGGCGCCGCCTCCGCCTCCTCCGCGGTGAACGGCGCCGACACCAGCGCCACGACCTGGATGCGCACCAGGCCGGCCAGGGTGTCGCGCACCTGCAGCAGCGCGCGCAGGTGGCGGGTGCCGGCGTGCACGCCGACGTCGGCGTGCGTGCGGATCGCCGTCGTCCCGTTGGCCAGGTACTCGTGCGCGGCGCGGGTGGCGCGGTCGACGAGGTCCTCGTGGGTGAAGTCCGCCGCGATCGCCCGGATCGCCTCGATCGCGCCGGCCAGGTCGCCGGTGCGGTTGGGCACCCGGTGGCCGGTCAGCGCCTTGTCCAGGTGGGCGTGCGGCTCGGCCGGCGCCGGGAGCAGCCACGAGCCGGCGAGGTCGAGCACCTCCTCCCCCGGCAGCGGCGGCAGGAGGGGGGCCACCGCGGCGACCCGGCGCCCCTCGATGCGGACGTCGACCCGGCGCCCGTCGAGGTCGGCCGCGCCGCTCAGCAGCAGGCTCACAGGTCCAGCACCAGCCTCGGCCCGGCGGCGCGGGAGACGCAGACCATCATCACCGCGCCGTCGGCCTGCTCGGCCGGGGTGAGGACGGAGTCCCGGTGCTCGACCTCGCCCTCCAGCACCGGCGTCTCGCACGTGCCGCACGTGCCGACCCGGCAGGAGGAGAGGACGACGGCGCCGGCCCCGGTCACCGCCTCGAGCACCGACTCCCCCGGCTCGACGGTCACCGTGGACCCCGTCAGCGCGAGCTCCACCTCGAACGGGCCGGGCCACACCGGGTCGCCGAACTCCTTCGCCTCGAACCGCTCCAGGTGCAGCGCCTGCTCCGGCCAGCCGGCCATCGCCGCGGTGACCGCGTCGATCAGCCGGCCCGGGCCGCAGACGTAGACGGCGGTGTCGGTGCGCGGGGAGCCGGTCACCGCCGCGACGTCCAGCCGCCCGCCCTCGTCGGCGGCGTGCACGCGGACCCGGCCCGGGTGCGCGGCGGCCAGCTCGGCGGCGAAGGCCATGGTGGCCCGCGACCGCCCGGCGAAGTCCAGCGTCCAGTCGGCGCCCGCGGCGGCGGCCTCGGCGACCATCGCGCGCAGCGGGGTGATGCCGATGCCGCCGGCGACGAACCGGTACCGCGTGCCGGGGGTGACCTCGAACGCGAAGTGGTTGCGCGGGCCGCGCACCCGCAGCGCCTGCCCCACCCGGACGTCGTCGTGCAGGGCCAGCGACCCGCCGCCGCCCTCCTCCTCCCGGAGGACGGCGATCCGCCAGCGGGAGCGGTCGGCCCGGTCGCCGCACAGCGAGTACTGCCGCTCCAGCCCCGGCGCGAGGACGACGTCGACGTGCGAGCCCGGCGTCCAGGCGGGCAGGTCACGGCCGTTGTGCGAGACGAGGTCCAGGGCGACGACGCCCTCGGCCAGGTCGGTGCGGGCGTCGACGAGCAGGTCCCGCTCGACGTCGGAGAAGAAGCTCACGCCGGCGATCCGAGCAGAGCCGCGTGCCGAACGTGTCCCACCGACGTGACACGGAGGTGACACGGGCGGAACCCCGCGCGGCTGGACTGGCCCGGTGACCGCCTCCCCCGTCCGGACCCCCGCCCCGTCGCCCGCCGCGCTCGCCGCGCTGGAGGCCGAGCTCGCCGCCCTGCTCGGCGCGCGCAACGTGACCGGCGACCTGCGCGCCCGGGAGCGCGCGTCGGTCGACGGCGCGCGGATGAGCCCGATCATCACCGAGCTGCTGCCGCTGGGGGTCGCCGACCTGGTCGCCTGGCCGACCACCGCCGAGGACGTCGGCCGCGCCGTCGCCGCGGCCGTCCGGCACGGCGTCCCGGTCACCCCGCGGGGCAAGGGCACCGGCAACTACGGGCAGGCGATCCCGATGGCCGGCGGGCTGGTGCTGGACCTGTCCCGGGCGCGGGCGGTGGTCGAGGTCGGCGACGGCTGGATCACCGCCGAGGCCGGCGCGCCGATGGTGGCCCTGGAGCGGGCCGCGGCCGAGACCGGGCAGCAGCTGTGGATGTACCCGTCCACCGCGCAGTCCTCGCTCGGCGGGTTCCTCGGCGGCGGCTCCGGCGGCACCGGGACCATCGCGCACGGCTCCAACGACATGGGCTTCGTGCTCGCGCTCGACGTCGTCCACGCGACCGGGTCCCCGGACCTGGTGCACGTCGAGGGCGACGAGGCGCAGCGGTACGTGCACAACTACGGCACCGCCGGGGTCATCGCCCGGGCCACCGTGCGGCTGGAGCCGCTGCAGGACTGGCGCGGGGTGTACGCGAGCTTCCCCGACTTCCGCGGCGCGCTGTCGGTGCTGCGCGAGCTCGGGCGGCTGGAGCCGCTGCCGCGGCTGGTCTCCGCCGACACCCCCGAGATCACCGCCACCCTGCCGCCGGACCCGGCGTTCCCGGCCGGCCGGGCCAGCCTGCGGATGATCGCCGACGCGCGGACGCTCGCGGCGGCCACCGCGCTGGTCGAGGGCGCCGGCGGGCGGGTCGAGGACGTCCGCGAGGGCGCCCAGGTGGTGCTGTCGCTGAGCATGCTCAGCTACAACCACCCCATCGAGTGGCTGCAGAAGTCGCGGCCGGGGGTGTTCTTCCACGTCGAGGTCTCCGGCGACGCGCTGGTCGAGCGGATCGACGAGGTGCACGCCGTCTACGAGGGCGGGCTGCTGCACGTCGAGGCCGGGCACACCGTGCCGATCGGCATGCTCGCCGGGGTCTACCGCAGCCCCGAGCAGGTGCGCGCCGGCATCCGCGCGCTGAACGCCCTCGGCGTGGGCGTGCACGACCCGCACCAGTGGAACGTCGACTTCGAGCTCGGCCGCACGATCGAGACCGCCCGCGTCACCGACCCGGACGGCCTGCTCAACCCCGGCAAGCTGAACCCGGACTACGACGGCCCGACCAAGGGCGCCATCCGGTGACCGCGTCGACCGGGACCCCGCCCGGCCGGGAGGTGCACGCCGACGGCGCTCCCCCGGCCGACCCGCTCGCCCTGGCCCGCGCCTGGCTGCCGGCCGACGACGACCCCGACCGGCCACGGGTGACGCTGTGCACGGTCGGCGAGGACGGTTACCCGAACGCCCGCACCGTGCTGCTCAGCGCGGTCGACGCGTCCGGCTTCGCCTTCCACACCGCCTGCGGCAGCCGCAAGGTCGCCGAGCTGGCCGCGGTGCCGCGGGCCGGCATCGTCGTGCTGTGGCCGGACCTCGGCCGGCAGCTGGTCGTGCGCGGCGACGTCGTCCCCGACGGCGAGGAGCAGGCCGCGGCGGCGTGGGCGGCCCGGTCGGAGTACCTGCGGCGGCTGGCGTGGCTGAACACCGAGGAGCTGGCCGGGCTGCCGCGGGCCGAGCGGGTGGCGCGGTGGGCCGGCTTCGCGCCGGACGGCGACGGACCGGCCGGCTCGTGGGTCGGCTACCGGCTGCGGCCGCGGGAGATGACCTTCTGGGCGGCGTCGGCGGAGACCGCCAGCCGCCGGCTGCAGTACCTGCGCGCCGGCGGCCGGTGGTCCTGCCGCGCCCTGCCGGGCTGACCCGCCGTCAGCCGCCGTAGTTGGCGCGGATCCGCTCGAGGATGAAGTCGCCGGCCGAGATGGGCGGGTAGCTGCCCTGCGGGCTCTCGATCAGCACGTCGCGGTCGGCCTGGGCGAAGAAGGCGATGCTGTAGCGGGACCCGAGCGGGTCGCCGGGTCCGGGCGCCTTGACCCGGTGGAAGTTCGACGGGAGGACGCCGTCGCTCCACCGGGTCAGCATGTCCCCGATGTTGCAGGTGATCGCGTCGTCGGAGGGCTCCACCGGCGTCCACGCCTGCCCCTCGGCCTCGGCGCCGGGCAGCACCTGCAGGCCGCCCTGGCCGGCGCGCTGGAACAGCAGGGTCAGGCAGTCGAAGTCGGTGTGCGCGCCGGCCCGCCACAGGTCGGTGCGGGCGGCGGTCTCCGCCGAGACCGGGAAGTAGTGCAGCAGCCGCAGCGTGCTCTGGTAGCCCGGCGCCGACGGGTCGTGCGCCCGGGCGAAGAAGTCCGCGTCGAACCCCAGCCGCAGCGCGAAGCAGGAGAGCACGTCCATGGCCACCTGCCGGCACCGGGCCTCGAAGGCGAGCATCGTCTCCTCGAACCCGGCCAGCTCCTCCGCCGTCGGCCAGCGGCCGGCCATGTGCGGGCGCGTGACCTGGTAGGACTCCTTCTCGTCGGGGGTGCCGATCGAGGGCCGCACCTGCGTCTTGGACTCCCAGCCCGCGTTGAGCGCCTTGTCGAGCGGGCGGCGCGCCTTGACCTCCGGCGGGAGGGCGAAGAACGCCTCGGCCGCGGCGAAGGCGCCGTCGACCTGCTCCTGCGGGATGCCGTGGTCGACGACCTGGAAGAAGCCGATGTCGGTGGCGGCGGCCCACAGCTCGTCGGCGATCTCCGCGCGGCGCGCGGGCAGGTCGGCGAGGCTGATCCGGCGGACCTCGCGGGTGCTGGTCTCGGTGCCGAGAGCGCCCATGCGGGCCTCGCGGTCGAGTTCGGTCAGGCGGCTGGTCATGGGTCCCAGGCAACCAGCGCGGTGTTTCGCGGAGGTACCGGAGGAGGTCCGTCGGCGTGACGCCGAGGGACCTCCTCCGCGCCGGTCAGCGCAGGCGCAGGACCTGCCGGACCCGGTCGGCCATCGCGGCCTCGCCCAGCGCGTTCGGGTGCACGATCACCGGGTTGCTGCCGGCCAGCACCGGCTCGATCCAGCGGACGCCGATCGGCTGGCAGGCGTCGTGGCCCTCCGAGACCTGGCTCATGTCCACGTACCGGACCCCGGTCTCCGCGGCCGCCCGCCGCACCGCGTCGTTGAGCGTGGCCTGCAGGCTGCGCAGGTACGGCACGTCGCCGGACGCGACGGTCATGACCGGGTAGCAGCCGCCCGAGGCCGGGAGGATCCACGGGTAGCCGAGGATCGCCACACGGGCGTTCGGCGCCGCCTCGCGCACCGCCGAGAGCGCCTGCACCAGCGCCGGGTAGGTCGTGGTGCGCACGGTGTCCTCGAAGGAGGAGCCGTACCGGTCGCGGCACGGGCTGCCCTGGCCGAGGGTCAGCACGCCCGCGGCGCCGCACTGCAGGATCGAGTTGATGAAGACGCCGCTGTCGTTGCCGCCGATGGTCATGGTGACCAGGTCGGTCTCCGCGCTCAGCGCCTCCAGCTGCGGCGCCACCCCCGGGTGCTGCTCGGCCGCGAAGTCGCCGGTGTCGGCCCCGCCGCAGGTGACGTCGGTCAGCCGGGCGCCGAGCTGCTCGGCGAGGACGTGCGGGTAGTTGCGGGTCGAGCGCAGACACTGTGGCGCCGCGGTCGGGTCGGGCGGCAGCACGCCCGAGGCGGCGCTGTAGGAGTCGCCCAGGGCGACGTAGTCCAGCGGCTGCGGCGGCCGCGGGGTCGCCGCGGCGGGGGCGGTGAGGCCGAGCAGGACCGCCAGGGCGGCGAGGACGGGGACGAGCAGACGGGCAGGACGACGGCGCACGGGCTACTCCGGTGGAGCCGGGGGCAGGTCCCCCCGTACAACGCCCGACCCCGCCGGAGGTGACGGCCGTCTCCGCTCAGGCGGTCACGCCCTGGGCGGCCCAGTAGTCGTTGAGCGCCCGGTTGGTCCGGACGAACCAGATGAACGGGCCGACGATGATGAACATGCCGGGGAAGAACCACAGCGCGGTCAGCACCGTGACCGGCGGCTGGCGGCCGCTGCGCTCGTACAGCTGGCCGACCTCGTGGCTGAGCAGGAACGGGTTGATCAGCCCGAAGACGATCGCGATCAGCACCGCGATCACCCCGCCGACGCCCTCGCCGCTGTGCCGCTTCATCTCCTCGTGCACCAGGTAGTAGTAGATGAAGCCCCAGATCCCGATGGTGACGAAGAACAGCAGGATCATCAGGCCGGTCGGCCGGATCCTCCCCGGCGGCCCGGTCGGCCGCGCGTGCCACTGGCCGGGCGGCGCGGCGGGCATCGGCTGCCCGTAGCCGGGGGCCGTGTAGCCGGGGGCCGTGTAGCCGGGGGCCGTGTAGCCGGGAGCGGAGAGGTCCGGGGCCGGCGGCGGGGGCGGCGGCGGGGGCGGTGCCTGGCTCGGCCAGGGCGCGTCCGGAGCCGCGGAGAACGGCGGCGTCGGCCGGCGGGGGTCCTCGGACGTGGTCATGCGCGCCTCCTGGGGTCCGGCCGTCGGCGCGGGTCGGCGGCGGCGCCGACGCTAGCCCTCTCGCGGGCCCCGGAGGCGGGTCCAAGGACCTCTTCGGCGGCTCCTCCCCGGCGGGCCGACTGGCCCGGCTGCCGCCGGGTAGGGGGCAGCCCATGGACGCGATCTCGTTCGGCAAGGCCGGTCTGCAGGGGTGGCGGGCGAAGGTGGCCGACGCCGTGGCCACACCGGTCGCCCGCCGGTCCGGGCTGGACGACGACCAGGTCCGCGCGGCGGTCGGCGCGCTGTTCTTCGTGCTGTCGGTCGTCTACGTCGTGCAGACGGTGCGCCGGCTGGCCGCGCCCGCCTGACCGCGCGGCGGCCTCAGCCGCGGCGCCGGCCCGACAGCGCGGCGGCCAGGCTCGTGTGCAGCCGCTCGACGAACGGGTCCAGCGGCGCGGGGCGGGCGCCGGCGGGCAGCGGCGCCGCGGGCAGCGCCACCCACAGCAGCGCGTAGGCCAGCAGCCCCGCACCGGTCAGCGCGAGGACGAGGAAGCCGACGCGCCACAGGACGACGTCGACGCCGGTCGCGTCGGCCAGCCCGCGGCAGACGCCGCCGAGCATCGTGTCGGTGCGGCCGCGCTGCAGGGCCGGGCGGGGGGCGGCGGCCTGCTGGTCGGCGGAGGGGGCGGTGGGCGGCACGGTCGAGGTCATGGCACGAGCCTGTCCGCCGGCGGCAGCCCTGCCCATCCGGGAGCGCCCGGAACCGACCCCCGTTCCCCGGGTCGGGGGATCCCCTGGTCCGCGACGGCGCACCTGTGCGGTTCTGCACCGCGCAGGACCGCCCCGTTGCCCGAGCCGGCGGTCCCGGGAGACTGGGCGGGTGGCTCCCCGACGCTGCCCCTGCGGCACCGGCCTGCCCTACGCCGAGTGCTGCGGCCGGCTGCACGACGGGACGGCGTCCGCGGCGACCGCCGAGCAGCTCATGCGCTCCCGCTACAGCGCCTTCGCCGTCGGCGACACCGCGTACCTGCTCGCCACCTGGCACCCGCGCACCCGCCCGGCGTCCCTGGAGCTGGACCCGGACACGCGCTGGACCGGCCTGGAGGTGCTGCGCACGACCGGCGGCGCGATGCTCGCCGCCGAGGGCACCGTCGAGTTCCGCGCCTCCTACGTCCGCGACGGGCGGCGCGGCGCCCAGCACGAGGACAGCCGCTTCGTCCGCGACGGCGGCCGCTGGGCCTACGTCGACGGCGTCTCGCTCACCTGACGGCGACCGGCTCCCCGGCGGCCGCCAGCTGCTCCCCCGCGATCCCGTCCGGGTCGCGGAGGTTCAGGTGCGAGCCGAACGCCATGTCCCGCACCGGCGTGTGCTCCACGCCGGCCGCCTCCAGCCGGGCCTGCCAGGACACCAGCTCCGCGCGGGACCCGACGGCCGGCCCGAGGTGGTCCAGCCCGGTCACCCGCTCGGAGAAGCGGCCGCCGCCGTCCCCGTGGCGCACCGGCCCCAGCGTCAGGCCCGTCGGCCGGTGCAGCACGACGCGGACGTCGCCGAAGTCGACCCGCGGGACGAAGCCCAGGACGTCGTAGGAGAAGCGCTCGCCCACGTCGAGGTCGGTCACGCTCAGGCCGAGGTGGTCGACCCCGCCCAGCGGCGGCGTCACCGCCGTCCCCGCCGGTCGAACGGCACGGGCAGCGGCCAGCCGAACCACCTCAGGCGTCGACCGACCAGGACCAGCAACTCCTCCGGTGTCATCATCATCGCGTCCTCCTCGGGGGCGTCCGGCGCACCGAGCGTCGGCTCGGGCGGGCACCGGTCGCGTCGGGGAGATCCCTCGACCCGACGAGGGACGGCGATGCCGTGATCGGTCGCGGGCGGGCGCTCGAGCGCATCGGCGAGGTGCTGGCGGGGGCCCGCGCCGGCCGGTCGGGCGTGCTCCTGGTGGAGGGCGAGGCGGGCGTCGGCAAGACGGCGCTGCTGCGCGCCGCCGCGGCCCGGGCCACCGGCTTCACCTGCCTGACGGCCACCGGGGTGGAGTCCGAGGCCGCGTGGGGGCCCGGCTGCCTGCTGGAGCTCCTGGGGCCGCTGCGCCGGCACCTCGACGAGGTCCCGCCCACGCAGGCGCAGGCGCTGCGCTCGGCGCTGGGGTGGGGTCCGCCGGGCGGGCCGGTGGACCGGTACCTCCTCGCCGCCGGGACCCTCTCGGTGCTGGCCGCCGCGGCCGAGGCGGCCCCGGTCCTGGTCGTGGTCGACGACCTGCAGTGGGTCGACGCCGGCTCGGCCGCGGCCCTGTTGTTCGCGGCGCGGCGCATGCACTCCGACCGGGTCGCCGTCCTGCTGGCGCAGCGCTCGGGCGCGGCCCCGCCCGGCGGGGTCGAGTCGCTGCCGCTGACCGGGCTGACCCCCGCGGAGGCCGCCGACCTGCTGGCGCCGGAGGTGGCCGGCCCGGTCGCCCGCCGCCTGGCCGCGCAGCTGGGTGGGAACCCGCTGGCGCTGCGCGAGGTCGCCGCGCGGCTGACCCGCGGGCAGCGGCGCGGCACCGAGCCGCTGCCGGCGCCGCTGCCGGTCGGTCCCCGCCTGGCGCGGGTCTTCACGCCGGCGGTCGGCGCGCTCTCCGCGGGCGCGCGCTCGGCGCTCCTCCTGCTCGCCGCCAGCACCGACGGCCGGGCCGGGCCCGTCGCCGCAGCCCTCGCCGCGGCGGGCGAGGACCCCGGCGCCTGCCTCGACGAGGCCGAGGAGGCCCGGCTGCTCGACCGGCGCGGGGACCTGCTGGCCTTCGGTCACCCGCTGGTCAGGACCGAGGTGGAGCGCCGGGCGACCCCCGCGCAGCGCCGCGCGGCGCAGCGCGCCCTCGCCGGGACCGCCGGCGGGCCGGGCCTGCGCACCTGGCACCTGGCGCACGCCGTCGACGGTCCGGACGACGGCCTGGCCGACGCCCTGGTGGCCGAGGCCGCCTCGGCCCGGGCGCAGCGCGGACCGGCGGCGGCGTCGGCGGCCCTCGAGCGCGCCGCGGCGCTGACGTCCGCGGCGCCGGTCGCCGCCGCCCGGCTGGCGGAGGCGGCGGCCGAGGCCGTGGCCGCCGGCGACGTCCCGCGGGCGCGCGCGCTGGCGGACCGGGTGCTGCGCGGCGCGGCCCCGCCGGCTGCCCGGGCGCAGGCCCTGCTGGTCCGCGGGCTGGTCGAGCAGTACGCGGGGTCCGTCCCGGCGGCCCGCGACCTGCTGCGGGAGGCCGGCGACCTGGCCGCCGGGCCGGTGCGCGTCCGTGCCCTGACCGAGCTGGCGGTCACCGAGCACCGGCTGGGTGACGTCGCCGGCCTGCGCACGGCCGCCGCGGCGATCGCGGCCGCGGCCGACGACGCCGACCCGGCGCAGCGCGCCCTGGCCGCCTGGGTCGCCGGTGTCGCCGAGCTGTCCGGGGGCGACCCGGCGACCGGCCGCGCCGCGCTCCGCCGCGCCCTCGCGACGTGGGACGCCGAGCCCGCCCTGCGCGACGAGCCCGGCATCCTGCCGCTGCTGCTGCTCGCTTTCGGCTGGCTGGAGGACGACGCGCTCGCGGCCGTGCCGGGCATCGAGCGCCGGCTCCGCCGGGCCCGGGAGCGGGGCGTCCTCGGCGTGCTGGTCACCGCGCTCGCCCTGACCGCGAACGGGCGCGCCGCGTTCCTCGGCGACCACGCCGGCGCCTTCGCCGACGCCGGCGAGGCGGCGGAGCTGGCCGAGGAGCTGGGGCACGTGGCCGACGCCGTCCCCGCGGTGCTGCGGCTGGCGTGGGAGCTCGCCGCCCGCGGCGCGCACGACGAGGCGGCCCGGCAGGTGGACCGGGCGCGGGCGCTGGCCGACCGGGCCGGGACGTCGGCCGTGGCCGCGCACCTGGCGATCACCGCCGCGTCGGTCGCGCTGTGCCGCGGCGACCTCGCGGAGACCGCCCGGCTGCTCGAGGCCCGCCTGGCCGCCGACGGCGGGGTCGGGTCGCTCGGCGAGCCGCTGGGGGTGGCCCCGCTCCTGGTGGAGGCCTACGCGGGCCTGGGCCGCGGCGCCGAGGCGGCCGCGCTGGCCGGGCGATACGCCGCCGGGTCCGGGGCCGTGCTGCCGTCGACCCCGGCGCTCGTCGCGCGCTGTCGCGGGCTGACCTGCGCGGACGACGACGAGGCCGCGGCGGCCTTCGCGGACGCGCTCGCCGCCCACGCCCTCGCGCCGGACCGGTTCGAGACCGCGCACACGCGGCTGCTGCACGGCGGCCGGCTGCGCCGGGCGGGACGGCGGCGCGCCGCCCGCGAGCAGCTGACCGCGGCCGCCGACGAGTTCGCCGCGATGGACCTGCAGGCGTGGGTCGCCCGGGCGGCGACCGAGCTGCGGGCCACCGGGCGGACCGCCCGCCCGCGGCAGCCCCCGGCGGCGGGGTCCCCGGCCGGGGAGCCGCTGACCGCCCAGGAGACCGGGATCGCCGTGCTGGCCGCCCGGGGGCTGTCCAACCGCGAGATCGCCGCGACGCTGTTCCTGAGCCCGAAGACGGTCGAGCACCACCTGTCGGCCGTCTACCGCAAGCGGGGGCTGCGCTCGCGGGTCGAGCTGGCCTCCGCCTTCCCGCCCTCGCTGGACCCGGGCGCCCTTCAGAGGTGAGCGGCGCCGGCCAGGATCCGGTGCGGGTCGGTGGCCGCGGCCAGCGCGCCCAGCCGCGCCCGCGCCGCCGGGGCGTGGTCGCGGGCCAGCACGTCGGGGGTGGCCGCCCAGCCGTGCGCCGGCGCGCGGCCGCCGGTCGCCGTCCCCAGCTCGGCGGCGAGCTCGTCGGCGCAGGCCCGGGTGGCGGCCCGCTCCTCCGCGGCCGCGCCGCCGATCAGCCGCACCGCCAGCGCGGCGTCCCGGGGGCCGGCGGCGCTGGGCACCGCGGGCGCCCAGCCGACGGCGCCGCCGAGCAGCCGCAGCTCCACCCAGCGGGGCAGCCCCCGGCCCAGCGCGCGCAGCAGCGCGTCGACGGCGCCGGTGGGCAGCCGGTCCAGCAGCAGCGAGGACTCCCGGCCCGCCGGCGGGCCCACCGGCTCCGGGCGCAGGTCGCCCAGCGGCCGCGTCCCCACCGCCTGGGCCTGCGGGGGCACGCCGCGCAGCAGCGGGGCGAGCACGTCGGCGCCGTCCTCGGGCTCCCCGGTCCAGGTCACCGCGACGGTCACGCCCGTGGGGCCCGCCGGCGGCCGGGCCAGGACCAGCGAGCAGCCGGCGTGCGCGGGCAGCGCCGGCGCCCACTCCCGCCACACGCGCAGCACCCGGGCCGCCTCGCTGCCCGGCCAGCTCAGCAGCGCGGTGCCCAGCGGCGCCGCGGCGAGCAGGTCCAGCTCGACGGCGGTGAGCACGCCGAGGCCGGGCCCGCCGCCGCGGACGCCCCAGAACAGCTCGGCGTCCTCGGTGGGCGTGGCCCGGCGCAGCACGCCGTCGCCGGTGACGAGCTCGACCGCGCGGACCCGGTCCGAGGCCAGCCCGTAGGTGCGGGCGACGGGGCCGGCGCCGGCCCCGGTGACGGAGTCGGCGACCCGCTCGCCGGCCGAGGCGCCGGTGACCGCGACCAGCCCCTGGCCGGCGGCCGCGTCGAGCACCTCCGACCAGCGCGCCCCCGCGCCGACCCGCGCCCAGCCGGAGGCCGACAGCGTCGTCCCGGCGAGGGCGGTGGTGTCCACCACCAGGGCCCGCGCCACGGGCGCCGTCCCCTCCCGGACGGCGACCCCGTGCCGGCCCGCCAGCCGCAGGACCGCGACGACGTCGTCGGCGGTGGCCACCCGGACCACGGAGCCGTCGACGACGGCCGCCGCGGCGGAGAGCCGGCCGCGCAGCCGGGCGGCGAGGTCGGGCGGCAGGACGGGGGCGGCGAGGGCGGTCACGGGCTCTCCAGGGCGGTGCGGGTGGGGCATGGCAGGAGCGTCGGCCGCCCCGCTTGGCTCGTCCTTGTCCCGCGCTTGCGCGGCAGGTGGCGGGCCCGTCGTCACCGGACCGGGCGGCACACCGCCCGCCGATGCCGTTTCGTCACCTCGCGCCCCTAGGCTGCGCGGCGATGAGCGGCACCTCCTTCCGGGTCCTGGGTCCCGTCGAGATCCGGCGCGACGACCGGCTCCTCCCCGGCCAGACCGCCCGCCACCGCGCCGTCCTCGCCGCGCTGCTGGTCGACGTCGGCCGCACGGTGCCCGTCGACGTGCTCGCCGACCGGGTGTGGAGCGGCCAGCCACCGGCGTCGGCGTCGGGGACCCTGCAGGCGCTGATCTCCCGGCTGCGCCGCGAGCTGGAGCCGGGCACCGCCCCGGGCGGCTGGACGCTGCTGCTCACCCGCGACCCCGGCTACGTGCTCGCCGCCGACCCCGACGACGTCGACGCCGTCCGGTTCGTCCGGCTGCTGCGCGCCGCGCGGGAGCTGGCCGGCCGGGACGACGTCGAGGGCGCGCGGGCCGCGGTCGCCGAGGGGCTGGCGCTGTGGCGCGGCCCCGCCTACGCCGACGTCTCCGCCGCCTTCGCCGTCGAGGAGTCCGAGCGGCTGGAGCAGCTGCGCCTGGACGCCCGCGAGCTGGCCGCCGAGCTGGACCTGCGGGCCGGCCGGCACGCCGAGATCGTCGACGACCTGCGCGAGCTGGTCCGGGCCAAGCCGCTGCGGGAGGGGCTCCGCGCCTCGCTGATGCTCGCGCTGTACCGCTGCGGCCGGCAGGCGGAGGCGCTGGAGGCCTACGCCGAGGGCCGCGCCCTGCTCGCCGACGAGCTCGGCGTGGACCCCGGCCGGCCGCTGCAGGACCTGTACGCGCGCATCCTCCGCCAGGACGCCGACCTGGCCGCACCGCCCCGGGCCGCCGCGCCCGCCCCCGCCGCCGAGCCGGCCCCGGCCCCGCCGGCCGCGCCGGCCGCCCCCGCCGGGCTGCCGCTCGCCCCGCTGCCGGTGCCGCTGACCGCGTTCGTCGGCCGCGCCGAGGAGCTGGGCGTGCTGGCCTCCGCGCTGGCCGGGCAGCGGCTGGTCACCCTCGTCGGGCCCGGCGGCAGCGGCAAGACCCGGCTGGCGCTGGAGGCGGCCCGCCGGCGTCCCGCGGGCGCCCCGCCGGCCGCGCTGGTCGAGCTCGCCGGGGTGGAGGACCCGGAGCTGGTCGCCGCCGAGGTCGCGACGGTGCTGGGCGTCAGCCTGACCGCCGGCGACCCGGTGGGCGCGGTCGCCACCGCCGTGCAGGGCCGGCCGCTGCTGCTCGTGCTGGACAACTGCGAGCACGTGGTCGAGGCCGCCGCGGCGCTGTGCGCCGCGCTGCTCCCCCGCTGCGCCGACCTGCAGGTGCTCGCCACCTCCCGCGAGCCGCTCGGCGTGCCCGGCGAGGCGGTGCTGCCCTGCGGGCCGATGCCGGCCGGCGTGCCCGGCAGCGACGCCGAGCAGCTGTTCCTGGACCGGGCCCGGCTGGCCGTGCCGCACCTGGCCGCCCCCTCGGCCGAGGAGCTGCGGCAGGTGTGCGAGCTGTGCGCGGCGCTGGACGGGCTGCCGCTGGCCGTGGAGCTGGCCGCCGCGTGCCTGACGACGCTGCCGCTGGCCGAGGTCGCCGCCCGCGTCGACGACCGGTTCGCGCTGCTGTCCGGCGGCTGGCGCACCGCGGCGCCGCACCAGCGGACGCTGGCGGCCACCGTGCAGTGGAGCGTCGACCTGCTCGACCCGGCCGAGCTGGCCGTCTTCCGCGCGGCGTCGGTGCTGCCCGGCAGCTTCTCCCCCGACGCCGTCGCGGCCGTGGCCGCGCCCGAGGTGGACGGCGCGACCCTGCCGCTGCTGCGGGTGCTGGTGGCCAAGTCGCTGGTGGAGCTGGACCACGAGTCCGGCCGCTACCGGATGCTGGAGACCCTCCGGCAGTACGCCGAGCAGGGCCTCTCGGCCGAGGAGGACGGCCGCTTCCGCGACCGGCACGCCCGGTTCGTGCTCGCCCTGACCGAGGAGCTCGAGCCGACCCTGCGCCGTCCCGAGTGGACGGCGAGCGCGCGGCGGCTGGACGCCGAGCAGCCCGGCCTGCGGGCCGCGCTGGCCCACGCCCTGGCCACCGGGCAGGGCGAGGTCGCGCTGCGCATCGGGTCCGCCGTGGCCTGGTGGTGGTACCGGCGCGGGCACGTCCAGGAGGGCCGCCGCTGGCTGGCCGCCGCGCTGGACGCCACCCCCGACGCGCCGCCGATCGTCCGCAGCGGGGCGCTGCTGGGCGACGCGCTGCTGGCCTACCTCTCCGGGGACGTCGCCTCGATCTGGGCCCGGACCAACGAGATCGTCTCCGCGGCCGGCGACGAGACCGACGGCGTGCTGGCGCTGGCGCTGGTGCTGCGGGCCTTCGTCGGCGCCCTGATCGGGCACGCCGACCCCGACGGCGGCACCGACCGCGACATCGCCCGCGGCGTGGAGCTGGCCCGGGCCTCGGGCATCGAGTGGGTGCAGGCGGAGATCGCGATGACCCTGGGCCAGTTCGCCCGCGTCGCCGGGGACCCCGAGGGTGCGCTGGAGCACCTGGCCCGGGCGGCGCAGCTGGCCGTCGACCTCGGCCACTCGTGGGCGCACTCCTCCGTGCTGTGGATCCGCGCCAAGGTGCTCACCGACATCGGCCGGGCCGCCGAGGCGCTGGCGTCGCTGTGGCAGATGGTCGACCTGACCCACCGCGAGGGCGACGCCACCGGCACCCTCGCCGGGCTGCTGACCGCCGTCGGCGCGGCCACCGCCGGCGGCCGCGCCCGGGACGCCGCCGTGCTGCTCGGTGCCGTGCACACGTCGGCGCGGCTGGTGGGCTACGACCCGCTGCGGATGGACCCGATGGACGGCCAGCGGTACGTCACCGCGACCGAGGCCGCGCTGGACCCCGCGGAGTACGCCGCCGCGCTGGCCGAGGGGGCGCTGCTGGACCTCGGCGGGGCCTGCGCGCTGGTGCAGCGGCTCGCCGCGGCCTGAGCGCGCCGCCTCGGCGGATCGGACCGCGGAGGAGGATCCTGCCCGCATGGCGGATCCCGCCCGAGGGGCCATCCGGGAGTCCTCCGGCGCCGCGCCCCGCCGGGGCGCCGACGCGACCTCGCCGCACCGGCTCGG
The DNA here is from genome assembly GCF_054050575.1 of Blastococcus sp. SYSU D00868. Classification (NCBI taxonomy): domain Bacteria; kingdom Bacillati; phylum Actinomycetota; class Actinomycetes; order Geodermatophilales; family Geodermatophilaceae; genus Blastococcus; species Blastococcus sp. SYSU D00868. The sequence continues at coordinate 315,448 of NZ_JBJGZO010000002.1, forward strand.
CGTCGCCGGCTGGCGGCGGGTGCTGCGCCGCACCACCCGGCACGTGTTCGGCGACCGGCTGCAGGTGCTCAGCGCGGGCATCTCGTTCTTCGCGCTGCTGTCGATCGCGCCGATGCTGGTGGCGGCGCTGTCGGTGTACGGGGCGCTGAACACCCCGGAGCAGGCGCTCGCGCAGCTGTCCGACCTCGCCGACTCGCTGCCCGACCAACTGGAGCCGATCGTCGAGGAGCAGCTGACCACGATCACGGCCGCCTCCGGCGAGGTGCTCACCTGGCGCGGGATCAGCGGCCTGGCCGTCGCGCTGTGGACGGCGACGGTGGCGGCCACCTACCTGGTCGACGCGCTGACGCTGGCCTACCACGAGACGGACAGCCGCGGGTACCTGCGCCGCAGCGGCATGGGGCTGGTCCTGGTGCTGGGCGGCGCGCTCACCATCGGCGGCGTGATCGCCGCCGGCGGCCTGGCGTCGCGGGCGCTGGACGGCGCGCCCGGGGTGGTGCACACGGTGGCGGGGATGCTGGCCTGGCCGGCGCTGGCCGCGCTGATGGCCGGCGTGCTGGCCCTGCTCTACCGGTTCGTCCCCGACCGGCGGCAGGCGCGCTGGCGGTGGATCAGCCCGGGGGCGGCCGTGGCGACCCTGCTGTGGCTGGGCTCCTCCGGCGCGCTGTTCGCCTACGTGCAGACCCTGGGCAACTACGAGTCGACCTACGGCTCGCTGGCCGGCGTGGCGATCAGCATGTTCTGGCTGTGGCTGACCGTGTTCCTCGTCATCGTGGGCGCGGCCGTCAACGGCGAGGCCGAGCGGGAGACCCACCGCGACTCGACGGTGGGCCCGGAGCGGCCGCTCGGCGAGCGCGGCGCCGTCGTCGCCGACAGCACGCCGCCCTATCCCGAGGAGCGGCCGCGGCCCTAGGTTGCCCCGATGGACGTCGGCGACCTGCGCGCGCTGGGCCTCTTCGACGGCACGACCGACGACGAGCTGCGGGAGCTGCTCGCGGTCGGCGAGGAGGTGCGCTTCGCCCCCGGCGAGGTGCTCTTCGCCGAGGGGCACCCGGCCGACTCCTGGCTGGTGCTGGTCGACGGCCGCATCGACCTGGTGCGCCACGTGGGGCGAGAGGAGCTGCTGCTCGGCGCGATGGACGTGCCCGGCCGCTGGGCCGGCGGCTTCCGCGCCTGGGACGAGCACGGCGTGTACGTGGCGACCGGGCGCGCCGCCACCGCCGGCCGGGTGCTGCGGGTGCCCGCGCCCGCGCTGCGGGAGTGGGCCGGCGCCCGGTTCCCCCTCGGCGTGCACCTCATCGACGGCTTCGTCCGCACCGCCCGCACGTTCGAGCTCGTCGCCCGGCAGCGGGAGTCGCTGGTGGCGCTCGGGACCCTGGCGGCGGGGCTGGCGCACGAGATCAACAACCCGGCCGCCGCCGCGGCGCGCGCCGTGGACGAGCTGGCCGGCGCCTGCGACACGGTGCTGGCCTCCTCCGGCCGCCTGACGGCGGCGGCCCTCACCGCCGGGCAGTTCGCCGCCCTGGACGGGCTGCGCCGCGCGATCGAGCCGGCGCCCCCGCTCGGCGGGCTGGCCCTCGCCGACCGGGAGGAGGAGCTCGCCGACTGGCTGGCCGACCACGGCGTCGACCGCGACTGGCTGATCGCGCCGGCGCTGGCCGGCGCCGGCGTCGACGCCGCCTGGCTCGAGCGGGCCGCCGCCGCCCTGCCGGGCGCGGCGCTGGGGCCCGGCTTGGAGTGGGTGGCCGGCGCGCTGACGGCCACCGCCCTGCTCACCGAGCTGAAGGAGGCCACCGGCCGGATCTCGGGCCTCGTGGCGGCGGTCCGCTCCTACTCCCAGCTCGACCGGGCGGCGATGCACGAGACCGACGTCGCCGAGGGGCTGGAGAGCACCCTGGCGATGCTCGCCGGCCGCATCCCGCCCGAGGTGGCCGTCGTCCGGGACCACGGGCCGGACGTGCCGCGGATCGAGGCGGTCGCGGGCGAGCTCAACCAGGTGTGGACCAACCTGATCGCCAACGCGCTCGACGCGATGGCCGGGTCCGGCACGCTGCGGGTGTCGACCCGCGCGGACGGCACCGGGGTCTGCGTCGAGATCGGCGACACCGGCGGCGGGATGACCCCGGAGACGCAGAAGCGGGCCTTCGACCCGTTCTTCACCACCAAGGGCGTGGGCGAGGGCACGGGGCTGGGCCTGGACATCTCCCGGCGGATCGTCGAGCGGCACGCCGGGACGATCGAGATCGACGTCCGGCCGGCGGAGACCGTGCTGCGGGTCCGGCTGCCGCAGCGCGCCGTGCCACGCTGACCGGCGTGCTGTTCGCCGAGGTCGTCGCCGGGTCCGCCGAGGTCGCGGCCACCCGCTCCCGCACCGCGAAGACCGCGGCGCTCGCCCGGCTGCTGCGCGCGGCCGGGCCCGACGAGGTCGAGCAGGTCGCCGCCTGGCTGGCCGGCGAGCCCCGGCAGGGCCGGCTGGGCCTGGGCTGGCGGACCCTCACCCGCACCGCGCACCCGCCCGCCGCGGAGCCGGGGCTGACCGTCGGCGCGGTCGACGCCGCCCTGACCGAGCTGGCCGGCACCTCCGGCGCCGGGTCGGTCGCCCGCCGCGACGCCGTCCTCGCCGGGCTGCTCGGCGCGGCCACCGCCGACGAGCAGCGGTTCCTGCTCCGGCTGCTGACCGGCGAGCTGCGGCAGGGGGCGCTGGAGGGGGTGCTGCTGGACGCGGTCGCCGCCGCCGGGGAGGTGCCGGCCGCCGCGGTCCGCCGGGCCGCGATGCTCGCCGGCAGCGTGCCGGCCACCGCCGCGACGGCGCTGGCCGGGGGGCTGGCCGCGCTCGAGGCCGAGACGCTGCGGGTGGGCCGGCCGGTGCGGCCGATGCTGGCCAGCCCCGGCTCCTCGCTGGAGGCGGCGCTGGCCGACCTGGGCGCCGCGGTGACGGTCGAGTACAAGCTCGACGGCGCGCGGATCCAGGTGCACCGCGACGGCGACGACGTCCGGGTGTGGACCCGCACGCTGCGCGAGGTCACCGGTGGCGTGCCGGAGCTGGTCGAGCGGGTCCGGGCGCTGCCCTGCCGCACCGCCGTGCTCGACGGGGAGACCCTCGCCCTGGACGACGACGGCCGGCCGCGCGCCTTCCAGGACACGATGAGCCGCTTCGGCAGCGACGCCCCCGGGGTGGGTGGGCCGGATGCCTCCGTCGTCCTCTCCCCGTTCCTCTTCGACGTGCTGCACCTGGACGGGCGGGACCTGCTCGACGAGCCGCTGGCCGTCCGGCTCGACGCGCTGGCCGGGCTGCTGGCGGCCGAGGAGCACGCGCCGCTGCGGATGCCCGGGGTCCGCTCCCCCACGCCCGAGCAGGCCGCCGACGTGCTGGCCGCGGCGCTGGCCGCCGGGCACGAGGGGGTCGTCGTCAAGGCGCTGGACGCGCCGTACGCGGCCGGCCGGCGCGGGCGGGCGTGGCAGAAGGTCAAGCCGGTGCACACCCTGGACCTGGTCGTGACCGGCGCGGAGTGGGGCTACGGCCGGCGCACCGGCTCCCTGTCCAACATCCACCTCGCGGCCCGCGACCCCGACGGCGGCGAGCCGGTGATGGTCGGCAAGACGTTCAAGGGGATGACCGACGAGCTGCTCGCCTGGCAGACGGCGACCTTCCCGGAGTACGCGGTGGAGCGGCCCGACTGGGGCGTGCGGCTGCGGCCCGAGCTCGTCGTCGAGGTCGCCGTCGACGGCGCGCAGCGCAGCACCCGCTACCCGGGCGGCGTGGCGCTGCGGTTCGCCCGGGTGGTCCGCTACCGGCCGGACAAGACCGCCGCCGAGGCCGACCCGATCGACGCCGTCCGCGCGCTGCTCGCCGGCGGCTGAGTCGTTGCTCAAGTTGACGCTTGTTCAAGCGTCTGCTTGACTAATGGCATGGCGGTGACCCTGGACGACGAGCGGCTCGACGCGGTGTTCGCCGCACTCGCCGACCGGACCCGGCGCGGCATCGTCGCCCGGCTGAGCGAGGGCGAGGCGACGGTCAAGGAGCTCGCCGACCCGTTCGACATGAGCCTGCAGGCCGTGTCCCAGCACATCGGCGTCCTCGAGCGGTGCGGCCTGGTCAGCCGGGGCCGGCACCGGCAGACCCGCCCCGTCCGGCTGGAGCCCGAGGTGCTGGACACCGCGGTGTCGTGGCTGGCGGAGAGCCGGCGCACCTGGGACGAGCGGATGGACCGGCTCGGGGCGCACCTGGCCCGCCTGCAGGAGGAGCAGCCGTGAGCGACGACGAGCTGGTCACCCGGCGGGTGTTCCGCGCGCCGCGGGAGCTGGTCTGGCGGTGCCTGACCGAGCCCGCCGAGCTGGCGCGGTTCTGGGGTCCGCGCGGGACGACCACACCGCTGGACGGCATCGTGGTCGAGCTCCGCGTGGGCGGCCGGTTCGAGACCCTGATGGTCGGCGACGCCGGCAGCCACCGGATGGTCGCCACCTTCACCGAGGTCGTGCCGCCCGAGCGGCTGGCCTGGCGGGAGCCGGCCAGCGGCGTGCACACCACGAGCACGCTCACCGACCTCGGCGCCGCCGGCACCGAGGTCGTGATCCACCAGCGGCACGTGCCCGAGCCGATGCGCGCGCCGCAGGCCCGCGCCGGCTTCCTCAGCTCCCTCGACCGGCTCGAGGAGCACCTGACCCGCCTCGTCGCAGAGGAGCGACCGTGACGACGACGACCGACCCGCAGACCTGGGTGGCCCCGACCTACGCCGGCCTGGCCGACCTGCTCGCCGCCGCGCCGGCCGACACCTGGGACGCGCCCTCCCTGTGCGCGGGCTGGCGGGTCCGGCACGTGGTCGCGCACGTGTCGATGCCCGTGCGGCTGACCCCGGAGACGTTCGGCGCCGAGCTGGCCGCGGCCGGCGGGGACTTCGGCGTCCTCTCCGACGCGGTCGCCGCGCGCGACGCCGCCCGGCCAGCGGCCGACCACCTGGACGCGCTGCGCTCGCCGCGGCTGCACGCCTGGCAGCCGCCGGGCGGGGGCGCCGCCGGCGCGCTCAGCCACGCCGTCATCCACTCCCTCGACGTCACTGTCGCGCTCGACCGCCCGGCGGTGGCGCCCGCGGACGCCCTGACCGCCGTCCTCGACCAGCTGGCCGCCTCCGATGGCGCGTGGTTCGGCGTGGACCTGGCCGGCGTCCGCCTGGAGGCCGACGACTCCGGCTGGGCGTGGGGGGACGGCGACGTCGTCCGCGCCGACCGCGGCCGGCTCGTGGCGCTGCTGGCCGGCCGCACCCTGCCCGACGGACGGGCGCTCGGCGCGACCCGGCGATGAGCCCGGCGCCACGGCCGGCGCCCTGACCGGCGCCGCGGGGCTGCCGGCCCGCCCGCGGATGTGCTGTGCTCGTCGTCCACCGTCGGCGCGCGGGAGGAGCAGCGGCATGCCCGTCCGGCTGGACCACACGATCGTCGCGGCGCGGGACCGGTGGCGCTCGGCCGCCTTCCTCGCCGAGGTCCTCGGCCGGCCGGCGCCGACCGCGTACGGGCCGTTCGCGGTGGTGGCGCTCGACAACGGGGTCTCCCTCGACTTCATGGCGGAGGAGACCGTCACCCCGCGGCACTACGCGTTCCTCGTCGGCGAGGAGGAGTTCGACGCGATCCTCGGCCGCATCCGCGAGCGCGGGCTGCCGTTCTGGGCCGACCCGTTCCAGCGCTCCCCGGGGGCGGTCAACACCGCCGACGGCGGCCGCGGCGTCTACTGGCACGACCCCGACGGGCACGTCCTGGAGATCCTCACCGTGCCCTACGGCGGCTGGCCCGCCTGACCCGGTGTGGCCGCCCGGCCGGCGGGTACCGGCCCCGCAGCGGGGGGAACGCACCCGATCGGGAGGAGACCCGGCATGGACCTCGGTGGACTCGGCGACAAGGCGAAGAAGGCCCTGGACAGCGAGAAGGGCGAGAAGGTCAGCGACCAGGCGCTCGAGCGCGGGGAGCAGTTCGCCGACGACCGGACCGGCGGGAAGTACGACGCGCAGACCGACAAGGCCGGCGACAGGGCCGACGAGTTCCTCGGACAGCGGGACCAGCGCGCCACCTGACCGCGCGCACGGCGGCGGGCGGGTCCTCCTCCGGGAGGGCCCGCCCGCCGCCGTCGTCCGGGCAGCCGATGAGTCGCGGCGGCCCGGCCGGTCGGACCCGCATGACCACCGGGACGATCGACCCGCGCTACGGCGATCCGACGGCCACCCCGCCGCCGTGGTCGTCGATCGAGCGCCTGCTCACCGACGCGCAGCTGTACTGGATCATCACCGTCCGGGCCGACGGCCGGCCGCACGCCGTCCCCCTCGTGGGCGTCTGGCACCGCGGCACCTTCGCGTTCTGCACGGGGCCGGCGGAGCAGAAGCAGCGCAACCTCGACGGCAACTCCCAGGTCGCCGTGACCACCGGCAACACCGGGGCCGACGGCTGGGACACCGGGGTGGACGTGGTCGTGGAGGGCACCGCCGTGCGCGTGACCGACGCCGACGACCTGCGCGCGCTGGCCGCGGCCTGGTCGGGCAAGTACGGGGACGACTGGCGCTTCGAGGTCCGCGGCGAGGAGTTCGTCGAGCGCAGCGACTCCGGGGGCGCGACGGAGGGAGGCGCCTGGGTGTACCGGGTCCCCCCGGCGAAGGTGATCGCCTTCGGCGGCGCCCACGGCCAGACGACCTACCGCCCCTGAGCGGCGGGCCGGGCAAGCTGTCCCGGTGCCCGCTCCCCGCAGGCCCTCGCGGGCCGCGCTCCTCACCGAGCCGTCCCGGGCGGGCGTCGACCTGGCCGCCCTCGCCGCGTCCTGGCCGGTGCTCGCCGCCGCTCCGCGCGGCGACGGGCACCCGGTGCTCGTGCTGCCCGGACTGCTGGCGGGCGATCCGGCCACGCTCCTGCTGCGCACCTGCCTGCGCGTGCTCGGCCACGACGTGTCCGGGTGGAGCCTCGGCGCCAACCGGGGTCCCACCGGACGCGTCGTCCGGGATCTGCGCGCCCACGTGGATCGGCTGCACCGGGAGTCGGGCCGGCGGGTGAGCCTGGTCGGGTGGAGCCTCGGCGGCCTGTACGCGCAGGAGCTGGCCCGGGCCGCTCCGGGCAGCGTCCGCGGCATCGTCACGCTGGGCAGTCCCGTCGTCCGCTGGGCGCCCTGGGTGCGGGCGGCGTCCGGGATGGCCGACCGGCGCCGCCGGGCGGCCGCTCCGCTGCCGCGCCCCTGGGCCGAGCGCGGCTCCCTGCGGGTGCCGGCGACGTCGGTCTACACCCGGGCCGACGGCGTCGTGCACTGGTCGGCCTGCCGGTACGAGGCCCGCCCCCGGCGGGAGAACGTCGAGGTCCGCGGCAGCCATCTCGGGCTCGCAGTCAACCCGGCCGTCCTCTGGCTGCTGGCCGACCGGCTGGCGACGCCGGAGGCCGGGTGGACGCCGTTCCGTCCGCCCCCGACCCTGCGCCCGCTGTTCCCCCGTCGTCGCTGAGCTCAGACGTCGGCGACGCGGGGCGCGACCTCGGTGCCGAGCAGCTCGATGCCGCGCAGCAGGTCGGCGTGGGCCAGCCGCGGGTTGGTCATCTGGATCGACACCCGCTCCACCCCGCCGAGCTGCTCCGAGACCCGCCGCAGCTTGGTCGCCACGGTCTCCGGGTCGCCCATGAAGAAGGCGCCGTCCGGGCCGCTGGTGTCGAACTGGGCCCGGCTGGGCGGCGGGAAGCCGCGCTCCGCGGAGACCGCGCTGAACATCTCGTGCCAGCCCGGGTAGATCGTGTCGGCCGCCGCCCGGGTGCTCCCGGCGACGAAGCCGAACACGTGCAGCCCGACCCGCAGCCGCTCCGGCGGGTGCCCGGCGTGCTCGCCGGCCCGGCGGTAGAGGTCGACCAGCGGGGCGAACCGGCGCGGCTCCCCGCCGATGATCGCCACCATGAGCGGCAGGCCCAGCAGCCCGGCGCGGGCGAAGGACTCCGGCGTCCCGCCGACGCCGACCCAGACCGGCAGCGGGTCCTGCAGCGGCCGGGGGTAGACGCCCTGGCCGGTGAGCGGCGCCCGGTGCCGCCCGGACCAGGTGACGTGCTCGGACTCGCGGATCCGCAGCAGCAGGTCCAGCTTCTCCTCGAACAGCTCGTCGTAGTCGGCGAGCGACAGCCCGAACAGCGGGAAGGCCTCGGTGAACGAGCCGCGGCCGACCACCAGGTCCATCCGCCCCCGGGAGATGAGGTCGAGGGTGGCGAACTGCTGGAACACCCGAACCGGGTCGGCGGCGGACAGGACGGCGACCGCGCTGTTCAGCCGGATCCGCGAGGTGCGCGCCGCGGCGGCGGCCAGGATCACCGGCGGCGCCGAGTCGTAGTACTCCGGCCGGTGGTGCTCGCCGATGCCGAAGGAGTGCAGGCCCACCCGGTCGGCGGTCTCGATCTCCTCCAGCAGGTCGGCCAGCCGCTCCTCCGGGCCGATGCGCCGCCCGCTGGCCGGGTCGGTCACCGCCGCCACGAAGCTGTCGATCCCGACGTGCACGCCGACCTCCGGGTCCGCTCGGCGCCCCGCGGTCGGCGCGCACCCGACGAGCGAGTCAACGCCACCGGGGACCTCGACGCCACCGGGGACCTCGACGCCACCGGGGGCCTCAGGTCCAGCCGAGCCGGTCGACCGCCTCCCGGGCCACGTCCGGGGGCACGACGTGCGGCCCGTCGAACTCGCGGTAGGTGACGTCGTACCCGTCGTCCTCGAGCCGCGGGACGAGCTCGCGGCTGGTCCGGTCGATCGGCAGGACGTCGTCGGCGGTGCCGTGCGCGACGAACACCGCCGGCCGCCCCCGCGCCCGCATGGCCGGCACGAAGCCCGGGGAGAAGGCCAGCACCCGGCCGAACAGGTCCCCGTTGGCCAGGCCGAGGCCGAGGGCGTAGGAGGCGCCGTCGGAGAAGCCGGCGACGGCGATCCGGCCGGCGTCCACCGGGAAGGCGGCGAACACGGCGGCCAGCGCCCGGTCGATCCGCTCGACGTCGGGGCCGGGGGCGCTGGCGACCGCGTCCCACGTCGTCCCCCGGGACGACGGCGCCAGGAGCAGCAGTCCCCGCTCGTCGGCGAGGCCGCGCAGCAACGCCAGGCCGCCGCCCGCGTCGCCGCCGGCGCCGTGCAGGGTCACGACGAGGGGGCCCCGCGGCGCCGGCGGCACCTGCAGCAGCGCGTCCCGCTCCGGCTCCAGGCCGAGGGCGTGCGTGCCGGGCCCGGGAGGCGGCGGCGCGCCCGGCGGCGGACCGGCGCCGGGCCGGGCCCGCAGCCGGGCGTCCCGGGTGGCCCCGGTCGGCGGGCGGGCCTCGCAGGCCGCGGCGACGCCGGCCAGGCCGAGCGCCCCGGCCGCCGCCAGGACCTGCCGCCGCGACGGTGGCGACCTCATCCCGCCGCGGGCGGCTCCTGCCCCATCGCCTCGTCGACCGAGGTCTCGCCCTCGGTGCGGCCACCGCCGGCCGAGGAGACGTCGCCGCCGACGCTGGCGTGCGAGCCGTCCTCGTCGCTGCCGTCGGTCTGCGGGGTGCTGTCGGGTTCGCTCATCGGTGCCTCCTGCCCCGGGGTCGCGGCCGGTCGGCCACGCCTCGGGGAGTTCCCCGTCGTCCCCGGCCGGACACCCCGCCGCTAGGTGCCGATCTCGGTGCGGACGGCGTACAGCTCCGGGAAGAACGTCAGGTCCAGCGCCCGCCGCAGGAACCCGACGCCGGAGGAGCCGCCGGTGCCGCCGCGGAAGCCGATGGTGCGCTGCACCGTGCGCAGGTGCCGGAACCGCCAGAACTGGAAGGCGTCCTCGACGTCGACCAGGCTCTCGCAGGCCTCGTAGACCCCCCACGGCGTGTCGTCGGACTCGTAGACCCGGCGGAACACCGGGACCAGGTCCGGCTGGAAGGTCCAGGGGGCGCGCACGTCGCGGTCCAGGACCGCGGCGGGGACGGCGAACTTGAGGCGGGCCAGCAGCCGGAGGAACTCGTCGTAGAGGCTGGGCGCCGCGAGCAGCCCGCCGAGCAGGTCCGCGGCGGCCGGGTCGTGCGCGAACAGCGCCAGGACGGCGGCGTCCTTGTTGCCGAGGACGAACTCCACGGCCCGGTACTGCGCCGACTGGAAGCCCGACGCGCCGCCGAGCGCGCCGCGGAACTGCAGGTACTCGCGCGGGGTCAGGGTGGCCAGCACCGACCACTGCTCGGTGAGGGTCCGCTGCACGTTCTTCACGCGGGCCAGGGACTTCAGCGCCGGGCCGAGGTCGTCGGCGGCCAGGTAGCCGCACGCCGCCCGCAGCTCGTGCAGCACGAGCTTGAACCACAGCTCGCTGGTCTGGTGCTGGACGATGAACAGCAGCTCGTCGTGGTGCTCGGGGCTGCTGCGCGGGTGCTGGGCGCTCAGCAGCCGGTCCAGGTCCAGGTAGCCGGCGTAGTCCAGCGCGCCGCCGAGGTCGGTGCGGATCGACTCCTCCAGCGGCCGGACCGCCCGGCCCGGGTCCTGCTCCTCGCCTGCCACGCCGGCGACGGTAGTCCCGGGGCGGGCGTGCGAGCATCGGCGCTCGTGCGACGCGACGGGGCGGGCGGGCTGCCGCGCGAGGTGCGGGTGCTGGCGGTCGTCGCCTTCGTGGTGGCGCTGGGGTTCGGCGTCGTCGCGCCGGCGATCCCGCTGTTCGCCCGCGACTACGGGGTCGGCACCACCGCGGTGGGCCTGGCGGTGAGCGCGTTCGCGTTCTTCCGGTTCGTCTCGGCCTTCGGCGGCGGCGCCCTGGTCGAGCGGTTCGGCGAGCGGACCGTGCTGGCCGCCGGGCTGGTCGTCGTCGCCGTCACCACCGGGCTGGCCGGGCTGGCCGGCTCGTTCCCGGTCTTCCTGGCGCTGCGCGCGACGGGCGGGGTCGGCAGCGCGATGTTCACCGTCGCCGCGCTGGCGCTGCTGCTGCGGGTGTCCCCGCCGACGCACCGCGGCCGCGCCGCCGCGACCTGGCAGGGCGGCTTCATCCTCGGCGGCATCGCCGGCCCGGCCGCCGGCGGGCTGCTCACCGAGCTGTCGCCGCGGCTGCCGTTCCTGCTGTACGCCGCGACGCTGCTGGTGGCCGGGGCGGTGGCGCTGGTCCTGCTGCGGGCACCGGCGGGCCGCGGGGCGGGCGACCCCGGGCCGGACCTCGACGAGGGCCCGGTGCCGCTGGCCGCGGCGCTGCGGTCGCGGGCCTACGTCGCGGCCCTGGTGGCCAACCTCGGGGTCGGCTGGGTGCTGTTCGGCGTCCGCAACTCGCTGGTGCCGCTGTACGTGACCGAGGAGCTCGGCCGCGGCGCCGCCTGGGCCGGCGCCGGCCTGCTGGCCGGGTCGGCGGCGCAGGCGCTGGGGCTGCTGCGGTCGGGCCGGCTGGCCGACACGTGGGGACGCCGCCCGTCCCTGGTGCTCGGCGGGGCGCTGGGCACCGCGGCCCTGGCGCTGCTGGTGCTGCCCCCGGCGACCGGGTGTTCCTGCTGTCCATGGCCGCCTACGGCCTGGCGGCGTCGCTGCTGGCCAGCGTGCCGGCGGCGCTGGTGGGCGACGTCAGCCCGGCGCGCGGCGGGCGGGTGGTCGCCGTCTTCCAGATGGCGGCCGACCTCGGCGCCGTCGCCGGGCCGCTGGTCGCCGGCTGGCTGACCGACGTCGCCTCCTACCAGGTGGCGTTCGCGGTCAGCACCGGCGTGGTCGGCGCCGGCCTGGCCGCGGCGCTGGCGCTCCCCCGCCGCCGGCCGGCCTGACAGGCTGCTCCCCGACCCCACCCCACGGCTGAGAGGAACGGACCGGTGGCCTTCCGGAACGTGCTGGCGCGCTTCGGCGCCGGCGGCGCGAGCGTCGAGACGGTGCTGGACTCCCCGGAGACGACTCCGGGCGGCACGGTGACCGGCACCGTGCACGTCACCGGCGGCGCCGTGCCGCAGGAGATCGCCGAGATCCGGGTCGCCCTGGAGGCCACCGTCGAGGTGGAGAGCGGCGACAGCTCCTGGCACGAGAACGCCGTCTTCGGCACCACGGTGGTCGCCGGCGCCTCGACCATCGCCCCCGGCGAGCAGCGCAGCGGCCGGTTCTCCTTCGCCGTCCCGTGGCAGTGCCCGATCACCAGCCTGGACGGCTGGCACCTGCGCGGCATGCGGGTCGGCCTGCGGACCCGCGTGGACATCCCCGGCGCCGTCGACGCCGGCGACCTCGACCCGGTGACCGTGCTGCCGCTGCCGGTGCAGCGGACCGTGCTGCAGGCGCTGGACGCCCTCGGCTTCGCGTTCCGCGGCGCCGACGTGGAGAAGGGCCGCATCCGGGGCAGCGAGCTGCCCTTCTACCAGGAGGTCGAGTTCGCGCCGCCCCGCGACCTGCGCGGCCGGGTCAACGAGCTGGAGGTGACCTTCCTGGCCGACCCGTCGGGCGTCGAGGTCGTGCTGGAGGTCGACCGGCGCGGCGGGCTGCTCACCGAGGGCAGCGACGCCGCGGGCAGGATGCGGCTGGCCCACACCGACACCGACGTCCGGGCGGTCGCCGGGCGGCTGGACGCCGCGGTGCGGCAGCTCGGCGCCCGGCGCGGCTGGCTGTGACCGTCGAGCGGACGGTCCGGCTGACGTTCTCCGCGGCGTCCCGCGAGGCGCGCACGCACACGAACCTCTCCGCCGTCCGCAGCGACGGCCCGGTGCTGTGGGTCGCCGGGGACGAGACGGCGACCATCGAGCGGCTGGTCGCCGACGACCCCGCCCGGCCGCGGGAGTACGGGCGGCAGACCACGGTCCGCCTCGCCGACCTGGTGACCCTGCCGGGCGAGGACGCCGCGGAGGAGGCCGACGTCGAGGGGCTCGCCCGCTCGGGCCGGTTCCTGTGGGCGGTGGGGTCGCACAGCCTGCGCCGGCGGCGGGTCAAGAGCAGGCACGACGGCGAGAAGGCGCTGCGCCGGCTGGCGCGGGTGACCGGCCAGGCCAACCGGCAGCTGCTCGCGCGGATCCCGGTGGCCGAGGCCGACGGCCTGCCCACCCCGGTCCGGGAGCTGACCGTCGACGGCGAGCGGCACCTCGCCGCCGTCCTCGCGCCCGACCTGCGCGAGGTGCTCGCCGACGACGAGCACCTGGCCCCGTTCCTGGCGATCCCCGGCAAGGACAACGGGCTGGACGTCGAGGGCGTCGCCGTCTCCGGCGACCGGGTGTACCTGGGGCTGCGCGGGCCGGTGCTGCGCGGCTGGGCGGTGGTGCTGGAGCTGCGGCCCGAGGTCGACCCGCACGACCCCGCCCGGCTGCGGCTGCGCCCGTTCGACGACGACGACCGCGGCTACCGCACGCACGTGCTGCGGCTGGACGGGCTGGGCGTGCGGGACCTGTGCCCGCACGGCGAGGACCTGCTGGTGCTGGCCGGGCCGACGATGGACCTGGACGGGCCCGTGCGCGTGTACCGCTGGCACGGCGCGTTGGCGGCGCAGGCGCCGCAGGTCGTCCGCGGCGAGCTGCTGACCCGCGAGGTGGCGCTGCCCCACGGCGAGGGCGACGACCACGCGGAGGGCATCGGGCTGCTCGGCGACGACGGGTCCCGGCTGCTGGTGGTGTACGACAGCCCGGCGCCGGGCCGGCTCGACGACGCCGGCGGGGTCCTGGCCGACGTCGTGCGGCTACCGGGCGGCTGACCCGCCGCGTCCGGCCGTCAGGGGCGCCACTCCCGGCGGTAGTCGGGGTGGTCGGCGTAGGGCAGGGCCAGCAGCGCGAGGGCGAGGGCGGCGAGCTGGTGGGAGTCGGCCGGGGGCACCGGGAAGTCGGCCAGGCCGCGCTGCCGCGCCCCGACGAACGCGAGCTCCGGCCGCAGCTCGCGGCAGGCCAGCACCAGCCGCCAGCGGGCGGCGCAGTCGGCCAGCACCGCCTCCGGGTCGTGCCGGGCCACGTGCTCCCGCGCCGCCGCGGGCAGGCCCTCGCCCGGGCCGCCGGCCGGCCACCCGGCCGCGGCCTGCGTCGCGACGCGCTTGTCCTCGGCGATGCGGGCCAGCAGGAACTCGTCGAGCCGGGGCTCCATGTCCGGCTCCAGGCCCGGGGCGCCGCCGGGGCGGGGCGGGGGGGGGGGGGGGGGGGGGGGGGGGGGGGGGGGGGGGGGGGGGGGGGGGGGGGGGGGGGGGGGGGGCGGGCGG